>NZ_JBEXHW010000009.1:0-78406 GCF_040608235.1 Streptomyces sp. NPDC005202 | reverse complement strand
GCGGCTCCGCCGCCAAGTCTGCGCTTATGAGCTCGCGCGCCTCGTCCGGGTTCGCGATCGGTCCCGGTGCCCCGCCTGGGCTGGCCATCGGCTCCGCCGCCAAGTCTGCGCTTATGAGCTCGCGCGCCTCGTCCGGGTTCGCGATCGGTCCCGGTGCCCCGCCTGGGCTGGCCATCGGCTCCGGTGCCAAGTCCGGGTTTGCGACCGGCTCCGGCGCCAAGTCTGCGCCCGGTGTGAGCTCGCGCGTCCCGCACGGGCCCGCCACCGGCTCCCGCGACTCGTCTTCCGTCTCCGGCATGAGCTTGCGTGCCCCGTCCAAGTCTGCCCCGGTACGCAGTGCCAGCCACGCGCGGGCGCGCAGGGAGCGGACGAGGCCGTGGACGTTGCCGAGCGAGCGCCACAGGTCGCCCGCGCGCGCGTAGGCCCGGTCCGCCTCGGCAAGCAGCCCCGCCTGTCCGAGCGACTCGGCGGCGAGGTGGGCGAGCGTCGCGTGGTCCTGTTGCTCCGGCCAGTGCCGGGCGATCTCGGCGGCCTGCAGCCGGCGTTCGGCGGCGGCGCGGTGCTCCCCGAGCTCGCTCAGACAGTCGCCGAGCCACCACTGCGTCTGCACGATCGCCCCGTCGCCGTGCGTCTCGGCGGTCAGGTCCAGCAGCGCGGACTCCAGCACCTCGGCGGCCTCGGCCCACCGCCCCAGCCGCAGCAGCAGTCCGCCGAGCTGCTGCCGCGCCCAGGCCCCGAGCGTCGCACCCTCACCCGCCTCGTCGGCCCGGTGCGCCGCCTGAAGGGCGTGGACCGCCGCCTCCTCCGCCCGGCCCCGGCCGCCGAGCACCTCGGCGAGCTGGAGGTGCAGCTGGGCCCGTCCGATTGCCTCCAGGTGCGGCCCGCCGTGCTCCAGGGCCGCGCGCAGCGCCCGTTCGGCTCCGGCGGCGTCGCCGAGGTGGTGGCGGAGCCCGGCCAGTCGGGCCTCGTACTCCACCGCGAACCACGGCAGCCCCGCGCCGACTCCGCCGCGGCCCGCGCGAACAGTTCCGCGGCCGCCCGGAGGTCCCCGGTGTGTGCGGCGACCTCCGCGAGCATCGCCCGCGCCTCGGCGGCGCGGGAGGCCGGCCGTACGTCGTCCCCGGTGTGCCCCTCGACGAGCGCCAGCACCTCCCGCGCGGCGCCCTCGGCGGCGGACAGGTCCGCCTCGGCCACGGGCCCGTCGGCCCCGTGCACCCGCCGCATCAGGATCCGCGCCCGCGCCATCAGCACGGACGCCGTCTGCCGTACACCGGTGCCGTCCTCGGCATACAGGGCGAGCACCCGGTCGTACGGCTCGGCGACCGCGGTGAGCGCCCCGTCCACGTCGCCCGCCAGCGCCCGGACGTACGCCGCACGCGCGCGTGCCGCCAGCGCCTCACCGGGGTCGCCCGCCTCCGCGTACAGCTCGGCGGCCCGCTCGAACAGCTCGGCGCCCTCGGGGCCCCGGTCCATGGCCTCGTGGTCGGCGATCTCGGCCCGGTCGCGGGCGTCCAGCTCGACGCCCTCCGCGGCCCGCGCGACGGCCGCCCACGCCTCCACGGCGTGCGGCTGCAGCGTGTCCGACAGCCGCCGCGCCTCGGCCAGCAGCGCGGGCAGGTCGGACGCGTCCAGTGCCGGTACGGCGGTGGGCTGCACCGCGGAAACCGGGGGAGCGGCGGCCGGCCGCGCCGCCGTGCGCACTCCCAGCGGCAGCCGGTCCACCAGCGGGCGTTGCGCCATGCGCGCGCGTGCCCGCTCGCTGACGTAGGAGGTGCCGTTGCGCTGGTCGAAGCGGGCGGCCAGGGCCTCGGCCTCCCCGCGCGTGTGCGCGGCGAGTTCGCCGGCCGTCCAGGCGCGCCCCGCAGGTCCGGGCACCCGCTGTCCGCCCAGCCCGAGCTCGACCAAACGGTCCATGAGCAGGGTCACCACCGCCAGGAAGTCCAGCTTGCTGCGCGGATGCCCGGAGTCGGTGAAGTACGCCGGCCGCTCCGCCAGCAGCTCCAGGCCGCGCGCCTCGTTGCCGGTCAGCGCGCAGAACTCCACGTGGTCGGCGTAGGCGCCGCGCATGCTCTCCATCGCCCGCACCAGCCGGAAGCCCCGCAGATGGTGGGCGCGTGCCTCGTCGAGGCGGCCGAGGCGCAGCAGCGGCGCCAGGGAGGAGGCGAGGGCGGTGTGCGGCTCGTGGGCGCAGGTGAACTCGCCGTCCAGTACCGGCCGCCACAGCTCGATCGCCTCCGCGTCCCGGCCGCGCTCCGCCTGCCACCACCCCTGCGCGTGCAGCTCGCACGCGTGGCAGTCGGCCATGCTGTCCCGGTCGGCGCCCAGCCACGCCGCGTACGCCCGCTCCGCGCGCGCCACGTCCCCGACGTGGGCGGCGACGCTGAACTCGGCGCTGCGCACCGCCCGTTCGGAGTGTCCGGCGAGCCGGTAGCGGTGCTCCATCTCGCCGAGCCACTTCTCGATGGAGGCCAGCGGGATGTGCGGCTGGTCCAGCATGCCGGCCGACATCCACTTGAACACCCAGTGCAGCGAATGGGTCTCGTACTCGTCGAAGTCCTCGGGGTGTTCGTCCCACATGCGCAGCAGCCGCGCGAAGGGGACGAACATCTTGTCCTTCTCGGAGCTGTAGTTGTAGACCTTCAGCTGGTGTCCGAGCGCCTCGATCACGGCGAGCGGGATGTTCAGCTTCTCGGCCTCGGCGAGCAGTTGCTCCGCGCGCGCGTTGCGGGCCGGGCCCTCCGGCTGCTCGGAGTTCTCCGCCATCGCCCGGCGCAGGGAGTCGAAGTCGGTGATCTCACTCATCGGTGACCGTCCCCCGTCGAGTCGGCGTCGCTGTGGGTGGCCCATTCCAGGAGGCCGATGAACGCGCGGTTCAGCAGCGCCGAGTCCGCCGGCCGCAGCGGGCGCTGCGCCATCAGCAGCGCCTGGCCGTACAGGGACTCCGTGGCAGTGCCGATCAGCTCCGGGTCGTGCAGTGAACTGATCCTCCGGATCAGTGGATTGAGGTGGTTGAGCATCAGACGCGCGCGGGGCGCTGCCGCGCAGCGAGCCGAGGATGCCCGCCCACAGGTCGTCGGCCTGCGCCTCGGCCTCGGCGCGGGCCTGCTCGTGCCGGGCCGCCCGGTCGTCCAGGTGCAGCGCGGGCACCGACAGGGGATGGAAGGCGCGCAGCACCACGTCGCAGCCCAGCGGGTCCAGCTTGGCCCGCGCGGCCGCCAGAAAGCCCGCCAGGGCCAGCTCCTCGGCCGGGTCGACGGCGTCCAGGTGGGCGGTCACGGTGTCCGCGTCCAGTTCGGCGACCACCGTTCCCGGGCGCACCGACGGCAGCGCCTCGACCAGCTCGCTGTCGTAGGTGTAGCCGCCGTTGACGACGCCGATGCCCTGCGCGGAGGCGATCGGGGCGACCTGCCGGTACTCCTCGACCGTCCGCGTGAAGTGCACGACGGGGTGCCGCTGCGCGAACTCCTCCAGGGACAGCCGCCCGTCGGTCGTCTCGAAGGGCAGCCACGGCAGCATCGTGCGCAGCATCTCCCGGTCGTGCCGCGCCAGGGACTTCACCCCGAGGAAGTGCACGGACAGGAACGCAGCCAGCCGTTCCGGATCACCGGCCGCCAGGCCCGTGAGCCAGGACCGAATCCTTTCGCCCAGTGCCTCCCGCACCGCGGCCAGGGTCTCGTCCTCGTACAGCGACTCGCGCGAGGCCGTGGGCCGCAGGCTGTCCGTGTCGAGCACGCAGCGCACGAAGAACGCCCAGTCGGGCAGCAGCTGTTCGGCCCGCTCGGTCAGCAGCATGCCCTTCAGGTGCACGCGGTGGCCCGCGCGCTGCGCCGGGCTGACCGCGGAGGGAAGCACGTACGCCACCCCGCGGATCCCGGCCAGCGGCACGTCCAGGTCGATCGAGTCCAGCGGGGTGAAGCCGAACAGGTCGTGGCAGTGCCGGGCCAGGGCGACCCTGCGGGCGGCCGGGGAGGGGTACGCCCGGTCCCAGGGCGCGGGCAGATCGGTCACCGGGGTGTCGCCGACGCGGACGTCGTACGGCAGCAGCGACCCGAAGTCCCGCGCCAGGCGAGCACGCGCTGTTCGGTGAGCCATTCGCCGGCCCCCGCCCGCGCCTCCAGGTGCACGGTGGTGCCGGGTTCGGGGCGGGCCGCGTCGGGCAGGGTCCGCACGGTGTACGAGCCGTCGTCGCGCGCCGTCCACTCCACCGGCGGTGCGTCCGGGGTACGGGCACTGCGGCTGACGACCCGGATCCGCTCGGCGACGACGAAGCAGGCCAGCAGGCCGATGCCGAACTGCCCGAGGAAGTCCGAGCGGGCCTCCTGCAGTCCGTCGGCCCGCTTGGAGCTGCGGCCGATGGTCGCCAGCAGGTCGTGCACGTCGGACTCGGTGAGGCCGACGCCGGTGTCCTCCACCCGCAGCGTGGCGGCTCCTTCAGGGTCTGCGGACAGTTGTACGCGGGCCGGGGCGTCGGGCTGTTCGGCGCGCCGGGCGGTGATGGCGTCCACGGCGTTCTGCAGCAGCTCGCGCAGATACACCTTGGGGCTCGAGTAGAGGTGGTGCGAGAGCAGGTCCACCAGACCGCGCAGGTCGACCTGGAACGTGTGGGCTGACTGAGGTGTCTGGGATGACTGTGAGGTCTGGGAGTCCATCGTCGCAGCGCCGGTGGGGGGACGGGCGACGGCGCGGGGTCGGGCGGTCCCTGGTGGGGCGGTGACCGCGGGGGATGGCCGGAGTGCGCCATCCTAGAGCGCGGACGACCCGTCTGACCAGGGGTTTCCCGGGACGTATACGGGATTGTCAGTGTCGTGGTGTGCAATGGATCTCGTGCCTGCACTGGAAGAACCACTGAAGAAGGTGCTCGGCCCCGCCACCGCGAAGGTGATGGCCGAGCACCTCGGCCTGCACACCGTCGGCGACCTCCTCCACCACTACCCGCGCAGATACGAGGAGCGCGGCCAGCTCACCCACCTCGCAGACCTGCCCATGGACGAGCACGTGACGGTGGTCGCCCAGGTCGCCGACGCCCGCCTGCACACCTTCGCCTCCGCCAAGGCGCCCCGCGGCAAGGGCCAGCGCCTGGAGGTCACGATCACGGACGGCAGCGGCCGGCTCCAACTGGTCTTCTTCGGCAACGGTGTTCACAAGCCCCACAAGGAGCTCCTGCCGGGCACGCGCGCGATGTTCGCGGGCAAGGTCTCCGTCTTCAACCGCCGCCTGCAACTGGCCCATCCGGCATACGAGTTGCTGAGGGGGGCCGACGATGGCGCGGCGGAGGCGGTCGAGTCCTGGGCCGGCGCCCTCATCCCCATCTACCCCGCCACGGCCAAGCTGGAGTCCTGGAAGATCGGCAAGGCGGTCCAGACCGTCCTGCCCAGCGCCCAGGAGGCCATCGACCCGCTCCCCGACCCGCTGCGCGAGGGCCGCGGCCTGGTCTCCCTCCCCGAGGCCCTGCTCAAGATCCACCGCCCGCACACCAAGGCGGACATCGCCGAGGCCCGCGCCCGGCTGAAGTGGGACGAGGCCTTCGTCCTCCAGGTCGCCCTCGCCCGCCGCCGCCACGCCGACACACAACTCCCCGCGGTCCCGCGGAAGCCGCGACCGGACGGCCTTCTCGCGGCCTTCGACGACCGCCTCCCCTTCACCCTGACCGAGGGCCAGCAGAAGGTCTCCAGGGAGATCTTCGACGACCTGGCGACCGAACACCCGATGCACCGCCTCCTCCAGGGAGAGGTGGGCAGCGGCAAGACACTCGTTGCCCTGCGCGCCATGCTCGCCGTCGTCGATGCCGGTGGGCAGGCCGCGATGCTCGCGCCCACCGAGGTGCTGGCCCAGCAGCATCACCGGTCGATCACCGAGATGATGGGGGAGCTGGCCAGTTGGGGGCTGTGGCGCGAAGCGCCTCCGCAGAAGGGCGGTGGTGGGCGACCGGAGGGCGGCATGCTGGGCGGCGCCGAGCACGCCACGAAGGTGGTGCTGCTCACCGGGTCCATGGGCGCGGCCGCCCGGCGCCAGGCCCTGCTCGACCTGGCCACCGGTGAGGCCGGGATCGTGATCGGCACGCACGCGCTGATCGAGGACAAGGTGCAGTTCCACGACCTCGGACTGGTCGTGGTCGACGAGCAGCACCGGTTCGGGGTCGAGCAGCGCGACGCCCTGCGCGGCAAGGGCAAGCAACCGCCGCACCTGCTCGTGATGACCGCCACGCCCATTCCGCGCACGGTCGCGATGACCGTCTTCGGCGACCTGGAGACCTCCGTCCTCGACCAGCTCCCGGCGGGGCGCTCGCCCATCGCCAGCCATGTCGTCCCGGCCGCCGACAAGCCGCACTTCCTGGCGCGGGCCTGGGAGCGGGTGCGCGAGGAGGTGGCGAAGGGCCATCAGGCCTACGTGGTCTGCCCGCGCATCGGCGATGAGGAGGACGATCCGAAGAAGGGCGGCAAGAAGAAGTCCCCCGAGGACGAGGCCGAGAAGCGCCCGCCGCTCGCCGTCCTCGACGTCGCCGACCAGCTCGCCAAGGGACCGCTCAACGGCCTCGAGGTGGAGGTGCTGCACGGCCGTATGCAGCCCGATGACAAGGACGCGGTCATGCGCCGCTTCGCGGCCGGGGAGACCGACGTCCTGGTCGCCACCACGGTCATCGAGGTCGGCGTGAACGTGCCGAACGCCACGGTGATGGTGATCATGGACGCCGACCGCTTCGGTGTCTCCCAGCTCCACCAGCTGCGCGGCCGCGTCGGCCGCGGCTCGGCGCCCGGCCTGTGCCTCCTGGTCACGGAGATGCCCGAGGCGAGCGCGGCCCGCCAGCGGCTGAACGCCGTCGCAGCGACCCTCGACGGCTTCGAGCTCTCCCGTATCGACCTCGAGCAGCGCCGCGAGGGCGACGTCCTCGGCCAGGCCCAGTCCGGCGCCCGCTCCAGCCTGCGGATGCTCGCCGTCATCGACGACGAGGAGATCATCGCCGAGGCCCGCGAGGAGGCCGCCGCGGTGGTCGCCGCCGACCCGGACCTCAAGCGCCTGCCCGGGCTGCGGACGGCGCTGGACTCATTGCTGGACGAGGAGAGGGAGCAGTACCTGGAGAAGGGGTGACCGAGCCCCGCAGGCGCCCCGGGCTGAGAGACTGGGACGCGACACCACACCCCAACGAGCACGACGCGACACCACCGCGAGCATGACGCGACACCACCACGAGCACGGACAAGGACCCAGAAAATGACCCGCGTGATCGCCGGCCGGGCCGGCGGGCGTCGTCTGGCCGTTCCGCCGGGGCACGGCACCCGCCCCACCTCCGACCGGGCGCGCGAGGGCCTGTTCTCCACCTGGCAGTCGCTCCTCGGCGGCCCGCTGGACGGCGAACGGGTCCTCGACCTGTACGCCGGCTCGGGCGCCGTCGGCCTGGAGGCGCTGTCCCGCGGCGCCGGGCAAACGCTGCTCGTGGAGGCCGACGCCCGCGCGGTCCGTACCGTCCGGGAGAACGTCCGCAGCCTCGGCCTCCCCGGCGCCGAGGTGCGGGCGGGCAAAGCGGAACAGATCGTCCGGACACCGCCGCCGGCAGGGCCGTACGACCTCGTCTTCCTCGATCCCCCGTACGCCGTCTCGGACGACGATCTTCGCGAGATTCTGCTCACACTCCGCTCGGAGGGGTGGCTCGCGGAGGCAGCCCTCGTCACCGTGGAGCGGAGCACCAGAGGTGGCGAATTCCGGTGGCCGGACGGCTTCGACGCGATCCGGGCCCGTCGCTACGGCGAGGGAACGTTTTGGTACGGTCGCGCCGCCTCTACGTGCGAAGACGCACGATGACCGGACCGGAGAGCGAGGGATCTCAGTTGCGCCGCGCCGTCTGTCCCGGGTCGTTCGACCCGATCACCAACGGACACCTCGACATCATTGCCCGCGCCTCCCGCCTGTACGACGAGGTCTACGTGGCGGTGATGATCAACAAGTCCAAGAAGGGCCTGTTCGAGATCGACGAGCGGATCGACCTGATCCGCCAGGTCACCGCCGAGTACGAGAACGTCCGGGTCGAGGCCTTCCACGGCCTCCTCGTCGACTTCTGCAAGGAGCGCGACATCCCCGCCATCGTCAAGGGCCTGCGCGCCGTCAGCGACTTCGACTACGAGCTGCAGATGGCCCAGATGAACAACGGCCTCTCGGGCGTCGAGACCCTCTTCGTGCCCACCAACCCCACCTACAGCTTCCTGTCGTCCTCCCTGGTCAAGGAGGTCGCGGCCTGGGGCGGCGACGTCTCCCACCTGGTGCCGCCGGCGGTCCTGGACGCCCTCTCCAAGCGCCTGAAGCAGGACTGAGAGCGCCCCGGGCAGGCACACGGCAGCCTCCCCGGAGGCCCACAGGGACCTCCAAGGAACCTGACGACCCATCACTCGGTGTCCCACGGCCACCCCATGGCCGTACAGTCGTCCCGTCCGTCTCCAACACATCGGTAGAGAGTGGCGAGCACACGGTGGACGTGCAGAAAAAGCTCGACGAGATCGTCGCCGCGGTCTCCAGTGCCCGGTCCATGCCCATGTCGGCCTCGTGCGTGGTCAACCGCGCCGAACTGCTCGCCATGCTCGAGGAAGTACGCCAGGCCCTGCCCGGCTCGCTCGCGCAGGCGCAGGAGCTGATCGGCGACCGCGAGCAGATGGTCGAGGAGGCGCGGCGCGAGGCCGAGCGGATCATCGAGAACGCGCACGCCGAGCGCGGCTCGCTGATCTCCGAGACGGAGGTCGCCCGCCGCTCCCAGGCCGAGGCCGACCGGATCCTCGCCGAGGCCCGCAAGGAGGCCGAGGAGATCCGCGCCGAGGCCGACGACTACGTCGACTCCAAGCTCGCCAACTTCGAGGTCGTCCTCACCAAGACCCTCGGCTCCGTCGGCCGCGGCCGCGAGAAGCTGCTGGGCACCGGTCCCGGCCTCGACGAGGACGGCTACGAGGACGAGGACGCCCCCGAGCGCAGCCACGACCCGGAGACCCTGCGCCGCAGCGCCGACGCGTACGTCGATGCCAAGCTCGGCGCCTTCGAGGCGGTCCTCGCCAAGACCCTGGATGCGGTCGGCCGCGGACGCCAGAAGCTGCACGGCCGCATCGCCACCGACGACCTCGGCGCCCTCGCCGACGACACCACCACCGTCCAGCACTCCAGCGACGCCGACTACCTCGCCGACCTCGCGGCCATGGCGGAGGCCCCGGCGGCCGAGCAGCCCGCCCAGCCGCAGTACGACCCGCAGCCGGCGTACGGCTATCAGCAGACCGCGCAGGCCGACCCGTACAGCGGCTACCAGCAGCAGGGCTACGGCCAGCAGGACCCGTACGGCTACCAGCAGGCCGACCCGTACTCCCCCACCTCCGGCTACGCTCCGGCGGGCGGTGCCCCCTTCCAGGGCTACGACGCCCAGCAGGCGGCCTACAACCCGCATCAGGCCCAGCAGGGGCACCAGGCCCAGCAGGGGTACGCCCAGCCGCAGGCGCACGCCCTCGATGAGACCAGCCTCTTCGACACCAGCATGATCAGCGCGGAGCAGCTGCGGGCCTACGAACAGGGTCGCGGCCTGTAGGCACCCCACCGGATTGGGCCGAGAGCGAAAGGTCCAGTATCCTGGCTCTTCGGTCGCGCGTACGTCCGCGATCAGCGCTGCCCGGGAGCACCGTCGGGGCAGCGTTCCTCAGAGCTTCGAAGACCGAAAGCAGGAATGGCCCTGAACGCCCGCCTCGACCACCGCAACCCCCTCGTGTTCGACACACACGAGCTGGGGCGGCGTCCCGGTGCGCTCCAGCGCCTGACCCGCACGGTCCAGGCCCCCAAGGACTTCGGTATCCAGGGGGTCGTCGGAGTGCCGGAAGGCACCTCGGTGGAGCTCGAACTCCGACTCGAGTCGGTCATGGAAGGGGTGCTCGTCACAGGCACCGCCCGTGCATCGGCCGAGGGGGAGTGCGTAAGGTGTCTGGAGCCGGTCGAGCAGGAGCTCGAAGCGGACTTCCAGGAGATGTTCTCGTACCCTGACGCCGACGACCGGGGCCGCGTGATCGCGGAACCGGGCGACGACGCCGAGGACGACGAGGACAGGCTCTTCCTCGAGGATGGACTCTTCGACCTCGAACCTCTGCTGCGCGATGCGGTGGTGCTCGCACTGCCGATGCAGCCGGTGTGCCAGGAAGACTGCCCGGGTCTGTGCTCCGAGTGCGGAGCACGGCTCGCTGACGACCCGGACCACCACCATGACGCCGTCGACATCCGTTGGGCGGCTTTGCAGGGACTCGCCGACACCATGACGGACGGCGAGAAGGACGAGATGAGCGGCGCCGAAGCGGGCGTCGACGAGAAGCAGGAGAAGTAGCCGTGGCTGTTCCGAAGCGGAAGATGTCGCGCAGCAACACGCGCCACCGCCGGTCGCAGTGGAAGGCTGCGGTCCCCACCCTGGTTGCGTGCGAGCGCTGCCACGAGCCCAAGCAGCAGCACATCGCGTGCCCGTCTTGCGGCACCTACAACAAGCGCCAGGTCCTCGAGGTCTGAGCGGCTGGTGAGAGGCACTGTGTCCAGTCCCAAGAAGGCGGATGACGCCAAGGCGGACCCACACGCCAGGAAGAAAGCGGACAACCAGGCCTCGTCCCACACGCTTCTGGAAGGGCGGCTCGGCTACAAGGTCGAGTCCGCCCTTCTGGTGCGAGCACTGACCCACCGTTCCTACGCGTACGAGAACGGCGGCCTGCCCACCAACGAGCGGCTGGAGTTCCTCGGTGACTCCGTGCTCGGCCTGGTGGTCACGGACACGCTGTACCGCACCCACCCCGACCTGCCCGAGGGCCAGCTGGCCAAGCTGCGGGCCGCGGTGGTCAACTCGCGTGCGCTGGCGGAGGTGGGCCGCGGTCTCGACCTGGGCTCCTTCATCCGGCTCGGCCGCGGTGAAGAGGGCACGGGCGGCCGGGACAAGGCGTCCATCCTTGCCGACACCCTGGAAGCGGTGATCGGCGCGGTCTATCTCGACCAGGGTCTCGACTCGGCGGCGGAGCTGGTGCACCGCCTGTTCGACCCGCTGATCGAGAAGTCCTCGAGCCTCGGAGCCGGCCTGGACTGGAAGACCAGTCTCCAGGAGCTCACCGCGACCGAGGGGCTCGGCGTGCCCGAGTACCTGGTCACGGAGACCGGCCCCGACCACGAGAAGACCTTCACTGCTGCCGCCCGCGTCGGAGGCGTCTCGTACGGCACCGGCACCGGCCGCAGCAAGAAGGAGGCGGAGCAGCAGGCCGCGGAGTCCGCGTGGCGGGCCATCCGGGCCGCGGCGGACGAGCGCGCCAAGGCGGCGCAGGCCGCCGAGGACGCCGACGAGGCGTCGGCCTCCGCCTGACCCACAGCGCGAGCCGAGCGCCCGCCCCCTCTGCCCCAGGCGGGCGCTCGGCCCATACGACGGCCCGTAGGGGGCCGTGGGAGGTGTGTACGGGGGAGCCATGCCCGAGTTGCCCGAGGTCGAGGTCGTACGGCGCGGTCTGGAGCGGTGGGTCGCCCATCGGACGGTCGCCGACGCCGAGGTGCTGCACCCGCGCGCGGTACGGCGCCACCTCGCCGGCGCCGACGACTTCGCGCACCGGCTCAAGGGCCACCGCATCGGCACGCCCAGCCGCCGTGGCAAGTACCTGTGGCTGCCGCTGGAGGACACGGGCCAGGCGATCCTGGCCCACCTCGGCATGAGCGGCCAGCTGCTGGTTCAGCCGCAGGAGGCGCCCGCGGAGAAGCACCTGCGGATCCGGGTGAGGTTCGTGGACGCCCTCGGCACCGAACTCCGCTTCGTCGACCAGCGCACCTTCGGCGGCCTGTCGCTGCACGACACCACCCCGGACGGTCTGCCGGACGTCATCGCGCACATTGCCCGCGACCCCCTCGATCCGCTGTTTGACGACGAGGCCTTCCACCAGGTGCTGCGCCGCAAGCGCACCACCATCAAGCGGGCCCTGCTCGACCAGTCGCTGATCAGCGGCGTCGGCAACATCTACGCGGACGAGGCGCTGTGGCGGGCCCGTATCCACTACGAGCGCCCGACGGCGACCCTCACGCGCCCGCGCACGCTCGAACTCCTCGGACACGTACGGGACGTGATGAACGCGGCCCTCGCCGTGGGCGGCACCAGCTTCGACAGCCTGTACGTCAACGTCAACGGCGAGTCCGGCTACTTCGACCGCTCCCTCGACGCATACGGCCGCGAGGGCCTGCCCTGCCGCCGCTGCACAACCCCGATGCGCCGCCGCCCCTGGATGAACCGCTCCAGCTACTTCTGCCCGAAGTGCCAGCGCGCGCCGCGCGTCCTGCCCTGACTCCGCCGAGCGCCGGTCGGGCCGGCGTCAGCGCCTGTTCTCCGTCCTAGGCCTGGCGGGCGTCGTACGCCTCGCGTGCCGCCAGTACGTCGTCCATGCGGCCCTCCACACAGTGGATGAGGGCCAGCAGGCGCTCGGCGACCTCGCGGCCGAGGGGGGTCAGTTCGTAGTCCACGCGGGGCGGGTTCGTCGGCTGGGCCTCGCGGTGCACCAGGCCGTCGCGCTCCAGCGCGTGCAGGGTCTGGGACAGCATCTTCTCGCTCACGCCGTCGACGCGGCGGCGCAGCTCGTTGAAGCGCAAGGAGCCCTCGTACAGGGCACCGAGCGTGAGCGCGCCCCAGCGTCCGGTGACGTGCTCCAGCGTGCCGCGGGAGGGGCAGACCTTCGCGAACACGTTGTACGGGAGGTTCTGCTCCTCCGTGCGCTCCTGCGTGATGCTCATGGCTCAAGCGTACTCGAGCGCAGCGCTAACCGGCAGGTTGCACTAACCATAAGTTAGTGCTTTCCTTTCTTCATGGCCGGTGAGCTGCCCTTCCGTTGCGGCTCCCGTTCTCCATGTCGTTGAGGAGTACGAACGTGACCACCCCTGTTGTTTCCATCGCCTACCACTCCGGCTACGGCCACACCGCCGTCCTCGCCGAGGCCGTCCGGGCCGGCGCCGCCGAGGCCGGCGCAGAGGTGCACCTGATCAAGGTGGACGAGATCACCGACGAGCAGTGGGCGACGCTCGACGCCTCGGACGCGATCGTCTTCGGCTCGCCGACCTACATGGGCACCGCCTCCGGCGCCTTCCACGTCTTCGCCGAGGCGTCGTCGAAGCGCTGGTTCGGGCAGGACTGGAAGGACAAGCTGGCCGCCGGCTTCACCAACTCCGGCTCCAAGAGCGGCGACAAGCTGCACACCCTGCAGTTCTTCCAGATCCTCGCCGCCCAGCACGGCATGCACTGGGTCAACCTCGGCCTGCACCCGGGCTGGAACAACAGCGCCGGCTCCCAGCACGACCTCAACCGCCTCGGCGTCTTCGCCGGCGCGGCCGCCCAGACCAACGTCGACGAGGGCCCCGAGGCGGTCCACAAGGCGGACATCGCCACCGCGAAGCACCTGGGCCACCGGGTGGCTCGGACGGCCAAGATCTTCCGCCAGGGCCAGGTCGCCGCCTGAGCACAGCGCGTGGCGGCCGCCCGAGCCCTTCAGGGCCTGGACGGCCGCCCGACCTTTCAGGGCCTGGACGGTCGGCTGAGCCTTGAGGGCCTGGACGCTGAGCCTTGAGGGTCTGGACGGTCGGCTGAGCCTTGAGGGTCTGGACGCCGCCTGAGTGACCGCTAGTAGCCGAAGTCCTGCGTCCACCAGGGGCCGCCGGCCCCGAAGTGCACACCCACGCCCAGGGTCTTGAAGTCGCAGTTGAGGATGTTGGCCCGATGGCCCGGGCTGTTCATCCAGGCCTCCATCACCGCCGCCGCGTCGGCCTGGCCCCGGGCTATGTTCTCGCCGCCGAGGTTGCTTATGCCGAGCCTCGCCGCCCGGTCCCAGGGCGAGGCGCCAGTGGGATCGGTGTGGTCGAAGAAGTTCTGGTCGGCCATGGCCTTGCTGAACTCCTCGGCCAGATCGGTCAGCGAGCTGTTCGCCGCCACCGGGCTGCAGCCCACCTTCGCCCGCTCCTCGTTGACGAGCTTGAGTACCTCCGTCTCGGCGGCGGCCTCCGTGGAGACCGTCACCGGGGCGCTGCTGTGCGTCGGCGCCTTGGTGGCCTTGCGGGGCGGCGTGGTCGCCGGCTTCTTGGTCCTGGTCGGCGCAGCCGTCGGCTTCGTCGACGGCGACTTCGTGGGTGTCGCCGACGGTGAGGCGGAGGCTGAGGCGGACGGCGTCGGCGAGGCCGACCGGTCCGTGTCGCGGCTCGTCGACGAACCGCCGGCCCGGTCGTCCGCGCTGCCGGACGTACCGCCCTGCTGCGTCTCCGAGTTGGTCGGCGAGCCCGCGGCCTGCACCTTGTCGGCGCCGCTGCTGCTGCCGCCGCCGAGCTTGTAGTTCTCCAGGCCGGGCACGGCGCCCGTGGCGACCGCGACCGTGCCGATGGCGACCGCGGCCGAGACCCCGAGCAGCCCCGTGCGGACCGGCGTCGCGGCCTTCTTCTTCCGGCGATGCCCACGTTCCCGGCGGGGCCCGTCCGAGGGGGCGAAGCCCTCGGACGGGAAGACCGCGGTGTCCGCGGCCTGGGTGTAGTCGTCGTCCGTCGCGAAGAGGTACTCCTGGGCCTTCGAGTAGGCGTCGGCGTACAGCTCCGGGTTCAGGTAGGGCGCGATGCCCATGGTGGGGCGCTCTCCCGCGTACGAGTCCCCCGGGTCGTGGCCCTGCGTGTACGAGCCGTACGTTTCCGTGCCCCCCGTGTCGCGGCCCGTGGCGGCGCGGCCGGCGTCCGAGCGTCGGTGGCGTCCCATGTCCTGGCCTTCCTCGTCCCTGGCGGCCGACACGCGTCCTGAGCCGTCGCGGTCAACCCGACTCACTCGATCGAGTGAGTTTCATATGAGATTCATTGGGTGGGGACGGTACCGCATGGCGCCAGGGGAGGAAGTGCCTGGAGAGACATTGGCCGGTTAGGTTGCACTCATGAGCGAGGATGTTCGACTGGTCGCCTGGGTGCGCGGGCGCGTCCAGGGTGTGGGTTTCCGCTGGTTCACGCGGGCCAAGGCGCTGGAGATCGGCGGCCTGAGTGGCTTTGCTCTCAATGTGGACGACGGACGCGTCCAGGTGGTCGCCGAGGGCCCCAAGGAGGCCTGCCAGAAGCTCCTCGACTGGTTGAAGGGCGGCGACACGCCCGGGCGCGTGGAGGGTGTCACCGAGATCTGGGACACACCTCGCGGGGGCTACGACGGCTTCGCCATCCGCTGAGTCCGTCCCGCACGGCCACCCGGCCGGAGCAGAGGTACATGCCACCGGCATCCGTCCCGAGCGAAAAGGAGCAGGTGGTTGCCAAGAACTGCTTGCCGTGGCAGGCTCCGCACGACAGGATGATCGCCACGCCCCCAGGGGCCCGCAGGAGTCGCAGCGCCGCCGTTTTCCGGCCGCGCGCCCCCGGGATGCCCGCCCGTACGGGGCGTGATCGTGTTGACCGTCAAACTTTTTGGTGAGACGCTGAAAGCCCGCGCACCTTAGCTGTTTGGCATGGAGAACGGCAATACAAACTCAACAGTGCCAAGCACCACGGGTGCGAATCCCTCACGACCCACACCGCTTCGGTCGGTCACTCAGTGTGGAGGACCATCCATCATGGCAAAGGCGCTTCTCGGTTACGTCGGCGGCTCCGACCCTCGACTCCTCGCCGAGATGCGACGGCTCCAGCAGCGTGTCCAGGACCTGGAATCCGAGCTCGTACGGATCCAGGAGGAGAACGACGCGCTGACGGCTGCCGCTTCTCACGACAGGATCATGGAGCGTGTTGACGCACACCAGGCGGAGCCTGCGCTCACCTGATCACTGCATCGCACAACGACACAGTGGTTGGGCTGCCCGTATCAACCGCTCAGTTGTCAGAGTTGCAAGGGACGCTTCGGCGTCCCTTCTTTCTTGCCCCCGCATCCTTTCACCCTCTTTAACGTCTGGTGTGCCCTGCACGTTCAGGGGTGAAACCGCGGGTTCATGGAGTGAGATACCGGCGGCAGGTAGAGTCCAGCGGCGTGCACCTCAAGGCCCTGACCCTCCGCGGGTTCAAGTCGTTCGCCTCGGCGACCACGCTCCGGTTCGAGCCGGGGATCACGTGCGTCGTCGGCCCGAACGGCTCGGGCAAGTCCAACGTTGTGGACGCGCTCAGCTGGGTCATGGGGGAGCAGGGCGCCAAGTCGCTGCGCGGCGGCAAGATGGAGGACGTCATCTTCGCCGGAACCACCGGGCGCCCGCCGCTCGGCCGCGCCGAGGTGTCCCTGACCATCGACAACTCCGACGGGGCCCTGCCCATCGAGTACTCCGAGGTCACCATCACGCGGATCATGTTCCGCAACGGCGGCAGCGAGTACCAGATCAACGGCGACACCTGCCGCCTCCTCGACATCCAGGAGCTCCTGTCCGACTCCGGCATCGGCCGCGAGATGCACGTCATCGTCGGCCAGGGCCAGCTCGACTCCGTCCTGCACGCCGACCCCATGGGCCGTCGCGCCTTCATCGAGGAGGCCGCGGGCGTCCTCAAGCACCGCAAGCGCAAGGAGAAGGCGCTCCGGAAGCTGGACGCGATGCAGGCCAACCTCGCGCGCGTGCAGGACCTCACCGACGAACTGCGCCGCCAGCTCAAGCCGCTGGGCCGGCAGGCTGCGGTGGCCCGCCGGGCGGCCGTGATCCAGGCCGACCTGCGCGACGCGCGCCTGCGCCTCCTCGCGGATGATCTGGTGCGGCTCCGGGAGGCCCTGAAGGCCGAGATCGCCGACGAGGCGGCCCTCAAGGAACGCAAGGAAGCCGCCGAGCACGAGCTGAAGAAGGCGCTCCAGCGCGAGGCGCTGCTGGAGGACGAGGTACGCCGGCTCACCCCGCGCCTCCAGCGCGCCCAGCAGACCTGGTACGAGCTCTCCCAGCTGGCCGAGCGGGTGCGCAGCACGATCTCGCTGGCCGACGCCCGCGTGAAGAGCGCCACCTCCGCACCCCCCGAGGAGCGGCGCGGACGCGACCCCGAGGACATGGAACGCGAGGCCGCCCGCATCCGCGAGCAGGAGGCCGAGCTCGAGGCGGCCCTGGAGGCGGCCCAGCGCGCGCTGGACGACACGGTCGCGCACCGCGCCGAGCTGGAACGCGAACTCGCCCTCGAGGAACGACGCCTGAAGGACGCGGCCCGCGCCATCGCCGACCGCCGCGAGGGCCTGGCCCGGCTCAGCGGCCAGGTCAACGCGGCCCGTTCGCGCGCCGCCGCCGCCCAGGCCGAGATCGACCGGCTGACCGCCGCGAGGGACGAAGCGCAGGAACGGGCCGTCCGTGCCCAGGAGGAGTACGAGGCCCTCAAGGCCGAGGTCGACGGCCTCGACGCAGGCGACCAGGAACTCGCCGAGCAGCACGAGGCGGCGAAGCAGCAGCTCGCCGAGGCCGAGGCCGCCCTCACGGCCGCCCGCGAGGCGGCCACGGCGGCCGAACGCAAGCGGGCGGCGACCCAGGCCCGCCACGACGCTCTGGCCATGGGGCTGCGCCGCAAGGACGGCACGGGTGCGCTGCTCGACGCGAAAGACCGGCTCACCGGGCTGCTGGGCCCGGCGGCGGAGCTCCTGACGGTCACCCCGGGCTACGAGGTCCCGCTCGCGGCCGCCTTCGGCGCAGCGGCGGACGCCCTCGCGGTGACCTCCCCGTCCGCCGCCGCCGACGCCATCCGCCTGCTGCGTAAACAGGACGCGGGACGGGCGGCGCTGCTGCTGAGCGGCGCCCCCGACGACGTACCCCGGGAATCGCGGACCGACGGCCATCCCTTCGCCGCCGACCTCGTCCGTGGCCCCGCCGAGCTCATGCCCGCCGTGCGCAGGCTGCTGCGCGGGATCGTCGTCGTCAGCACCCTCGAGGACGCCGAGGACCTGGTTCACGTACGGCCCGACCTCACGGCCGTCACCGCCGAAGGGGACCTGCTCGGGGCGCACTTCGCGCAGGGCGGGTCGGCCGGGGCGCCCAGTCTGCTCGAGGTGCAGGCGTCCGTGGACGAGGCCGCCGCCGAACTCGAAGAGCTCGCCGTGCGGTGCGAGGAGCTGGCCGAGGCGCAAGCCCGCGCCGCGGAGCGCCGCAAGGAGTGCGCCGCGCTCGTCGAGGAGCTGGGTGAGCGGCGCCGGGCCGCCGACCGGGAGAAGTCGGCCGTCGCGCAGCAGCTCGGGCGGCTTGCCGGGCAGGCCCGCGGCGCCGCCGGTGAGGCCGAGCGGTCCACGGCCGCCGCCGCACGCGCCCAGGAGGCCCTCGACAAGGCCCGCCAGGAGGTCGAGGAGCTCGCCGAACGGCTCGCCGTCGCCGAGGAGATGCCGGTCGAGGAGGAGCCCGACACCTCCGTCCGCGACCGGCTCGCCGCCGACGGCGCCAACGCCCGCCAGACCGAGATGGAGGCCCGGCTCCAGGTCCGTACGCACGAGGAGCGGGTCAAGGGACTGGCCGGCCGGGCCGACTCGCTCGACCGGGCCGCCCGCGCGGAACGCGAGGCACGCGCGCGTGCCGAGCAGCGGCGCGCCCGGCTGCGCCACGAGGCCGCCGTCGCCGAGGCCGTCGCCTCCGGCGCCCGGCAACTGCTCGCGCACGTCGAGGTCTCACTGGCGCGCGCGGACGAGGAGCGGACCGCCGCCGAGGCCGCCAAGGCCCGCTGCGAGCAGGAGCTCGCCCAGGCCCGCGCCGAAGGACGCGATCTCAAGGCCGAACTCGACAAGTTGACGGATTCGGTCCACCGGGGCGAGGTACTCGGCGCCGAGAAGCGGCTGCGGATCGAGCAGCTGGAAACGAAGGCGCTGGAGGAGCTCGGCGTCGAACCGGCGGGGCTCGTGTCCGAGTACGGCCCGCACCAGTTGGTGCCGCCCTCGCCCCCCGCCGAGGGGGAGCAGCTGCCGGAGGACCCGGAGCACCCCCGCAACCGGCCGCGGCCGTTCGTCCGGGCGGAGCAGGAGAAGCGGCTCAAGGCCGCCGAGCGCGCCTACCAGCAGCTCGGCAAGGTCAACCCGCTGGCCCTGGAGGAGTTCGCCGCGCTGGAGGAACGCCACAAGTTCCTCAGCGAGCAGCTCGAGGATTTGAAGAAGACCCGCGCCGACCTGCTCCAGGTCGTCAAGGAGGTCGACGAGCGCGTCGAGCAGGTCTTCACCGAGGCCTACCGGGACACGGCCCGCGAGTTCGAGGGCGTCTTCAGCCGGCTCTTCCCGGGCGGCGAGGGACGGCTCGTGCTGACCGACCCCGACAACATGCTCACCACGGGAGTGGACGTCGAGGCACGTCCGCCGGGCAAGAAGGTCAAGCGCCTGTCCCTGCTCTCCGGCGGCGAGCGGTCGCTGACGGCCGTCGCGCTGCTGGTGTCGATCTTCAAGGCCCGGCCGAGCCCGTTCTACGTCATGGACGAGGTCGAGGCGGCCCTGGAC
Organism: Streptomyces sp. NPDC005202; assembly: GCF_040608235.1. NCBI lineage: Bacteria > Bacillati > Actinomycetota > Actinomycetes > Kitasatosporales > Streptomycetaceae > Streptomyces > Streptomyces sp. NPDC005202. Next base: position 59,049 of record NZ_JBEXHW010000009.1, on the reverse strand, counting down.
GACACCAACCTCCAGCGGCTGATCCGCATCATGCAGGAGCTGCAGGAGACCTCGCAGCTGATCGTGATCACGCACCAGAAGCGCACGATGGAGGTCGCCGACGCGCTGTACGGCGTGTCCATGCAGGGCGACGGTGTGTCGAAGGTCATCAGCCAGCGGCTCCGCTAGGCGCGTGTGTCTGCACCGGTCGCGCCCCGTGCCGTAGGTGGATTCAACTCTTGAATGCAAGCCCGGCGCCTTGCCGCTGAAAAACTTATAGTGATCGTATTGACTTCGAAACTTGAAGGCATAGTCTCTGCAACGTTGCTTTTACCTTCAGGTCTCGCCACCTGGAAGGGCTGACCCCCACCCGGCAGCGCTGCCGGTGTGCCCGAGGAGTACACGTGACCAGCACAGCGCAGGCACCCAAGTCAGGAGCCAGGACGGCTCATCCCGATCATCTCGGGCACGTCATCTTCATCGCGGCGGCGGCCGCGATGGGCGGTTTCCTCTTCGGCTACGACAGCTCCGTGATCAACGGCGCCGTCGAGGCCATCCGGGACCGCTACGACATCGGCTCCGCGTCCCTGGCCCAGGTCATCGCCATCGCCCTGATCGGCTGCGCCGTCGGCGCCGCGACCGCCGGCCGCATAGCCGACCGCATCGGCCGCATCCGGTGCATGCAGATCGCCGCCGTCCTCTTCACGGTCAGCGCCGTCGGCTCGGCCCTGCCCTTCGCCCTGTGGGACCTCGCCCTGTGGCGCATCGTCGGCGGCTTCGCCATCGGCATGGCCTCCGTCATCGGCCCCGCCTACATCGCCGAGGTCGCCCCGCCGGCGTACCGCGGCCGGCTCGGCTCCTTCCAACAGGCCGCGATCGTCGTGGGCATCGCCGTCTCGCAGCTGGTCAACTGGGGTCTGCTCAACGCCGCCGGCGGCGACCAGCGCGGCAAGCTGATGGGCCTGGAGGCCTGGCAGGTCATGCTCGGCGTGATGGCCATCCCGGCCGTCCTCTACGGCCTGCTCTCCTTCGCGATCCCCGAGTCCCCGCGCTTCCTGATCTCCGTCGGCAAGCACGACCGCGCCCGTCAGATCCTCGCCGAGGTCGAGGGCCAGGACCTCGACCTCGATGCCCGGGTCGCCGAGATCGAGCTCGCCATGAAGCGCGAGGAGAAGTCGAGCTTCCGCGACCTGCTCGGCGGCGGCTTCTTCTTCAAGCCGATCGTCTGGGTCGGCATCGGCCTGTCGGTCTTCCAGCAGTTCGTCGGCATCAACGTCGCGTTCTACTACTCCTCGACGCTGTGGCAGTCGGTCGGCGTCGACCCGACGGACTCCTTCTTCTACTCGTTCACGACGTCGATCATCAACATCGTCGGCACCGTGATCGCGATGATCTTCGTGGACCGCATCGGTCGCAAGCCGCTCGCGATCATCGGCTCCGTCGGCATGGTCGTCGGTCTGGCGCTGGAGGCCTGGGCTTTCTCCTACCACCTGGTCGACGGCAAGCTGCCGAGCACCCAGGGCTGGGTCGCCCTGATCGCCGCCCACGTCTTCGTCCTCTTCTTCGCCCTGTCCTGGGGTGTGGTCGTCTGGGTCATGCTCGGCGAGATGTTCCCGAACAGGATCCGCGCCGCCGCCCTGGGCGTGGCCGCCTCCGCGCAGTGGATCGCCAACTGGGCCATCACCGCGAGCTTCCCCTCGCTGTCCGACTGGAACCTGTCGGCGACCTACGTGATCTACACGCTCTTCGCCGCGCTCTCCGTCCCGTTCGTCCTGAAGTTCGTCAAGGAGACGAAGGGCAAGGCGCTGGAGGAGATGGGCTGAGCCTCTTCAGGAGGCCCTCGATCCCGAGGAGAAGGGCCAAGTCCCCGCTGCCCCTCTCCTCGAACCCGTAAGGCGTACTGCCCCGGCTCACGCACCGAGCCGGGGCAGTACGTCTTCGCAGAACAGGTGCAGGCTGCGCCACCCCTCGTCGACGGGCATCCCGCCGGCCAGGGGGTGGAGGACGTGGTTGTCCAGGCCCTGGGCGACGCACTCGTCCGGGGTGAGGATGCGGTAGACGCCCTCGGCGCGCAGCTCCTCCACGGTCGTCGCGCCCGACTTCACCGCCGACCGGATGTCGCCCGACTGCCAGGAGGCGTAGGTCCGCGCCTCGTGCAGGAAGTGCTCGCCGTACTCCGCCCACGCGCGGTCGGGGTCCTCGGCGAGGTGCAGCAGCGGGGTCTCGGCGGCGGGCATCATGGTCCAGCCCTCGGTGCCGTACTCGATCAGCCGCTCCTCAGCACGCCTCCAGCTCCGGCAGATGCGCGCTCGGGAAGAACGGCAGGCCGAGGCGGGCGGCGCGACGGGCGGCCGCCTTCGAGGAGCCGCCGACCAGGAGCAGGGGGTGCGGGTCGGAGTACGGCCGCGGGGTGACCCGTACGGTACGGCCCCGGTACGCGAAGGGCTCGCCCGTCCACGCCTTCAGCAGGGTTTCCAGCAGCTCGTCCTGGAGCCTGCCGCGCCGCTTCCACTCCACGTCGAACAGGGCGTACTCCTCGGGCCGGTACCCGATCCCCGCGACGGTCACCAGCCGCCCGCCGCTCAGCAGATCCAGTACGGCGATGTCCTCGGCCAGCCGCAGCGGGTCGTGCAGCGGGCCGACCACCGCCGACACCGTGACCGCGAGGTGCAGGGTCGCGCCGAGGACGGCACCCGCGAAGGTGAACGGCGACGGCAGCCAGTTGTTCGCGACCCCGTGGTGCTCCTCGGTCTGCACGGTGGTGATCCTGCGGTCGTCGGCGTACACGGCCATCTCGACGGCCGCCCGGTAACGCGCGCTGAGCGAGGCCGGGGTGGCGCCGGGTTCGACGAGGTTGAAACGTACGACCGTGACGGGCATGGCAGCGTCCCCCTTCGCCGGGCGGGTGTGCAGGGGACGGTATCTGACGATACGTCAGATAGCCCGGGCGGCGGCCGGTGTCGGCCGTGGGCTCGCGGTATGGCTGACCCGTGGCGGCCGCCGGCGTCACCACCGCCGGCTTCGGCAGCGCCAGGTACAGCAGGCCCGACATCGCGATCGTGGCGACCCAGCCGAGGCCGTACTCGCTGATGACGTTGTTCCTGGCGAGCGGGGCGGTGAACCAGTCGGACATGGTGAACATCAGGCCCGTACCGAGGCCGACCGCCCAGGCGGCGACCGCGGCGGGAGAGAAGCCGCCCCGGCTTTGATCCCACTCCATCCTTCCAGTGGGGTTTGTCCCTTGGAGGAAGCCACAAGCAGGGTGTCGCCGGAGCCCATGGCTGATACTGGACGGGTTATGGAAACCATCATCCTTGCTGTAGTCATCGCCGTGGTCGTGCTAGTCGCGCTCGGCGGGCTCGTCGTCGGCAGCCGGCGGAAGAAGTCGCTGCCCCCGCCGCCCCCCGCCGCGCCCGACATCACCGCCCCTCCGGCCGAGCCGCACGTCGGCGACGAGGCCGAGACGCCGCGCGAAGAGCCGCGGCGAACGATCGAGGAGGTGGATCTTCCGGACGGCTCCGCTCCCGTCGCCGTCGAGGAGCCACCCGCCGTCGAAGAGCTCCCGGCGCCCGCGATCGAAGTCCCCGAGCCCACCGCCGGCCGTCTGGTCCGGCTGCGCGCCCGCCTCTCCCGCTCGCAGAACGCCCTGGGCAAGGGCCTGCTCACCCTCCTGTCGCGCGAGCACCTCGACGAGGAGACCTGGGAGGAGATCGAAGACACGCTGCTGACCGCCGACGTCGGTGTGCAGCCCACCCAGGAGCTGGTCGAGCGGCTGCGCGAGCGCGTCCGCGTGCTCGGCACCCGCACCCCCGAGGAGCTGCGCGGACTGCTGCGCGAGGAGCTACTCAAGCTGGTCGGCACCGATCTGGACCGCACCGTGAAGACCGAGCCCGAGACCAGCAAGCCGGGCATCGTGATGGTCGTCGGCGTCAACGGCACCGGCAAGACCACCACCACCGGCAAGCTCGCCCGGATGCTGGTGGCCGACGGCCGCAGCGTCGTGCTAGGCGCGGCCGACACCTTCCGCGCGGCCGCCGCCGACCAGCTGCAGACCTGGGGCGAGCGGGTCGGCGCCCACACCGTGCGCGGCCCCGAGTGCGGCGACCCCGCCTCCGTGGCCTTCGACGCGGTCAAGGAGGGCAAGGAGATGGGGGCCGACGTCGTCCTCATCGACACCGCCGGCCGTCTGCACACCAAGACCGGCCTCATGGACGAGCTCGGCAAGGTCAAGCGCGTCGTCGAGAAGCAGGCCCCGCTGGACGAGGTGCTGCTCGTGCTGGACGCGACGACCGGGCAGAACGGCCTGGTGCAGGCCCGCGTCTTCGCCGAGGTCGTCGACGTCACCGGCATCGTGCTGACCAAGCTGGACGGCACGGCCAAGGGCGGCATCGTCGTCGCGGTGCAGCGCGAGCTGGGCGTACCGGTCAAGCTGGTCGGGCTCGGCGAGGGCGCGGACGACCTGGCGCCGTTCGAGCCGGAGGCGTTCGTTGACGCCCTTGTCGGAGACTGACCACCCGCGGCTTCCGTTGAGGTGCCGAGAAGCGCCCGCTCCCAAGGTTCAGTTGGGGACGGGCGCTTCGCTGTGTGCGGCTACGCCCGCGACCGGTGCGCCACGTACGCCAGGGTGCCCAGCAGCAGCCGCGCCTCCGGCGGCTTCGCCGCGTCCAGGGCCGGTGGGCGCAGCCAGCGCACCGGGCCGAGGCCGCCCCGGTCGGAGGGCGGTGCCGTGATGTACGCACCCGGTCCGAGGCCGCGCAGGTCGAGGGAGGTCGGGTCGTCCCAGCCCAAGCGGTAGAGCAGCGCGGGCAGCTCGGTGGCCGCGCCCGGGGCGACGAAGAAGTGGGCGCGGCCGTCCGGGGTGGCGGCCACCGGGCCGAGCGGGAGGCCCATGCGCTCCAGCCGGGCCAGGGCGCGGCGCCCGGCGGGCTCGGCGACCTCGATCACGTCGAACGCGCGCCCGACCGCCAGCATCACCGCGGCCCCGGGCAGCTCCGCCCAGGCCTTGGTCACCTCGTAGAGCGTGGCCCCGGCCGGGATCGCGGGCGCGAACTCGAGGGGATGGGCGCCCGGCGCGGGACAGTCGGTGCGGCCGCACGAGCACGCGCCGGCGGCGGCTCGGGCACCCCGCACCACGTCCCAGCCCCACAGCCCGGTGTACTCGGCCATCGCGGTGCACTCCGACGCGCGGTACGACCGGCCGCGCCGCCGCGCGCCGGAGCGGATCTCGCGAATGCCGCCGATCGTGAAGCCCATGCTCCCTCCAACGGGTCCGGCGCCTCGATGGTTACGAGGCGGATCCGGATCGTGACTCTCTGTTCTCACTCCCTCCCCGGCCCCGCCCAGTCCAGGCGGCGCCCGGAAGCGCTCCGGGTGGTGCGCTCGGCGCCGCACGCCCTTACGCGCACCGCTCCGCCGACTCCCGGCTGTCCTATGTCAAGTGAATCGCGCCAAGGCCACCGAGAGTTCATTCGAAGGGGTGGCGAATGGTGGCGTTTCCGGGATCGCCATGGCTGGACGGGTGATCGTAGGATTACTGTGAGTGTGCGAGTCCTGGGGGCACATGCACTCGTGGGTATGCCGGAGGCAAGTCGCCATTCCGTTCGAAGGGTGAGAACCGACGGACGAACGGCCCTATTGACCGGCATTCTGATAGGGCTTGGCGCACTCAGCGACAAGTGGTCTCAGGAATGGGGGCGTTCCAGTGAGCGGCAACGGCGGTAGCGGGACGAACGCTGCGAGTGCGGACAGGCGCCCCAACGAGCTGCTCACTTCGTGGTTCGTGCGCAGTGGCTGGTCCAAGGGGGAGCTCGCCCGCCAGGTCAACCGCCGGGCCCGCCAGCTGGGGGCCAACCACATCTCCACCGACACCTCGCGCGTGAGGCGCTGGCTGGACGGGGAGAACCCGCGCGAGCCGATCCCCCGGATCCTGTCGGAGCTGTTCTCCGAGCGCTTCGGCTGTGTTGTCTCCGTGGAGGACCTGGGTCTGCGCACCGCCCGCCAGTCGCCCTCCGCGACCGGAGTCGACCTTCCCTGGACGGGCCCGCAGACCGTGGCCCTGCTCAGCGAGTTCTCGCGCAGCGACCTGATGCTGGCGCGGCGCGGCTTCCTCGGGACCTCGCTGGTGCTGTCCGCGGGCCCGTCCCTCATCGAGCCGCTGCAGCGCTGGCTCGTCCCCGCGCCCCCGGCCCCGCGGACCGAACCCGAGCCGCCGGCCGCGACCCGCCACCCCGGCCGACTCTCCCGGCCCGAGCTCGACCTGCTGGAGTCCACCACCGTGATGTTCCGGGAGTGGGACGCCCAGTGCGGCGGCGGCCTGCGCCGCAAGGCGGTCGTCGGCCAGCTGCACGAGGTGACGGACCTTCTCCAGGAACCCCAGCCCGAAGCCACCACCCGCAGGCTGTTCAAGGTCGCCGCGGAGCTGGCGGAGCTGGCCGGCTGGATGAGCTACGACGTGGGGCTGCAGCCCACCGCGCAGAAGTACTTCGTGCTCGCCCTGCACGCCGCCAAGGAGGCCGGCGACAAGCCGCTCGGCTCGTACATCCTCTCCAGCATGAGCCGCCAGATGATCCACCTCGGCCGCCCCGAGGACGCCCTGGAGCTCATCCACCTCGCGCAGTACGGCAGCCGCGACTGCGCGAGCCCGCGCACCCAGTCCATGCTGTATGCGATGGAGGCCCGCGCCTACGCCAACATGGGCCAGCCCGGCAGGTGCAAGCGGGCGGTGCGGATGGCCGAGGACACCTTCGTCGACGCCGAGGACTGGGACGAGCCGGACCCCGACTGGATCCGCTTCTTCTCCGAGGCCGAGCTGTACGGCGAGAACTCCCACTCCTTCCGCGACCTCGCCTACGTCGCCGGCCGCAGCCCCACGTACGCCTCGCTGGCCGAGCCGCTGATGCAGAAGGCCGCGGAGCTGTTCGCCGAGGACGCCGAGCACCAGCGGTCGTACGCACTGAACCTCATCGGCGTGGCCACGGTGCACCTGCTGCGGCGCGAGCCCGAGCAGAGCACGGCGTATGCCGCGCGGGCGATGCAGGTCGCCAAGAAGGTCCGCTCCGAGCGAGTGAACACCCGTATCCGAAAGACCGTCGACACCGCCGTACGCGATTACGGCGATCTCGCCGAGGTCATCGGCCTCACCGAGCAGCTCGCCGTGGAGCTGCCCGAGACCGCCGAGGCCGTCTGAAACCCCTTGAACCCCGGCCGCGGCCGGCCCTCCCGAACTGCCCGACTCGGCTCCCCCACGCCAGGTCATCGGAAGGCCGCCCGCGGCCGGCTTCGTCCCTTCCCGCGCCTGAGCCGGCGCCGCTCTCGCGGATCCGGCTGATCGCCGTCGGGGCTCCTCAATTCATGGCTAATTCATGGCTGCGGTGCCCTTCATCGAAGGTTGCGTCACGATAGCGATCGGCGCGGCCGACATCCGGCACTTCATCGACGCGTAACACGCAGGGCGCCTTCGTCACCCCGGCGAAACAACGAGGGGCGTCGACCGAAACCGCGCTGCGCCAATCTCATGGCGCATAACCGGCCCACCCCTCACTGACCGCCCAGGCTTCGCCCGCACGGGGCCGTACCAACCGACGAGGAGACGCCGATGGCTCCAGCCATCATGCTTGCGGCGGACGCAGCCAAGCTGTCGTCCGCCAATACAGGCTTCATGCTGATCTGTTCCGCACTGGTGATGCTGATGACCCCGGGCCTGGCCTTCTTCTACGGAGGCATGGTCCGCGTCAAGAGCACGCTGAACATGCTGATGATGAGCTTCATCAGCCTCGGGATCGTCACCATTCTGTGGGTGCTCTACGGCTTCTCGATGGCCTTCGGCACCGACAAGGGCTCGATCGTCGGCTGGACCTCCGACTTCGTCGGCTTCAGCGGCATCGGCAAGATGGACCTCTGGCCCGGCTACACCATCCCGGTGTTCGCCTTCGCCGTGTTCCAGCTGATGTTCGCGATCATCACGCCCGCCCTGATAAGCGGTGCGCTGGCCGACCGCGTGAAGTTCAGCGCATGGTCGCTGTTCCTCGTCCTGTGGGCCACGATCGTGTATTTCCCGGTCGCCCACTGGGTATGGGGCACCGGCGGCTGGGCCTTCGACCTCGGGGTGATCGACTTCGCCGGTGGTACGGCGGTCCACATCAACGCCGGTGCCGCGGCGCTCGGCGTGATACTCGTCATCGGCAAGCGCGTCGGCTTCAAGAAGGACCCGATGCGCCCGCACAGCCTCCCGCTGGTCATGCTCGGCGCCGGTCTGCTGTGGTTCGGCTGGTTCGGCTTCAACGCCGGCTCCTGGCTCGGCAACGACGACGGCGTCGGCCCGCTGATGTTCGTCAACACCCAGGTGGCCACCGGCGCGGCCATGCTGGCCTGGCTCGCCTACGAGAAGATTCGCCACGGCGCGTTCACCACGCTGGGTGCCGCCTCCGGCGCGGTCGCCGGTCTGGTCGCGATCACCCCGTCCGGTGGCGCGGTCTCCCCGCTCGGCGCGATCGCGGTCGGCGCCACCGCCGGTGTGCTGTGCGCCATGGCGGTCGGCTTGAAGTACAGGTTCGGCTACGACGACTCCCTCGACGTGGTCGGGGTCCACATGGTCGGCGGCGTCGTCGGCTCCCTGCTCATCGGTTTCTTCGCCAGCGGCAAGGGCCAGTCCGACGTCAAGGGCCTCTTCTACGGCGGCGGCATGGACCAGTTCTGGAAGCAGTGCGCCGGTGTCTTCGCGGTCCTCGCCTACTCCCTGATCGCCTCCGCGATCCTCGCCTTCATCCTCGACAAGACGATCGGGATGCGGGTCCCCGAGGACGAGGAGATCTCCGGCATCGACCAGGCGGAGCACGCCGAGACCGCATACGACTTCAGCGGCGCGGGCGGCGGTGTCGTCGGCACGGTCGCCGCTCCGTCCCTGGCCGCCGCGCAGAGCAAGAAGGTGGACGCATGAAGCTCATCACCGCCGTCGTGAAGCCCCACCGGCTCGACGAGATCAAGGAGGCCCTGCAGGCCTTCGGTGTTCACGGTCTGACGGTCACCGAGGCGAGCGGCTACGGTCGTCAGCGGGGGCACACCGAGGTCTACCGCGGCGCCGAGTACACGGTCGACCTGGTGCCGAAGATCCGCATCGAGGTGCTGGCCGAGGACGACGACGCCGAGCAGCTGATCGAGGTCATCGTCAAGGCGGCCCGCACGGGCAAGATCGGTGACGGCAAGGTCTGGTCCCTCCCGGTCGAGACGGCCGTCCGGGTCCGGACCGGCGAGCGCGGCCCGGACGCGCTTTGAACTGCACAAGGACAGGAGTCGCTGGGTGACGAGTACGGATGTGCGGAAAGAAGCAGAGGACTCGGGACCCAGCGGCTACGCGGCGGCCCGGCTGCGCCTCCTCCAGGAGGGGGCGCGGTCCGGGCCGCCGCGCCGTGCGGCTCTCGCCGGACTGACCGACAACTGGCTGGCGGGGCTGTTCGGCGCGGCGGCCCAGAGGCTCCGGGGCGTCTCGCTGATCGCCGTGGGCGGCTACGGGCGGGGTGAGCTGTCCCCGCGCAGCGACCTGGATCTGGTGCTCCTGCACGACGGCGGGGACGCCAAGGCCGTCGCCGCCCTCGCCGACCGCATCTGGTACCCCGTGTGGGACCTCGGCCTCGCCCTCGACCACTCGGTCCGTACGCCGTCGGAGGCCCGCAAAACGGCGGGGGAGGACCTCAAGGTCCAGCTCGGCCTCCTGGACGCCCGGCACATCGCGGGCGACCTCGGCCTGACGGCGGGACTGCGCACCGCGGTCCTCGCCGACTGGCGCAACCAGGCGCCGAAACGTCTCCCCGAACTCCAGGAGCTGTGCACCGAACGGGCCGCCCGGCAGGGCGAGCTGCGGTACCTCCTGGAACCCGACCTGAAGGAGGCCCGCGGTGGCCTGCGGGACGCCACCGCCCTGCGCGCGGTCGCCGCGTCCTGGCTGGCCGACGCCCCGCGCGAGGGCCTCGCCGACGCCCGGCGCCGGCTCCTCGACGTACGGGACGCCCTGCACCTGGCCACCGGCCGTGCCACCGACCGGCTCGCGCTGCAGGAGCAGGACCAGGTGGCGGCCGAGCTGGGACTGCTGGACGCCGACACGCTCCTGCGGCAGGTGTACGAGGCGGCGCGCGTGATCTCGTACGCGAGCGACGTCACCTGGCGCGAGGTGGGGCGTGTGCTGCGGTCGCGCGCCGTGCGGCCCAGGCTGCGCGCCATGCTGGGCGGTGGGAAGCCGGTCACCGAAAGGTCTCCTCTGGCCGAGGGTGTCGTGGAGCAGGACGGCGAGGTGGTGCTCGCCCGCGCCGCGCGCCCCGAGCGCGACCCCGTCCTCCCGCTGCGCGCCGCGGCCGCCGCAGCGCAGGCCGGCCTGCCGCTCTCCCTGCACGCCGTACGGCGCATGGCGGCCACCGTGCGCCCCCTGCCCACGCCCTGGCCCGCCGAGGCGCGCGAACAGCTCGTCACCCTGCTCGGCTCCGGCCGCCCCACCGTCGACGTCTGGGAAGCCCTGGAGGCCGAGGGCCTGATCACGCGCCTGCTTCCCGACTGGGAGCGGGTCCGCTGCCGCCCGCAGCGCAACGCCGTCCACCTTTGGACCGTCGACCGGCATCTGATCGAAACCGCCGTCCGCGCCTCCGAACTGACCCGCCGTGTCAGCCGCCCCGACCTGCTCCTGGTCGCCGCGCTGCTGCACGACATCGGCAAGGGCTGGCCCGGCGACCACTCCGTGGTCGGCGAGATCATCGCCAGGGACGTGGCCGGGCGCATCGGCTTCGACCGCGCGGACGTGGCGGTGCTCGCCACCCTCGTACGCCACCACCTGCTGCTCATCGAGACGGCCACCCGGCGCGACCTGGAGGACCCGGCCACCGTCCGCTCGGTCGCCGAGGCGGTCGGCACGCAGAGCACGCTGGAGTTGCTGCACGCCCTGACCGAGGCGGACGCGCTGGCCACCGGACCGGCCGCCTGGTCGTCCTGGCGGGGCTCGCTGGTCGCCGAACTGGTCAGGCGGGTCTCCGCGGTCCTCTCCGGGGACGCCCCCGAGGAGCCCGAACCCGCCGCGCCCACCGCCGAGCAGGAGCGGCTTGCGATCGAGGCGCACCGCACGGGCGGGCCGGTGCTGGCGCTGCGCGCCCAGACCGAGGCGCCCGCGGAGGAGGACGCTTCCGCTTCGGGGGAGCCCGAGCCGCTCGGCGTGGAGTTGCTCATCGCCGTCCCCGATCAGCCGGGCGTGCTGCCCTCGGTCGCCGGGGTGCTGGCCATGCACCGCCTGACCGTCCGCACGGCCGAACTGCGCGCCCTGGAACTGCCGGACGGCGTCGACGAGGGCTCGGTCCTGCTGCTGAACTGGCGGGTCGCCGCCCAGTACGGCTCCCTGCCCCAGGCCGTCCGGCTGCGCGCCGACATCGTCCGCGCCCTCGACGGCTCCCTGGACATCGCGGGCCGCCTCGCCGAGCGGGACGCCGCCTATCCGCGCCGCCGGGGCGTGGTGGCACCCCCGCCCCGCGTGACGGTCGCGCCCTCCGCGTCCCGGCACGCGACCGTGATCGAGGTCCGCGCACAGGACGCGCCGGGGCTGCTGTTCCGCATCGGGCGGGCGCTGGAGGACGCGGAGGTACGCGTGCGCAGCGCCCACGTCTCCACGCTGGGTGCCAACGCGGTGGACACGGTGTACGTCACACGGGCGGACGGGGCAGTGCTGTCCGATGCGGATGCTGCGGCCGTGGTGAAGTCGCTGGAGGACGCTCTGCGCTGAACGCGTGACCGGGATGGTCGGCGGTCGTTGAGGGATGCGGGTTCCCCGCGGACGCGGGGGTGATCCGGCGTCGACCGCGTTGGCACCCGGCGTGGTCACGTAGTCCCCGCCGACGCGGGGCTCCCGTCCCCGTCCGCTGAATCCAGCAGGCGGGGACGATTGTCTTGTGCGGCCGGATACCCTGGAAGACGCTCAGACCTGCCCCCGACTCCGAGGACCGACGCCGCCGTGTTCGATACTCTCTCCGACCGCCTCTCAGCCACCTTCAAGTCCCTCCGGGGCAAGGGCAGGCTGTCCGAAGCGGACATCGACGCCACGGCCCGGGAAATCCGTATCGCGCTCCTCGAAGCCGACGTGGCCCTGCCCGTGGTCCGCACCTTCATCAAGAACGTGAAGGAAAGGGCTCTCGGCGCCGAGGTCTCCCGGGCGCTGAACCCCGCCCAGCAGGTCCTCAAGATCGTCAACGAGGAACTGGTCACCATCCTCGGCGGCGAGACCCGGCGCCTGCGCTTCGCCAAGCAGCCGCCGACCGTGATCATGCTGGCCGGTCTGCAGGGTACCGGTAAGACCACCCTCGCGGGCAAGCTCGGCAAGTGGCTCAAGGATCAGGGCCACTCGCCGCTCCTGGTCGCCGCCGACCTCCAGCGCCCGAACGCGGTCAACCAGCTCAGCGTCGTCGCCGAGCGCGCCGGCGTTGCCGTCTTCGCGCCCGAGCCGGGCAACGGCGTGGGCGACCCGGTCAAGGTCGCCCGGGACTCCATCGACTACGCGAAGACCAAGGTCCACGACATCGTGATCGTGGACACCGCCGGCCGCCTCGGCATCGACCAGGACATGATGCAGCAGGCCGCGGACATCCGGGACGCGGTCTCGCCGGACGAGATCCTCTTCGTCGTCGACGCGATGATCGGTCAGGACGCCGTCAACACGGCGGAAGCCTTCCGCGACGGCGTCGGCTTCGACGGCGTGGTGCTCTCCAAGCTCGACGGTGACGCCCGCGGTGGTGCGGCCCTGTCGATCGCTTCGGTCACCGGCAAGCCGATCATGTTCGCGTCGAACGGCGAGAAGCTCGAGGACTTCGACGCCTTCCACCCGGACCGGATGGCCTCCCGCATCCTCGACATGGGTGACCTGCTCACCCTGATCGAGCAGGCGGAGAAGACGTTCAGCCAGGAAGAGGCCCAGAAGATGGCCTCCAAGCTGGCGTCCAAGAAGGGCCAGGACTTCACGCTCGACGACTTCCTGGCCCAGATGGAGCAGATCAGGAAGATGGGCTCCATCTCCAAGCTGCTCGGCATGCTCCCGGGCATGGGCCAGATCAAGGACCAGATCAACAACCTCGACGAGCGGGACGTCGACCGCACGGCCGCGATCATCAAGTCGATGACTCCGGCCGAACGCCAGGACCCGACGATCATCAACGGCTCGCGCCGCGCCCGTATCGCCAAGGGCTCCGGCGTCGAGGTCAGCGCGGTGAAGAACCTCGTCGAGCGGTTCTTCGAGGCCCGCAAGATGATGTCCCGCATGGCCCAGGGCGGCGGTATGCCCGGCATGCCGGGGATCCCGGGCATGGGCGGCGGGCCCGGCCGGAGCAAGAAGCAGCCGAAGAAGGCCAAGGGCAAGCAGCGCTCCGGCAACCCGATGAAGCGCAAGCAGCAGGAGCAGGAGGCCGCCGCGCGCCGCGCCGCAGCCGCCGAGGGCGGCAACGCCTTCGGACTGCCGCATCAGGGCGGTCAGGACTTCGAGCTGCCGGACGAGTTCAAGAAGTTCATGGGCTGATGGTCCGGGGCCGGGGCCGGGTACGGTTCCGACGCCGCTCGTCGCGTACGTCTCCTCGGCTGGCACGTCACTGGGGGCGCCCCTCGCCGAGGGGCGCCCCCAGTGACGTGCTGCGGATGCCCGCGGGCACCTGGGGCGTCCCGGAGACGGGTACCTAGGGCGTCCGGGCGATCAGGTAGCGGAAGACGTTCGGCATCCACACCATGCCGTCCCCCCGCTGATGCGCGTGCAGCGCCTCCGCCAGCTCCTTGTCGACCTGGTTCTGATCGGTCGCGCGGATCGCTGCGTCGAACAGCCCCGTCGACTTCAGACCGCGCACCGCGCTGTCCAGGTCGGCGTACCCGAAGGGGCAGGCGACCCGGCCGGAGCCGTCCGGCCTGAGACCGGCGCGCTGGGCCACCTCCTCCAGGTCGTCGCGCAGGGCCGGGCGCCAACTGCCCGGGCTGCGCAGCGGGTCGGCCAGTTTGCTGGCCACCCGGAGCACGGACGACGTGGCGCAACGTTCCGGCGGGCCCCAGCCGGCCAGCACCACGGGAGTCCCGCGCTCGGCGAGCGGTGTCGCCGCGGCGAGCACCTCGCCCAGCCCCTCCGAGTCGCCCGCGAGGCACCCGATGGGCTCGAAGGCGGTCACCAGGTTGTACGCGGGCGTCTCCGCGTCGGCCGCGTCCTGAGGTGATCCGTCGACGATCCGGGCGTCCGCACGCGCGTGCGTGTCCCACGCCTCCGGCAGCAACCGCTGCCGCGCGAGGGCGAGCCGTTCGGGGGAGGAGGAGTCGACACCGGTGACCGCGGCGCCTCTGGAGGCCGCCATCAGCAGGGCCAGTCCGGAGCCGCAGCCGAGCGCCAGCAGCCGCGTGCCGGAGCCCACTTCCAGCCGTTCGTAGACGGCCTGGTACAGCGGAACCAGCATGCGCTCCTGGATCTCGGACCAGTCACGCGCGCGTGCACGCAGATCCACGCGGGGCACCGTTCCCGCGTGACGTACGTGCTGCCGCACGACCGTAGGTGTCATGGATAAGCGCCCCAATCCGCCGAGAGTTGCCGCTGTGCCCGATTCCCTGGCCCCCGTGCAGTGCGCTCGCACTCCCCGTATGCCAGGTAACTGCGAGCTCCCCATCGCGTCCAGTGCCTGTGGGACCCCGCTTGTGGGTTGTCGGTGACTTGGGCGGAAATTCACATTCCGGCAACTTGTGCCCGTACCATCGCGCCATGGCCAAGGCACCCGTTCTCACGCCGCAGGCGGACGACTTCCCGCGCTGGTACCAGGACCTGATCAACAAGGCCGAGCTGGCCGACAACGGGCCGGTGCGCGGCACCATGGTCATCCGGCCGTACGGGTACGGGCTGTGGGAGCGGATGCAGCAGGAGATGGACGCCCGGATCAAGGACGCGGGCGCCGCCAACGCCTACTTCCCGCTCTTCATCCCGCAGTCGTACCTGACGAGGGAGGCCGACCACGTCGAGGGCTTCACGCCCGAGCTCGCGGTCGTCACGCACGGCGGCGGCAAGGACCTGGAGGAGCCCGTCGTCGTCCGGCCGACCTCCGAGACGATCATCAACGACTACTTCTCCAAGTGGGTGCAGAGCTACCGCGACCTGCCGCTGCTGATCAACCAGTGGGCGAACGTGGTCCGTTGGGAGATGCGCCCGCGCGTGTTCCTGCGCACCACCGAGTTCCTCTGGCAGGAGGGCCACACGGCCCACGCCACGTACGAGGACGCCCGGGACTACGCCGCGTACATCCACAAGGAGGTGTACGCCGATTTCATGGTCAACGTCCTCGGCATCGACGTCGTGCTCGGCCGCAAGACGCCGAGCGAGCGGTTCGCCGGCGCCATCAACACCCTCACCCTCGAAGGGATGATGGGCGACGGCAAGGCCCTGCAGATGGGCACCAGCCATGAGCTCGGCCAGAACTTCGCCAAGGCCTTCCACACCCAGTACCTGTCCAAGGACGGCAGGCAGGAGTACGTCTGGCAGACCTCCTGGGGCTCCTCCACACGCATGGTCGGTGGCCTGATCATGTCGCACGGCGATGACAACGGGTTGCGGGTGCCGCCGCGGCTCGCGCCGATCCAGGCTGTCGTCCTCGCGATCAAGGGGGACGATGCGGTTCTGGCCAAGGTCCGCGAGCTCGGCGACCGGCTGAAGGCGGCCGGTGTCCGCGTCCACGTGGACGACCGCACGGACACTCCCTTCGGCCGCCGCGCCGTCGACTGGGAGCTCAAGGGCGTCCCCGTCCGCATCGAGGTCGGGCCGCGTGACCTGTTGAACGGCACCGCGATGCTGGCGCGCCGCATCCCGGGGGGCAAGGAACCGGTGCCGGTCGACGGGCTGGCCGCGCGGCTCCCGGCGATCCTCGAAGAAGACCAGGCGATGCTGCTGACGCAGTCCCGCGACCGCCGCGAGTCCCGCACGGCGGACGTGACGACGATCGAGGAGGCCGTGGAGGCCGCCACCGCCGACGGCTGGGCGCGCATCCCGTGGGCGGTCCTCGGCGAAGAGGGTGAGGCCAAGCTGTCCGAGCACGCGGTGACCGTACGGTGTCTGGTCGCCGAGGACGGGTCGGTGCCGGACGCCGACGACGCGCCCGGTAACGTCGCGGTGGTCGCGCGCGCTTATTGAGATAGCGCCTTCCGGCGGGAGAGCGACCGAAACGTCTCTTGCGCACCGCGCGACCACATGGACACCGGCGCGAGGAAATGGCCTACGCGCCGGGGCGTACGTCAGGCTACGCACCACCTTGGTATGAGCTGTGCGGCTTCTCCGCAGATCAGCGCACCCGCCCTCGTCAGGACGCATCAGCGGCAACTGACGGGTACGTGCAAAATATTTGGGATGCCCCGGAATAGGAACACAGCGGCCCCCAGGCTCGTTGTCATTACGTGAGCACGACACCACCTGTTCTCGCCGCAGAGCTGGCACAGGCGTGGGCCGACATTCAGCGGTACCACCCCGAGCTGCCAGACCTTGCCGCGCCCGAGTCCCTGATCGGAGAGTCGTCGTCCGCGTGCGGTCACGAACTCTCCTTCGAGCGACTGCTCCACGAAGCAGTCCACGGCATCGCCGCCGCGCGCGGAGTACGCGACACCTCCCGCGCCGGCCGCTACCACAACCGCAGATTCCTCGCGATCGCCGAGGAGCTGGGCCTGGACCACCCCGAGGAGCCGCACCCCAGCAGCGGCTTCTCGTTGGTCACGCTCAGCCCCGAGGCGAAGCGGCGCTACCGGCCGACGATCGAGCGCCTCCAGCGCGCCCTGAAGGCCCACACCGCAGCCACCTCCGCCGACACCACCCGCACCTTCCGCGGCCCGGCCGCCCGCCACGGCTCCTCCGGCGGCGGGGTGAGGGTCAAGGCGGTCTGCGACTGCGGTCGTAATGTGCGGGTCGTCCCGTCGGTCCTGGCCCAGGCACCGATCGTGTGCGGGGGCTGCGGCAAGCCGTTCCGGATCCCGGAGGCCGTGGGCGCGGCGTCAGGCTGAGAATGCGGCTGCTCGTGGCAGCCGCATTTCGCCTTCCGGCCCACGTGACGGCACCCGAAGCGCCGGGTGCCGCTCGGGCATGCCCCGGCGCCGTACCCTCGGCCGAGAGCGACCCGCAGGGTATGGCACAATGGCTAGCTGTACTCGACAGCCGCACAGGACCCCTCTCTCCTCCGGCTGACGCGTCCATCGGGCACTCGGGTACCGCAACCCCACGCGGCAACTCCGTCGTGCCCAACCACGTCAATTCCAGGAGAACCCACTCCCGTGGCAGTCAAGATCAAGCTGAAGCGTCTGGGCAAGATCCGTTCGCCTCACTACCGCATCGTCGTCGCCGACTCCCGTACCCGCCGTGACGGCCGGGCCATCGAGGAGATCGGTCTGTACCACCCGGTGCAGAACCCCTCGCGCATCGAGGTCAACGCCGAGCGTGTGGCGTACTGGCTCTCCGTCGGCGCTCAGCCGACCGAGCCCGTGCTCGCCATCCTGAAGAAGACCGGCGACTGGCAGAAGTTCAAGGGCGAGCCCGCCCCTGCGCCGCTGCTGCAGCCGGAGGAGAAGGCCGCGCGTCCGTCGTTCGAGGCCCTCGGTGGCGACGACGAGGGCAAGGGTGAGGCGATCACCCCGAAGAAGAAGGCTGAGAAGAAGGACGAGGCCCCGGCCGAGTCCGAGTCGACCGAGGCCTGAGCAGCATGCTCGAAGAGGCGCTCGAGCACCTCGTGAAGGGCATCGTCGACAACCCTGACGATGTGCAGGTGGCCTCGCGCAACCTGCGCCGCGGCCGCGTGCTCGAGGTCCGGGTCCACCCCGACGACCTCGGCAAGGTGATCGGCCGCAACGGCCGCACCGCACGCGCTCTGCGCACCGTCGTGGGCGCCATCGGCGGCCGCGGCGTCCGCGTCGACCTGGTCGACGTGGACCACGTCCGCTGACGCTTTCGCAGCACCGGCTCGGGCCGGGGAGGGCCACTGGGCCGTCCCCGGCCCGTAGTCGTCCACGCAGAGATGCCGTAGGCAGTACGACAGGAGATCTTCAGAAGTGCAGCTGGTAGTCGCACGGATCGGCCGCGCCCACGGCATCAAGGGCGAGGTCACCGTGGAGGTACGTACCGACGAGCCGGAGCTCAGGCTCGCCCCCGGCGCCCTACTGGCCACCGATCCCGCATCCGCGGGCCCGCTGACCATCGAAAGCGGCCGGGTGCACAGCGGCCGCCTGCTCCTGCGCTTCGAAGGCGTGACCGACCGCAACGCCGCCGAGGCCCTCCGCAACACTCTCCTGATTGCCGAGGTCGACCCGGACGAGCTCCCCGAGGGCGAGGACGAGTACTACGACCACCAGCTGATCGACCTCGACGTGGTGACCGAGGACGGCACGGAGGTCGGCCGGATCACCGAGATCTCGCACCTGCCCTCCCAGGACCTCTTCATCGTCGAGCGCCCCGACGGCAGCGAGGTTCTGATTCCCTTCGTCGAGGAGATCGTCACCGAGATCGACCTGGAGGAGCAACGGGCGGTCATCGACCCGCCGCCCGGGCTGATCGACGACGGCGCCGAGATCGCCTCCTCCCGGGAAGAGGCGTAATGCGGCTCGACGTCGTCACGATCTTCCCCGAGTACCTGGAACCGCTGAACGTCTCCCTCGTCGGCAAGGCACGCGCGCGTGGACAGCTGAACGTGCACGTGCATGATCTGCGCACCTGGACGTACGACCGCCACAACACGGTCGATGACACGCCGTACGGCGGCGGCCCCGGCATGGTGATGAAGACCGAGCCCTGGGGCGACGCCCTGGACTCCGTCCTCGCCGACGGCTACGAGACGGGCTCCCACGCGCCGGCCCTGATCGTCCCGACGCCCAGCGGCCGGCCCTTCACCCAGGAACTCGCCGTCGAACTCTCCGAGCGCCCCTGGCTCATCTTCACGCCCGCCCGCTACGAGGGCATCGACCGGCGCGTGATGGACGAGTACGCGACCCGGATACCCGTCTACGAGGTGTCCATCGGCGACTACGTCCTCGCCGGCGGCGAGGCGGCCGTCCTCGTCATCACGGAGGCCGTCGCCCGGCTGCTGCCCGGCGTCCTCGGCAACGCCGAGTCCCACCGGGACGACTCCTTCGCGCCCGGCGCCATGGCCAACCTCCTGGAGGGGCCCGTCTACACCAAGCCGCCCGAGTGGCGCGGCCGCGGGATCCCGGAGGTGCTGCTCAGCGGCCACCACGGGAAGATCGCCCGCTGGCGACGCGACGAGGCCCTGAAGCGTACGACGGCCAGCCGGCCCGACCTCATCGAGCGTTGCGACCCCAAGGTCTTCGACAAGAAGGACCGCGAGATGCTGTCCATCCTGGGCTGGGCCCCGGACCCCGAGGGGGAGCCGTACGGCCGATTTTGGCGCAGGACCGAGGGCGTGGAAGAATAGGCCGCTGTTGTGCGCCGTCCGGCGTGCGCCCCTGCCACAGGGGGACACGACGCCCGCCCCGACACGCGCAGCACTGATCCCGAACACCTAGTTCCCGTTGATGACCTGTGGCATCAGCGAAGAAAGCAGACGAAATGTCTCACCTGCTCGACTCCGTCGACGCCGCGTCGCTCCGCGACGACATCCCGGCCTTCCGCCCGGGTGACACCGTCAACGTGCACGTCCGCGTCATCGAGGGCAACCGCTCCCGTGTGCAGCAGTTCAAGGGCGTGGTGATCCGTCGCCAGGGCTCCGGCGTGCGCGAGACCTTCACGGTCCGCAAGGTCTCCTTCTCCGTCGGCGTCGAGCGGACCTTCCCGGTGCACACCCCGATCGTGGAGAAGATCGAGCTCGTCACCAAGGGTGACGTCCGCCGCGCCAAGCTGTACTACCTGCGCGAGCTGCGCGGCAAGGCCGCGAAGATCAAGGAGAAGCGCGTGAACTGAGCGCTCTCCGGGGTTCACGGCGGGGCCGGATAGCATCTGGCTCCGATGGACACCGAAGCACAGCCGACGGAGCGCGACCGCTCCTCCCGCCCTTCCGGATCCGCGGACATCCCGGACACCGAGAGGCCGGAGGAACGGTCGCGTTTCGCGTTGGTGCCACGGATCACGGACTGGCTCCCCGGCGGACGGATCACCCTGACCCTGCTGATCTGCCTGGTCGTTTTGCTGCTCCTCAACACTTTCGTGGCGCAACCGTTCCAGATTCCGAGCGGATCCATGGAACAGGGATTGAGGATCGGGGACCGCGTTCTCGTAAATAAGTTGGCGTACCGTTTCGGTGCCGAGCCGCAGCGCGGCGACGTCGTCGTGTTCGACGGCACCGGGTACTTCGGGGACGCCGACTACATCAAACGCGTTGTGGGTGTAGGGGGAGACCACGTGGTCTGCTGTGACAAGGAGGGGAGGATCCGGGTGAACGGCCGGTCGGTCGACGAGTCGACGTTCCTCCACCCCGGCGACAGCCCCTCCACGGTGCCCTTCGACGTCGTCGTGCCCGACGGCACCCTGTTCGTCCTCGGCGACCACCGCAGTGACTCCAGCGACTCCCGCGACCACCTGGGCTCGCCGGGCGGCGGCATGATCCCCGTCGGTGACGTGATCGGCCGGGCCGACTGGATCGTCTGGCCCGTCGGCCACTGGACCCGCCTGCACCGCCCCAGCGCCTACGCGCGCGTGCCCGCCGCCGAAGGGGCGCGCCGGTGTCCAGAGGTCGTGGAAGTACCCCCTGCTCGAAGAGCTCAGGGGAGCGCGGAGGCCCGAAGGGCTGAGCACGGTCGGGCTCTCGGCACCAGCTGTAGCGCCCCGGAGGCGAACAAGTCGGAAAACGCGGACGGCGCCCATGGGTAACCGCGGCAGACCACGCGGCGTCCCCCTCGGCGCCGCCGACAACCTCCTGCCCACCGGGGCCCGGCGCGCCGCCGGCCCGTCCGGCGGCCGCACCCGCGCGGAGCGGCGCAAGCTGCAGCGCAAGGTCAAGCGGAAGCGCAGGCGCTCCGCCGTCAGGGAGATACCCCTTCTGGTCGGCGTGGCCGTGCTCATAGCCCTGGTGCTGAAGACCTTCCTCGTGCAGGCCTTCGTGATCCCCTCGGGCTCCATGGAGCAGACGATCCGCATCGGCGACCGCGTCCTGGTCGACAAGCTGACCCCGTGGTTCGGCTCCAAGCCGCAGCGCGGGGACGTCGTCGTCTTCCACGATCCGGGCGGCTGGCTGGCGGGCGAGCAGACCACCAGGAAGAACGACCCCGTCGTCGTCAAGCAGATCAAGGAAGGCCTCACCTTCATCGGCCTGCTGCCCTCCGACAACGAGAAGGACCTCATCAAGCGGGTCGTCGGCGTCGGCGGGGACCACGTCAAGTGCTGCGACGCGCAGGGGCGGGTGACCGTGAACGGCGTTCCCCTGAACGAGGGAAATTACCTGTATCCCGGGAACGCGCCGTCCAACACGCAGTTCGACATCACCGTCCCCAAGGGCCGCCTGTGGATGATGGGCGACCACCGGGCCAACTCCGCGGACTCGCGCGCCCACCAGGACACCGCCTACGGCGGCACGGTCTCCGAAAACTCCGTGGTGGGACGCGCCATGTTCATCGGCTGGCCCATCGGCCACTGGAACATGCTGAAGGAACCGGAAACCTTCGCTTCGGTGTCCGACTCGGTGACCGGGGCGACCGCGGCCGACCAGCTGTCGCATAGGGTTGCCCCCGACGATCCGAACGGATCGATCCAACTCCCGAGCCCTGCGGAACTCCCGCTCGTTATGGGAGTGGTGGGCCTGCGCCGTGCACGGGGCAGGCGGCGGCACGGAGTAAGGAGTTGGCGTGGGGGATGTGGCGGTTGGCGAACGGTCCGGACACGACGGCGAGGAGCACCGCGGACACCCCGCGGGAGCAGCTGTCCCGGCCGCGAACAGCGCCGTGACCTCCGGGAGTGACTCCGGAGCACCTGAGGACGGCACGGTGACGGAGCAGAACGAGACCGGTGAACAGGGGACGGACGGCACCACCCCGCAGCAGAAGAAGCCGCGCTCCTTCTGGAAGGAGCTGCCCATTTTGATCGGTATCGCGCTGGTGCTGGCGCTGCTGATCAAGACGTTCCTCGTACAGGCGTTCTCGATCCCCTCGGACTCGATGCAGAACACCCTGCAGCGGGGCGACCGCGTTCTGGTCGACAAGCTCACCCCGTGGTTCGGCTCCAAGCCCGAGCGCGGCGAGGTCGTCGTCTTCCACGACCCGGACGACTGGCTGGCCGGCGAGCCGACGGCCAAGCCCAACGCCCTGCAGACGTTCCTCAGCTGGATCGGCCTGATGCCGTCCGCGGAGGAGAAGGACCTCATCAAGCGTGTCGTCGGCGTCGGCGGCGACACCGTGGAGTGCAAGGGCACCGGCCCGCTCAGGGTCAACGGCAGGGCGCTGAACGAGCCGTACGTGTACCCCGGCAACACGCCGTGCAGCGTCGACGACCAGGGCGGCCAGTTCAAGGTGAAGGTCCCCAAGGGCTTCATCTGGGTGATGGGCGACCACCGGCAGAACTCGCGCGACTCCCGCTACAACCAGGCCGACGAGCACCACGGCATGGTCCCGGTCGACAAGGTCGTCGGCCGCGCCATCGTCAAGGCCTGGCCGATCAACCGCTGGGGCACCCTGCCCATCCCGGACACCTTCGACCAGCAGGGCTTCAACCAGCAGTCCTCGGCCGCCGGCGCCCTGACGGTCGCCCCGGAGGGCCTCGCCCTCGCCGGGGTGGTTCCGGTGGCGCTGTGGCGCCGCAGGCGGCTCACCCGGGCCGAAACCGGGACGGGCACCGAAACGACGCCCACCGGAACCCGCTGACCCACCGCGCCTCCGACACACGCCCCCTACGGGAGCCCGCCGGCGCCTGCCCTCCCGGGGGGCGTCCCTGCCCCCGCGGGGGGGGTGCCGGCACCTGCCCTCCGGGATCGTCGGCACCTGGCAAGACCTGCGAGGCACTCGGCGGTACGCGGCATTCCCCTCGTACGGCCCGCCCCCCTCGTGGAGCTTGTGACCTTGGTCGCGGAAGAAGGGCTGCCCCGTTTCGGTACCGCCGGGTAGGGTGCGGGTCCATGGGTGGCGAGAGCACGACGCGTACGGCCCCGCGCAGCGGTGGCGCAGGCAAGGGCCAGGTGGGCAGCAGGACCGGACAGCGGCTGTCCGGGCTGGCCGTGGCGCTGGGCCTGGTGCTGTTCCTCGGAGGATTCGCATGGGGAGCGGTGGTCTACCGGCCGTACACCGTGCCCACCAGCTCGATGACGCCGACGATCGACGTCGGCGACCGGGTGCTGGCACAGCGCGTCGACGGCGGTGAGATCCGCCGGGGTGACGTCGTCGTCTTCCACGACACGACGTGGGTCACCAACGCCCCCGTGGTCAAGCGCGTGGTCGCCGTAGGCGGCGACACGGTCTCCTGCTGCAAGCAGGGCAAACTGACCGTCAACGGCAAGCAGATCGACGAGCCCTACCTCAAGGGCGGCGTGGCCGAGGTCACGAACTTCCCGACCGTGACGGTCCCCAAGGGCCGCCTGTTCCTGCTCGGCGACGAGCGCCAGGGCTCCCTGGACTCCACCGCCCACCTCACGGACGCGGCCAGCGGCACCGTCTCGCGTGACGCCGTGACCGCCCGGGTCGACGCCGTCGTCTGGCCCATGAAGGGCATGCTGGAGCGCCCCACCGGCTTCGAGGCCCTCGGCACCCTCTCCCAGCCTGGACCGCTGCGCACGATCGTCCTCCTGATCGTCGCCGGCGCCGTCCTCGTCCTCGCCGGTGGCGCCTACGGCCCGATCGCCAAGCGGCTCGGCGGCTCCCGTCCCCGCACGCGGACGGAGCCCGCCGGTGCCCGCTGAGGCGACGGACGCGGGCGAGCACGCGTACGAGGAGTCGTACGGCGGCGGGCTGCGCAAGGTGGCCCGGGTGGTCCTGCTCGACCCCGCGGACCGCATCCTCCTCCTGCACGGCCACGAGCCGGACGATCCGGCGGACGACTGGTGGTTCACGCCGGGCGGCGGTCTGGAGGGCGACGAGACGCGAGAGGAAGCCGCTCTCAGGGAACTCGCGGAGGAGACGGGCATCACCGAGGTCGAGCTCGGCCCGGTGGTGTGGCGGCGCAGGTGCTCGTTCCCGTTCGCGGGCCGTCGCTGGGACCAGGACGAGTGGTATTACCTGGCTCGTACGACCCAGACGGCGACCGAGGCCGCGGGCCTCACCGACCTGGAGCGGCGCAGTGTCGCCGGAGCGCGCTGGTGGACGTGCCGGGAACTGACCCGGGCACATGAGACGGTGTATCCGACCAGACTCGCCGAGCTGCTGCGCACACTGCTCGACGAAGGTCCCCCGGCCAGGCCTGTGACCCTTGACACCGAAATCGTCTAGGGCCTCACGGGACTGGCGCACAATGGTGGGATCGCACGGCTGAAGGGGAACATGCCATGAGCGCCGAGGACCTCGAGAAGTACGAGACCGAGATGGAGCTCAAGCTCTACCGGGAGTACCGCGATGTCGTCGGTCTGTTCAAATACGTGATCGAGACCGAGCGGCGCTTCTACCTCACCAACGACTACGAGATGCAGGTCCACTCGGTCCAGGGCGAGGTGTTCTTCGAGGTGTCGATGGCGGACGCCTGGGTGTGGGACATGTACCGGCCGGCTCGCTTCGTGAAGCAGGTACGCGTCCTGACGTTCAAGGATGTGAACATCGAGGAGCTCAACAAGAGCGACCTTGAGCTGCCGGGCGGCTGATCGCCGAGATGTTCACCCGTGAGGGTGGCGGAGTTGTCCACAACCACTGAGTAACCCCCCAAGATCCACTTGGTCGGGCCAAATGCGTGACGGTTGGCGCCGGAGGTGGTGCCGACATGAACGCACGAAGGGCACTCGGCAGGTACGGCGAGCAGCTGGCCGCACGGCGGCTGGCCGGGACCGGGATGACGGTCCTGGCGCGCAACTGGCGCTGCGGCAGGACCGGCGAGATCGACATCGTGGCCAGGGACGGCGACGTGCTCGTCGTCTGCGAGGTGAAAACCCGCAGGTCAGAGGCCTTCGAACATCCGATGGCCGCGGTCACGCCGCAGAAGGCACAGCGACTGCGCGGCCTCGCGGAACGCTGGATCCAGTCACACGGAGGGGCGCCCCCGGGAGGCGTCCGCATCGATCTGGTCGGCGTCCTGCTGCCCCGGCGCGGCGCGCCCGTGGTCGAGCACGTGCAGGGGGTGGCCTGATGGGGTTCGCTCGTACGTGCTCCGTGACCTTGGTCGGCGTCGAGGGCGTGGTCGTCGAGGTCCAGGCCGACCTCGAACCGGGCGTCGCGGCGTTCACCCTGGTGGGTCTCCCGGACAAGAGCCTGACGGAAAGCCGGGACCGGGTGCGGGCGGCGGTCGTCAACTCGGGGGGCGAGTGGCCGCAGAAGAAGCTGACGGTGGGGCTCAGCCCGGCCTCGGTGCCGAAAGCCGGCAGCGGCTTCGACCTGGCCGTGGCCTGCGCGGTCCTCGGTGCCGCCGAGCGGATCGACCCCCGGGTGCTCGCCGACATCGTGATGATCGGAGAGCTCGGACTGGACGGACGGGTGCGCCCCGTCCGCGGCATCCTGCCGGCGGTGCTGGCCGCGGCGGACGCCGGCTACGAGCAGGTGGTCGTGCCCGAGTGCGCCGCAGCCGAGGCCTCGCTGGTGCCCGGCGTCTCCGTGCTCGGTATCCGCAGCCTGCGGCAACTGATCGCCGTGCTGACCGACGAGCCCGTGCCCGAGGAACATCCGGACGAGCAGGGACGGCCGGATCCGCTACTCGCCGGTCTGCGCTTGCCGGGCGCGGGCGCGGCGACAGGCATGCACAGCGTGGGAGGAGCGGAGCAGGACCAGGGGCACGACCTCGCCGACGTCGTCGGCCAGATCTCGGCGCGTACGGCGGTGGAGGTCGCTGCGGCCGGCGGACACCACTTGTTCCTCGAGGGGCCGCCCGGCGCGGGCAAGACCATGCTCGCGGAGCGGCTGCCCGCGGTCCTGCCCCGGCTCGGCCGGGAGGAGTCCCTGGAGGTGACGGCGGTGCACTCGGTGGCCGGACTCCTGCCGCCGGGCAAGCCGCTGATCGACGTCGCGCCCTACTGCGCCCCGCACCACTCGGCCACGATGCAGGCCCTCGTCGGCGGCGGCCTCGGCATCGCCCGGCCGGGTGCCGTCTCGCTCGCCCACCGGGGCGTGCTCTTCCTCGACGAGACACCGGAGTTCAGCAGCCATGCCCTCGACGCCCTGCGCCAGCCCCTGGAGGCGGGACATGTGGTGATCGCCCGCAGCGCGGGCGTCGTGCGGTTCCCCGCAAAGTTCCTGATGGTGCTGGCGGCCAATCCGTGTCCCTGCGGCCGCTTCTCGCAGAGGGACACGCTGTGCGAGTGCCCGCCCTCGTCGATCCGCCGCTACCAGGCCCGCCTCTCCGGCCCACTGCTCGACCGGGTCGACCTCCGGGTCGAGGTGGACCCGGTCACCCGGTCCGAGCTCGCGCAGCGCGGTGCCGGGGGCGAGTCCACGGCGACGGTCGCCGACCGTGTGCGAGCCGCCCGGGAACGGGCGGCGGCGCGACTCGAGGGAACGCCGTGGCGGACCAACAGCGAAGTGCCGGGACGGGAGCTGCGCACCCGCTGGCATGCCGCGGTCGGCGCGATGGACGAGGCCGAGCGGAACCTGGAACGCGGCGTCCTCACGGCCCGCGGACTCGATCGCGTCCTGCGCGTCGCCTGGACGGTCGCGGACCTCGTCGGCCACGACCGGCCCGACGCGCCGGACGTCGCCCTGGCGCTGCAACTGCGCACCGGGGTTCCGCGGGGTGTGCCCATGGCCATCGGGGCGCTGACGTGAACGTGGAGGAGGAGCCCGACGGCGAACTGCTCGCCCGTGTCTTCCTCAGCCGCGTCATCGAACCCGGTGACGAGGCCGGCGGGCGATGGGTGCGGGAGGTCGGGGCCGTGGAGGTGGCGCGGCGGTTGCGGGAGGGCGGGCCGCGGCTCGGCGGGGTGTCGGACAAGCGGTGGGCAGGGCTGCGGGCGCGGGCCGCGCGGGCCGAGCCCGAGCGGGACCTCGCCGTCGCGCGGGAGGCCGGGGTGCGGTTCGTGCGCCCGGGTGACGCGGAGTGGCCCGCGCAGCTGGACGACCTGGGGGACGCACGCCCCACGGGACTGTGGGTGCGCGGCCGCCCCAGCCTGCGGATATGGGCGCTTCGATCGGTCGCGCTCGTCGGCGCCCGCGCCTGCACCGAGTACGGCGCCCACATGGCCGCCACGCTCGCCGCCGGCCTTGCCGAGCGCGGCTGGGTCGTGGTGTCCGGCGGAGCCTACGGCGTCGACGGCGCCGCCCACCGGGGCGCACTCGGCGCGGGCGGCGCCACTGTTGCCGTCCTTGCCTGCGGCGTCGACCGGCCCTACCCGCGCGGGCACACCGAGTTGATCACCAGGATCGCGGAACAGGGGCTGGTGATCGGCGAGTTACCGCCCGGTGATCACCCGACGCCGAGCCGGTTCATCGTCCGCAACCGGGTCATCGCCGCACTCACCCGCGGCACCGTGGTCGTCGAGGCCGCCTACCGCAGCGGTTCGCTGGTGACCGCGCGGGCGGCACAGCGACTGGGGCGCCACACCATGGGGGTCCCCGGCCCGGCCACCAGCGCCCTCTCCGCGGGCGTCCACGAACTCCTGCGCGGCGAGGCGGCACTGGTCGCCGACGCCGCAGAAGTGGTCGAACTGGTCGGCGACATGGGTGAGCTGGCCCCGGACCGGCGCGGCCCCGTACTGCCCCGTGACCTGCTGGCACCGGACGCGCGACACGTCCTGGCCGCCCTGCCCGCGCGCCGCGCGGCGACGCCTGCCGAGATCGCGCGCGGTGCCCGGACGACGGAGGACGACGTGATCGCGAGACTGTACGAACTCCGATCACTCGGTTACGTCGAACGACATGGCGATGGCTGGAGGTTGACACGCCAGGCGGTGGTCTCCGCCCGGGCCGGTCGGAGTCGGTGCTGACCGAGCGTGTTCGGCTGTATGGGGGAACCTCGACGCCTATACGAATTCCCCCAGTTGGTCGGGGTTCCGTCGGTCACCGAGGGTGACGGGCGTGACCCGGTGGGGCGCCCAGCGGAACGAATCTGCGCACGCTTCGCGCCCCGCCGTTCGCGCACCGCGACACTCCTGTCACGCTACGCTCACGAGGTTCCGACGCAGACACCCGACCTCGACACCCGACCGACAGCCCCCAGGCACCTCTACGCAACGGCAGAACGGCACAAGGCGACGAATGCCCCAGCACACCTCCGGGTCCGACCGGGCGGCGATCCCCCCAGCCTCCCGCGACGGTGGCAGCGTGCGGCCGCCCGCTCCCTCGACGCTCGACGAGCTGTGGCGGTCGTACAAGGCGACGGGGGACGAGCGGCTGCGGGAGCAGCTGATCCTGCACTACTCGCCGCTCGTGAAGTACGTGGCGGGACGGGTGAGCGTGGGCCTGCCGCCCAATGTGGAGCAGGCGGACTTCGTGTCGTCGGGAGTGTTCGGGCTGATCGACGCGATCGAGAAGTTCGACATCGACCGGGAGATCAAGTTCGAGACGTACGCGATCACGCGGATCCGGGGCGCGATGATCGACGAGCTGCGGGCGCTGGACTGGATCCCACGGTCGGTGCGGCAGAAGGCGCGGAACGTGGAGCGGGCCTACGCCACCCTGGAGGCGCGGCTGCGGCGCACGCCGACGGAGGGCGAGGTGGCCGCCGAGATGGGCATCGCTGTGGACGAACTCCACGCCGTCTTCAGCCAGTTGTCGCTGGCCAACGTGGTGGCGCTGGAGGAGCTGCTGCACGTCGGCGGCGAGGGCGGGGACAGGCTGAGCGTCATGGACACGCTGGAGGACACCGCCGCCGACAACCCGGTGGAGGTGGCCGAGGACCGGGAGCTGCGGCGGTTCCTGGCGCGGGCGATCAACACGTTGCCGGAGCGGGAGAAGACCGTCGTCACGCTGTACTACTACGAGGGGCTCACGCTCGCCGAGATCGGGAACGTGCTCGGGGTGACCGAGAGCCGGGTCAGCCAGATCCACACCAAGTCGGTGCTGCAGCTGCGCGCGAAGCTGGCGAGCTTCGGGCGGTGACGGCGGCCGAACGGGGGCGGTCGACCGGAGTCGCTCCCGTCGTGGGTGGTGCGTCCGTACAGTGGTTGACGTGCCAAGGATTCGAGCGGCCTCCGTGGCCGAGCACCGGTCGATGCAGCGAGCCGCCCTGCTGGACGCGGCGCGGACCCTGTTGTCCGAGGGCGGGACGGAGGCGCTGACCTTTCCGGCCCTCGCCGAGCGGACGGGGCTGGCGCGGTCGTCCGTGTACGAGTATTTCCGGTCGCGGGCCGCCGTGGTCGAGGAGCTGTGCGAGGTCGACTTTCCCGTGTGGGCCGCGGAGGTCTCGGCGGCGATGGAGCGGGCGGAGGGGCCGACGGCCAAGGTCGAGGCGTATGTCCGCAAGCAGCTCGAGCTGGTCGGGGACCGGCGGCACCGCGCTGTGATGGCGATCTCGGCGAGTGAGCTCGATGCGGGGGCCCGGGAGAAGATCCGGGCCGCGCACGGCGGGCTGGTCGCGATGATCGTCGAGGCGCTGGGGGAGATGGGGCACAGGCAGCCGCGGCTGGCGGCCATATTGCTTCAGGGAGTCGTCGACGCGGCTGTGCGGAGGATCGAGCTCGGGGCGGCCGAGGATCCGACGGAGATCGCGGAGGCGGCGGTGGGGATGGCTCTGAGGGGCGTGCGGGGCTGACCTCGGCTGCGGCCGTGGGTATGCGGGCTGGGCGGGGCTGACCTCGGCTGCGGCCGTGGGTATGCGGGCTGGGCGGGGCCGACCTCGGCTGCGGGTGCGGGCTGTGCGTATGCGGGCTGGGTGGTGCTGACCTCGGCTGCGGGTGGGGCTGTGCGTATGCGGCTGTGCGTATGCGGGCTGGGCGGGGCCGACCTCGGCTGCGGCCGTGGGTATGCGGGCTGGGCGGGGCCGACCTCGGCTGCCGCTGTACGGGCTGGGAGGGCTGTGCGGGCTATGCGGGCAACGGCACCCCCAAAACCGGCAGCAGTCTCGACGGACCCGTGTGCAGCAGCCACGGTGGCAGCAACAACAAGGGGTTCAGATACCTCTCCCCTCGCAGCAGACCCCAGTGCACGCACGCAGCCGCGCAGTGCGACTCCGTCGCCTCCGACGTGCCGACCACCTCGCCCGCCTCCACCTCGTCCCCCTTCTTCACCGACGCCCTCACCGGCTCGTACGTCGTCCGCAGGGGCGGGTCGCCCGTCCCGGCGAGCTCCACCGACACGACCCCTCTCCCGGCCACCCGGCCCGCGAAGAGCACCCGCCCCGGTGCCGCCGCCCGGACCGGCGCCCCGTCCGGCGCCCCGAGGTCCACGCCCCGGTGCCCGCGGCCGTACACCGTCGCCGGGGGCTCCCAGCCCCGTAGCACCGGTGGACGTACGCCCACGGGCCACGCGCGGCCCACCGCCGGCACCGGCGCGTCCGTCCCCGCCGGGCCCGGGGCAACCGGCGGAGCCGGGCCGCCGGCTGCCCACGCCACCGAGGCCAGGACGCTCGCCGCCCACCCCGACAGCAACCCCAGCCGTACACCCGCACAGCGCATCGCTCGCATCCGAACCATGCGCCCACCGTCCCGCACCCCGGCCGATCACGGCCGGGATCTGTGGACGACTCCCCGGTTGTGGACAGCGGCGTCACCCGGTGCCTCGCGGGTCACGTACACTTCTGGTGGCGACCCGGGTCACCGGGTCGACTTCGCACGCCCCGACACCCGGGCCGGCAACGGTCGGTGTCAGCGCCTCTCGGTCCTTCGTGGCACGGCGCACTGCGGGCGTCAGGCGCGGGAGCCGTCCGGCATCCGCGGCACAACCGAGAAACTCAAGGAGAGTACGGCCATGGCCGTCGTCACGATGCGGGAGCTGCTGGAGAGCGGCGTCCACTTCGGTCACCAGACCCGCCGTTGGAACCCGAAGATGAAGCGCTTCATCTTCACCGAGCGCAACGGCATCTACATCATCGACCTGCTCCAGTCGCTGTCGTACATCGACCGCGCCTACGAGTTCGTCAAGGAGACCGTCGCCCACGGCGGCACGGTCATGTTCGTCGGCACGAAGAAGCAGGCGCAGGAGGCCATCGCCGAGCAGGCCACCCGCGTCGGCATGCCGTACGTCAACCAGCGCTGGCTGGGCGGCATGCTCACCAACTTCTCGACCGTCTACAAGCGTCTGCAGCGCCTGAAGGAACTCGAGCAGATCGACTTCGAGGACGTCGCGTCCTCCGGTCTGACCAAGAAGGAGCTCCTGGTCCTCTCGCGTGAGAAGGCCAAGCTGGAGAAGACCCTCGGCGGTATCCGCGAGATGCAGAAGGTGCCGAGCGCCGTCTGGATCGTGGACACCAAGAAGGAGCACATCGCGGTCGGCGAGGCCCGGAAGCTCAACATCCCGGTCGTCGCCATCCTCGACACCAACTGCGACCCCGACGAGGTCGACTACAAGATCCCGGGCAACGACGACGCGATCCGCTCCGTCACCCTGCTCACCCGTGTGATCGCGGACGCCGTCGCCGAGGGCCTCATCGCCCGCTCCGGCGTCGCCACCGAGGGCAAGGGTGAGAAGGTCGCGGGCGAGCCGCTCGCCGAGTGGGAGCGCGACCTGCTCGAGGGTGAGAAGAAGGCCGCCGAGGCTCCCGCCGCCGAGGCTCCGGCTGCTGAGGCCCCCGCCGCCGAGGCTCCGGCCGCCGAGGCTCCGGCCGCCGAGGCTCCGGCCGCCGAGGCTCCGGCCGCCGAGGCTCCGGCTGCCGAGGCGCCGGCTGCCGAGGGCGAGCAGGCCTGACCCGTCAGCGTCAGCGTTGACGGCGGGAGCGGTGACATGAAGTCCGCTCCCGCCGTTCACCCGTAGGTCAGCGGCGTGTCAGCGGGCCCCTGCTCCATGGGGACCGTCAGACCCCCTGATCTTCGATCTTCCAGACTTCGAGAAAGATTCACAGACTCATGGCGAACTACACCGCCGCCGACGTCAAGAAGCTCCGTGAGCTCACGGGCGCCGGCATGATGGACTGCAAGAAGGCGCTGGACGAGGCCGAGGGCAACGTCGAGAAGGCCGTCGAGGCGCTGCGCATCAAGGGCCAGAAGGGCGTCGCCAAGCGTGAGGGCCGCTCCGCCGAGAACGGCGCCGTGGTCTCGATCATCGCCGACGACAACTCCTCCGGTGTCCTCGTCGAGCTGAAGTGCGAGACGGACTTCGTCGCCAAGAGCGAGAAGTTCCAGGCTGTGGCCAAGGCCATCGCCGAGCACGTCGCCAAGACCTCCCCGGCCGACATCGAGGCCCTGCTCGCCTCCGAGATCGAGCCCGGCAAGACCGTCCAGGCGTTCGTGGACGAGGCCAACGCCAACCTCGGCGAGAAGATCGTCCTGGACCGCTTCGCGCAGTTCTCCGACGGCTTCGTGACGGCGTACATGCACCGCACGATGCCCGACCTGCCGCCGCAGATCGGTGTCCTCGTCGAGTTCGACAAGCCGAACGCCGAGGTCGCCAAGGGCGTCGCCCAGCACATCGCCGCCTTCGCGCCGAAGTACCTCTCCAAGGAGGACGTCCCGGCCGAGGTCGTCGAGGCCGAGCGCCGCATCGCCGAGGAGACCACCCGCGCCGAGGGCAAGCCCGAGGCCGCCCTTCCGAAGATCGTCGAGGGTCGCCTCAACGGCTTCTTCAAGGACGCCACGCTGCTCGGCCAGCCGTACGCGCTCGACAACAAGAAGTCCGTCCAGAAGGTACTGGACGAGGCCGGTGTCACCCTGAAGCGCTTCGTGCGCATCAAGGTCGGCATCTGAGTCCGTACCGCGACGGACACCCGACCCCCGGTAGGGTCGACAGCAGTCGTCCGTGTCGGTCGCGTATGCCGCAGCGCACGCGCGCGTGACGGACGACAGCAGATCTGACGAGGAGGCCATTGCCGCGCATGGGATGCGAAACACGCCCCACCGGCAATGGCCTTCTTCGTATGTGCAACACGTTACAGAGGCGGGATCTCGATGACCACCAAGGCCCAGAAGAGCGACGACGGCAAAGTACGCGGCCGGTTTCTGCTGAAGCTGTCCGGAGAGGCCTTCTCCGGTGGCGGGGGCCTGGGCGTCGACCCCGACGTGGTGCACGCCATTGCCCGTGAGATCGCGGCCGTCGTACGGGACGGCGCGCAGATCGCGGTCGTGATCGGCGGCGGCAACTTCTTCCGCGGTGCCGAACTCCAGCAGCGCGGCATGGACCGTGCCCGCTCGGACTACATGGGCATGCTCGGCACCGTGATGAACTGCCTCGCCCTGCAGGACTTCCTGGAGAAGGAAGGCATCGACAGCCGGGTCCAGACCGCCATCACCATGGGCCAGGTCGCCGAGCCGTACATCCCGCTGCGCGCCGTGCGCCACCTGGAGAAGGGCCGCGTGGTCATCTTCGGCGCCGGTATGGGCATGCCGTACTTCTCCACCGACACCACCGCCGCACAGCGCGCCCTGGAGATCGACGCCGAGGCGCTGCTGATGGGCAAGAACGGTGTGGACGGGGTCTACGACTCCGACCCGAAGGCCAACCCGGACGCCGTGAAGTTCGACTCCCTCGGCTACGGCGAGGTCATCACGCGCGACCTGAAGGTCGCCGACGCCACGGCCATCACGCTGTGCCGCGACAACAAGCTCCCGATCGTCGTCTTCGAGCTCCTGAAGGAGGGCAATATCGCCCGCGCCGTCAAGGGTGAGAAGATCGGCACGCTTGTGGGTGACCAAGGCAGCCGGGACTGACCGGTGAACCACCCCGTCCGCGGGACGACACCTGTCCGGGGGACGGACCCTCGGCGGGGGACGGACCCTGGGCGGGGGATGGACAATGTCCTGCCGGTCGGGAACCGTGCAGGAAGAAGACGCGACGCAGCCGGCCGCCGCCCCGACAAGGAACCGCAGCCGGGCCTACTCAAGACACGCAGGAGCAAGTGGTGATCGAAGAGACCCTCCTCGAGGCCGAGGAGAAGATGGAGAAGGCCGTCGTGGTCGCCAAGGAGGACTTCGCCGCGATCCGCACCGGCCGTGCGCACCCGGCGATGTTCAACAAGATCGTGGCCGACTACTACGGCGCGCCGACGCCGATCAACCAGCTGGCTTCGTTCTCCGTGCCGGAGCCGCGCATGGCCGTTGTGACCCCGTTCGACAAGAGCGCGCTGCGCAACATCGAGCAGGCGATCCGCGACTCCGACCTGGGCGTCAACCCGAGCAACGACGGCAACATCATCCGAGTGGTGTTCCCCGAGCTCACCGAGGAGCGTCGCCGCGAGTACATCAAGGTCGCCCGGCACAAGGGCGAGGAGGCCAAGATCTCCATCCGTTCCGTGCGCCGCAAGGCCAAGGACGCCATCGACAAGCTGATCAAGGACGGCGAGGTCGGCGAGGACGAGGGCCGCCGTGCGGAGAAGGAGCTCGACGACACCACCGCGAAGCACGTCGCGCAGGTGGACGAGCTCCTCAAGCACAAGGAAGCGGAGCTGCTCGAGGTCTGATGAACGACTCTTCCTGGGGGGCGCCGCAACAGGCCGGGTACTGGGGGCCCGCGGACCAGGGTCCTGTCCCGGGGGTCGCCCCGGCGGGGCCCGCGTACGATGCGCATGACGCCCAGCAGACTCGCCCCAAGGCCATCGTGCCCGACGTACCCGCATACGGCGGAAACCAGGATGACGACCGGGGGGCCGCTCGGCTGAGCGGCCCCCTGTTCCGCGACGACACGCCGCAGACGCGGCCCTTTGACACGCCGCAGACGTCGCCCCCCTACGGGCCGGCGTCGCAGAATCCGGAGCCCATGCCCGACTCCCCGCAGCCGGCGCCCGCCCCGCAGAAGAAGAGCGCGGGGCGCAACCTGAGTGCTGCCATAGGGGTCGGTGTCGGGCTCGGTGTGGTGATCGTCGCGTCCCTGTTCATCGTGAAGGCCGTGTTCGTCGGCGTGATCGCGGTCGCGGTCGTGGTGGGTCTGTGGGAGCTGACGAAGCGGCTCGAGGAGCGCAAGGGCATCAGGGCTCCGCTCGTGCCGCTCGCGGTCGGCGGCGCGGCGATGGTGGTCGCCGGGTACGTCCGGGGTGCCGAGGGTGCCTGGGTGGCGATGGCGCTCACGGCGCTGGCCGTCCTGGTGTGGCGGATGACGGAGCCGCCCGAGGGCTATCTCAAGGACGTCACGGCGGGCGTGTTCGCCGCCTTCTACGTGCCGTTCCTGGCCACGTTCGTCGCGATGATGCTCACTGCCGGCGACGGGCCGTTCCGCGTCCTGACGTTCCTGCTCCTGACGGTGGTCAGCGACACCGGTGCGTACGCCGTCGGCTGGCGCTTCGGCCGGCACAAGCTGGCCCCGCGCATCAGCCCCGGAAAGACCCGCGAGGGCCTGTTCGGCGCGGTCACCTTCGCCATGGTGGCCGGGGCGCTGTGCATGCAGTTCCTGATCGACGGCGGCTCCTGGTGGCAGGGCCTCATCCTCGGCCTCGCGGTCGCCGCCAGCGCCACGCTGGGCGACCTCGGCGAGTCCATGATCAAGCGAGACCTTGGCATCAAGGACATGGGCACGCTGCTCCCCGGTCACGGGGGGATCATGGATCGGTTGGACTCGCTGCTGCCGACGGCGCCGGTGGTGTGGCTGCTCATGGTGCTGTTCGTCGGATCCGCGTGACCGCACTCGGCCAGGGAGCCCCCGCCCGTCCCAGGGCCGGGGGCTCGCTCCGTTTCCGGGACCACCTTCAGCACGGCCGGGGCGGCGGGGCACCGTAAACGATCTGCGACACCGAAAGACCATGCCCAAGCCCGGAGAACTGGCAGTGATCCGGAAGCAGCGGCCCCCCTACCTGCATGTTTGGCGTCCGTGGGGGGCTGGTTGCGGCCCCCTGGGCCGTCTGTGGGGCGTGAGGTTGAGCTCAGCGCCCATCGAGTTGAACCAAGACGACCAGCTGCGCCATGCGTTACACGAGAATGCCCTTGTGGATGCAGGCATATGGGTCGGTGCTGTCTCCGGCCTGGTTGGGGCTGCGCTGGGTGCAGCGGGTGCGATCGTCCCTACAACGATGGCTCACCGCCATCAGTGGTCGATGGCTCGCGATCAACGGCGTGCAGAGCTGGCGAAGGAATCCATCGACACCCTCACGACAGAGTTTGTCAGTCTGCTGAACCTGGCGCAGAGGTACCCGGAGGAAGGTGCGGGCGAAGATGTGATGCTCCCGTTTCGGCGGGAGGCCCACGGACACCATCTGAGTACGGAAGACGAATACCGCGTTCTTCGCATAGCTGCCTTCAACGTGCCGGGGGAAGCTCTCGCATGCCTGGCGCCCGTTTGAGGGAGGAAAGAATGCCGCCGCTTACCTCCGACACCGCTGAGGTTCGACGCCGACGCCTGGCGTACCAGGCGCGGCGCAGAATGAGCCCTACGCATTCGTCCTGACAGCCTTGGACAGGACCGTGTCTACAACTCGGCGGGTCCGCTCCTGACTCGACGGCATGAGGTGCGCGTACACCAGCAGCGTCAGCGCCGGGTCGGTGTGCCCCAGGTACTGGCTCACGGCCTTGATGCTTTCCCGGCGTCCAGCAGCACCGAGGCGTAGAAGTGCCTGAGCGCGTGCATTCCGTGCTCGCGCGCGGACTCGTACTTGCCGTCTTCCCCGGCGTCCTGGATGAGGCCAGCCACCGCCAGCGCGGGCTTCCACTCCTGGATGTTGAAGTTGCTGCGCCACACCACCCCGCTCGCGGTGTTCGTGAACAGGAGCCGGGCCGACACCTTCGGGCCGTCCGGCCTCCGCCACGGCAGCGTGATCTCAACCGGCTTGCAGGCGTCCATGTGGGCGCGCAGGGCCTCAGCCACTGACGACGGCAGCGGCACGTCCCGCTCCTTGTTGCACTTCGGCGGGGCGAACACGGCCTTTCCCTGGATGAGTTTCACCTGTCGAACCACCCGCAGGATGCCGCCCTCGAAGTCGAGCGCATCCTCAGCGAGTCCCGCGATCTCGCCCTGTCGGAGCCCGCACCCCGCGCCCGTGTCCACCATGGTCCGGTACCGCTGGGGGAGCGCTGCGCGAACGGCGTGCACCTGGGTGGGCAGCCACGGCACGACGCGCCGCCGCTCAGCCGCCGGCGGGCGGACGGACTTTGCGGAGCACGGGTTACGGGGCAACAGGCCGTCGTCCACGGCCGCGCTCAGCACGGCTCGAACGTCGCCGTAGATGTTGCCGCGCGCACGCGCCGCTCACGGCGGGGTTCGCCTCCAGGTTGCTCACGAGGTCGCGGATGTGCTCGGGGCGGAACGAGTCGAGTGGACGCGAGCCGAGCACCGGGAACGCGTGCAGGCGCAACCGCTGTTCGGCCACGATCTTGCGACCTGATCCGATACCGGACCCGGTGTGTACCTCCCGAGCCAGAAGCCCTACCTCGTCTACGACGGTTACCCCGATTCGGTACTGAAGGCACTGGAAGAAGCGGCCACGCCCCGGTCCTGACCTGGGCGGCACGGGTCCCCCGCCCTGGATTGCCGTCCTCAGGCACGTACGGGCCGCGGTGTCAGAGGCCGGGTGTCAGAGGTGTCAGAGAACGGTGTCAGGCTGGGTGTCAGAGAGCGTGACACTGCGTGTGCCCAGGGGCTTGGGTGTCAGGACCGCCTGACTGTAAGAGGGTGTCAGGGCGGGGCGGCCCGTCGGGGTTACTAGCCGCCAGTCGCCCAGGTGCCAGAGCTCCGACGGGGATTAGGCGCCCGAAGAACGTCCGCCCGCAGGGCGGTCCTTCATGCTCTTCCTTCCCCGACGCGTCCGGCGTCGGATGGCGTCCCGCGGGCACCGAGCTCGTCGAGGCTCGCGATCACCAGCTCGACATCGGCCATCGCCCTGCGGGCCCTTGAGCCATTCGTGTACGCCGCGTGCTGACACAGAGGCCATGAGCTGGAGGAATACGATGTTCGCTCTGAAGGACCTGTGTCGTCGACCGCCTCGCGGTGAAAGCTCCCGTGAGCCAAGCCAGAGCCCACGAGAGGCAGGAAACGTGGCACACCCGCGCAGAAACAACCGACGAGTCAGAGCGGTGATCGGCACCGCAGTGGTTGCCGGAGCCGTGTTCTGCGGTGCTCCCGCGGCACACGCTCAACCGATCATCCCCGGAGACTCGGCCCGCCTGATCCGCCCCATCATCCCGAAGGTCCCGTTCTTCCCGGGGCCGGAGACAAGCCCGGGGTTCCGCCCGATCATCCCGAAGGTCCCGTTCCTCCCGGGGCCGGAGACAAGCCCGGGGTTCCGCCCGATCATCCCAGACCTGGGCGGAGACGGCAGCATGGGTGGCGGAGGCGGAGGCGGCGGCGGTGGAGGCGGCCCCGTGTAACGGGTGGAGACGGCAGCGTGGACTCGGTAACCTGACCGCCGCGCGATGACCGGGGGCGCTCCAGGCCCCCGGTCCTTAGACCCCAAACCCTTCGTCCGGAGGAAGACCGCAGACGAGATCCTCGAACGCCTCGCCCGCCAGCTGAACCGAATTGACGACTCAGGACGCTAGGGTCCGTCTTCAAACGGATCTTGGCCCAGGATGGCGGCGCGTCGGCGCCCTTGTCCTGTCGCTTGTCGCTTGAGCCCCGGCCGGGCCGTCTGTGGGCCGTCCGAGGGTGGCCAAAGACGACCGACGACGACAGTCAACGACCACCGTGCGAGCCTTCGGGCGCAGGTCACAGGAATTGATCTGCGACACTGAAAAGACCATGCCCAAGCCCGGAGAACTCACTTTCGTCGCCCCGCGCGGAGCCAAGAAGCCGCCGCGGCACCTTGCCGATCTCACGCCTGCCGAGCGTAAGGAGGCCGTCGCCGCGATCGGCGAGAAGCCGTTTCGTGCCAAGCAGCTTTCGCAGCACTACTTCGCGCGGTACGCGCACGACCCGGAGCAGTGGACCGACATTCCCGCCGGTTCGCGCGCCAGGCTGCAGGAGGCGCTGCTTCCGGAGCTGATGACGGTCGTCCGGCACCTGTCGACCGACCAGGGCACCACGCGCAAGACGCTGTGGCGGCTGTTCGACGGGACGCTCGTCGAGTCCGTGCTCATGCGGTACCCGGACCGGGTGACCATGTGCATCAGCTCGCAGGCGGGCTGCGGCATGAACTGCCCGTTCTGCGCCACCGGGCAGGCGGGTCTGGACCGCAACCTGTCCACCGCGGAGATCGTGCACCAGATCGTGGACGGGATGCGGGCGCTCAGGGACGGCGAGGTCCCCGGCGGTCCCGCGCGGCTGTCCAACATCGTCTTCATGGGCATGGGCGAGCCCCTCGCCAACTACAAGCGCGTCGTCGGCGCGATCCGGGCCCTGACAGACCCCGCGCCGGACGGACTCGGGCTGTCGCAGCGCGGCATCACGGTGTCGACGGTAGGACTGGTCCCGGCGATCCACCGGTTCGCCGACGAGGGTTTCAAGTGCCGGCTCGCGATCTCGCTGCACGCACCCGACGACGAGCTGCGCGACACCCTCGTCCCCGTCAACACGCGGTGGAAGGTGCGCGAGGTCCTCGACGCCGGGTTCGAGTACGTAGAGAAGTCCGGGCGTCGGCTGTCCATCGAGTACGCGCTGATCCGGGACATCAACGACCAGGCGTGGCGCGGTGACCGGCTCGGACGGTTGCTCAAGGGCAAGCCGGTGCACGTCAATCTGATCCCGCTCAACCCGACGCCGGGGTCGAAGTGGACCGCCTCGCGGCCTGCGGACGAGAAGGCGTTCGTCGAGGCCATCGCGGCCCATGGGGTGCCCGTCACCGTCCGGGACACCCGGGGTCAGGAGATCGACGGGGCATGTGGTCAGCTGGCGGCCACCGAGCGGTAATCTGAGGCCGTCCACATCTTCATATTCCGACAGGGGAGCGCCACAGCGCTGAGAGTGCGGCAACCGGCCGCAGACCCTCTGAACCTCGCCCAGGTCATTCTGGGTAGGGAGATCGGTCGTTACTCGAGCTGTTGCGCCCTGCCCGGGAGTCGGCGGAGAACCCCTCCGAAGGCCCCGGGCAGGGCCGCGTCTCTTCCTGGTCACCCCCAGGAGGAAATCCAGTGCACACCAAGACCTTCGTGGCCGTGGCGGTCGGGCTCGGCCTCGTCACGCTGTCCGCCTGCGGATCGTCGTCCGGCTCCGGCGCCGGCA
Organism: Streptomyces sp. NPDC005202; assembly: GCF_040608235.1. Taxonomy (NCBI): domain Bacteria; kingdom Bacillati; phylum Actinomycetota; class Actinomycetes; order Kitasatosporales; family Streptomycetaceae; genus Streptomyces; species Streptomyces sp. NPDC005202. Next base: position 18,915 of record NZ_JBEXHW010000009.1, on the reverse strand, counting down.
GCGGCGGCGGCTCCAGGACCGTGACGCTCGTCAGCCACGACTCGTGGGCCGTCTCGAAGAGCGTCATCAAGGACTTCGAGAAGCAGTCGGGCTACACGGTCAAGGTCCTCAAGGACGGCGATGCCGGACAGGCCGTCAACAAGGCCATCCTCACCAAGGACAACCCGCAGGGCGACGTCTTCTTCGGCGTCGACAACACGCTGCTGTCGCGGGCCCTCGACAACGGGCTGTTCCAGCCGTACGAGGCCAAGGGGCTCGACAAGGTCGGCGCCGCCTATCAGCTCGACAAGGGCAAGCACCGGGTCACGCCGATCGACTACGGCGACATCTGCGTCAACTACGACAAGGCGTACTTCAGCAAGCATGGGCTGACCCCGCCGCAGTCCTTCGACGACCTGGTCAAGCCGCAGTACAAGGACCTTTTCGTCACCGAGAACGCCGCCACCTCCTCGCCCGGCCTCGGCTTCCTGCTCGGCACCGCCGCCCAGTACGGGGACAACGGCTGGCAGGACTACTGGAAGAAGCTCAAGGCCAACGGCGTGAAGGTCGTCGACGGCTGGGAGCAGGCCTACAACGAGGAGTTCTCCGGGTCCGCCGGTGGCAAGAAGGCCAAGGGCGACCGGCCGCTCGTCGTGTCGTACGCCTCCTCGCTGCCCGCCGAGGTCGTCTTCGCCGACCCGAAGCCGAAGACCGCCCCCACGGGGGTCGCGGCCGGCACCTGCTTCCGGCAGATCGAGTTCGCCGGACTGCTGAGCAACGCGAAGAACACCAAGGGCGGCAAGGCGTTCATCGACTTCCTGATCTCCAAGGAGTTCCAGGAGGACATGCCGCTCAACATGTTCGTCTACCCAGTGGTCGAGGGGGCGAAGGTGCCCGCCGAGTTCACCCAGTACGGTCCGGCGGCCAAGGACCCCCAGAGCATGGCTCCCGGCAAGATCGCCGCCAACCGTGACCAGTGGGTCAAGTCGTGGACCTCACTCGTACTGAAGTAGTCCCCCGCAAGGGCTGGACGAGGAGCCGAACGGGGAACGCGGCGCGGCTCGGGCTCATGGCCGTGCCCGTCGCGTTCTTCGCGGTGTTCTTCGCCTACCCCGTGGCCGCGATCGTCGAGCGCGGCCTGAAGGTCGGCGGGGCCTGGCAGTTCGGGCGGCTCGCGGATGTGCTCGGGCAGTCCGACATCCGGCACGTGCTGTGGTTCACCACCTGGCAGGCGCTCGCCTCCACCGCGCTCACGCTGCTGGTCGCGCTGCCCGGCGCGTACGTCTTCGCCCGCCTCGACTTTCCGGGCCGCCAGGTCCTGCGGGCCGTCGTCACCGTCCCGTTCGTGCTGCCCACGGTCGTCGTCGGCACCGCGTTCCTCGCGCTCGTCGGGCGCGGCGGACTCCTCGACGAGCTGTGGGGCGTACGGCTGGACACCACCGTGTGGGCGATCCTGCTGGCGCACGTCTTCTTCAACTACGCGGTCGTCGTGCGGACCGTCGGCGGGCTGTGGGCGCAGCTCGACCCGCGGCAGGAGGAGGCCGCGCGGGTGCTCGGCGCGTCGCCGCTGACGGCCTGGCGGAACGTCACGCTGCCGGCCCTGGCCCCGGCGGTCGCCGCCGCCGCGCTCATGGTCTTCCTCTTCACCTTCACCTCCTTCGGCGTGGTGCAGATCCTCGGCGGCCCGACCTTCTCGACCCTCGAAGTGGAGATCTACCGGCAGACGTCCGAGATCTTCGACCTGTCCACGGCCGCGGTGCTGACGATCGTCCAGTTCCTGGCGGTGGGGGTGATCCTCGCCGTGCACGCCTGGACCGTGCGGCGGCGGGAGACCGCTCTCAAGCTGGTGGACGCGTCCGTGACCGCGCGGCGGCCGCGCGGCGCGGGACAGTGGACGCTGCTGGCGGGCGTCCTCGCCACCGTCGTCGTCCTGCTCCTGCTGCCGCTCGCCGTGCTGGTGCAGCGGTCACTGGACGCGCCAGGGTTCGGCTACTACCGGGCGCTGACGAACGCGGACGGCGGGACCTTCCTGGTGGCGCCGATCGACGCCGTCGGTACGTCCCTGTCGTACGCCGTCGCCGCCACCGCCGTCGCCGTGGCGATCGGCGGTCTCGCCGCCGCCGCGCTCACCCGGCGGGACGCGGGCCGGATCGTGCGCGGCTTCGACGCGCTGCTGATGCTGCCGCTCGGGGTCTCCGCGGTGACCGTCGGCTTCGGGTTCCTGATCGCGCTGGACAAGCCGCCGTTCGACCTGCGCAGCTCCTGGATCCTCGTGCCGCTCGCGCAGGCCCTGGTCGGCGTCCCCTTCGTCGTACGGACCATGCTGCCCGTGCTGCGGGCGGTGGACGCGCGGCTGCGGGAGGCGGCGGCCGTGCTCGGGGCGTCGCCGTGGCGGGTGTGGCGCGAGGTCGACCTGCCGATGGTGCGGCGGGCGCTGCTCATCGCCGCCGGGTTCGCCTTCGCGGTGTCGCTCGGCGAGTTCGGGGCGACCGTGTTCATCGCCCGGCCCGACAACCCGACCCTGCCGGTCGCCGTGGCCCGGCTGCTGGGGCGGCCCGGCGACCTCAACTACGGCCAGGCGATGGCTCTTTCCACGATTCTGATGGTGGTGTGCGGGGTGGCGCTGCTGGTGCTGGAGCGGCTGCGCACCGACCGGACCGGGGAGTTCTAGATGCTGCTGAGCCTGGATGCCGCGACCGTCCGTTTCGGCGGGCGGGCGGTGCTCGACGCCGTCGATCTCGAGGTCGCCGAGCACGAGATCGTGTGCGTGCTCGGGCCCAGCGGCAGCGGCAAGTCGACGTTGCTGCGGGCGGTGGCCGGGCTGCAGCCGCTGGACTCCGGGCGGGTGCTGCTCGACGGGCGGGACCAGGCGGGGGTGCCCGTGCACCGGCGCGAGGTGGGTCTGATGTTCCAGGACCACCAGCTGTTCCCGCAGCGGGACGTGGGCGGCAACGTGGCGTTCGGGCTGCGCATGCACGGCGCCCAGAGGAGCGAACGGGCCGCCCGCGTCCGGGAGTTGCTGGAGCTGGTCGGGCTGCCCGGCGCCGCGTCCCGGGCCGTGGCCGCCCTCTCCGGCGGGGAGCAGCAGCGGGTGGCGCTGGCCCGCGCACTGGCGCCCCGGCCGCGGCTGCTGATGCTGGACGAGCCGCTCGGCCAGCTCGACCGGTCGCTGCGGGAGCGGCTCGTCGTCGAACTGCGGGAGCTGTTCGGACGGTTGGGCACCACCGTGCTCGCCGTCACCCACGACCAGGGCGAGGCCTTCGCGCTCGCCGACCGGGTCGTGGTGATGCGGGACGGGCGGATCGCCCAGTCCGGCACACCGCTCGAGGTGTGGCAGCGGCCGGCGGACGCCTTCGTCGCCCGCTTCCTCGGCTTCGAGAACGTCGTCGAGGCGACGGTCGACGGCGAGGCCGCGGTCACGCCGTGGGGCAAGGTGCCGGTGCCCGAGGGCGCGCCGCAGGGGGCGCGCACCCTCCTCGTACGGCCCGCCGGCGTCCGTCTCGTCCCCGCCGACGAGGGCCTGCGCTGCACGGTCGCCGCCCGCACCTTCCGGGGCACCCATGTCGCCGTCCATCTCCAGCCCGAGGACGCGCCGCGGCTGGAGGCGGCGTGTCCGCTGCGGGCGGCGCCGGAGGTCGGGGACGAGGTCGGAGTGGAGTTCGGCGTGGCCGAAATCGTCGTGCTCGGCTGATCGTCGCGCCCTAGGGTAAGGGGCATGACGCTACTCGTACATGACCGCTATTGCGACGAAATCGACCACCAGGTCAAGCAGTTGAGGGCTGTCGTGACCTCGGGCGCCGACCTCTCCGCCACCGTGCCGACCTGCCCGGACTGGTCGCTGGAGAAGCTCGTACGGCACATGGGAGGCGCTCTGCGCTGGGTGGAGGCGCTGGTGCGGACCCGGGCCCAGGAAAACATCCCGGAGGACAGGATCCCGCTCATCGACGGCCCCGAGGCGCAGGGCGACCCCGCTGCGCTGGACGCCTGGCTGGCCGAGACCGGCCGGATGGTCGTCGACACGCTGCGGGAGGCAGGGCCGGACGCGAAGGTGTGGGCGTGGGCCGGGGTGCTCAACTCCGGTTTCTGGGCCCGCCGTATGACCCACGAGATCACGATCCACCGCGCCGACGCCACGCTCGCCGCCGGGCTGCCCTACGAGGTCGCTCCCGTTGTGGCCGCGGACGCGGTCGACGAGTGGCTGCAGATCGTGCAGTGGCTGCAGCAGACCAGGCCGAACAAGGACGCCGAGGAGCTGCGCAGGCCAGGCCGCAGCATCCACCTGCACGCCACCGACACCGGCCCCGAGCTGAACGCCGAGTGGGTCGTCGAGCTCACCGAGAAGGGCGTCACCTGGCGCCGTGGCCACGAGAAGGCGACGGTCGCCCTGCGCGGGCCCCTCACCTCCGTCCTGCTCGCCTTCTACCGCCGGCTGCCGCTGGACAGCCCGGAGTTGGAGGTGCTCGGCGAGCGGGAGCTGCTGGAGTTCTGGCTGCAGCGGGCGACGTTCGGGTGAACAGCTGTGGCCCGTCCCCGGGTTCGGGAACGGGCCACGAGCAGTGTGCGCGCGAGGCGTCAGCGACCGCTGTTCGCCCCACGACGGCGCAGGCCGAAGAAGACCGCGCCGCCGCCGACGACGACCAGGGCCGCCGCGATGCCGGCGATCAGACCGGTGTTGGAGTTCGCACCGGTCTCGGCGAGGTTGGAGTCACCGACCGCGGGCGACGGAGCGTTGCTCGAGGTGCCTGCGGGAGCGGTGCTGCTCTCCGAGGCCGACGGAGTCGGGGTGGCGGTCTCCGACGGCTTCGGAGTGGCCGACTTGGTCGGGGTCCCCGGCGAAGACGGAGTCGGAGTCGGGCTCTCCTCCTTCTTGCAGGCCGTGGACGGCGTGGTCAGGTTCGGCTTGATGTCCTCGTCGACCAGGTTCCCGGCCTTGACGTGGATGCGGTAGGTGGCGTTCGGCTGCCAGTCCTCGGCGAAGGTGAGCGCGGTGCCCTGGCGCGAGCCCTTGACCTCCTGCGTGCCGATCTTCTTCGCGTCGGCGCCGTTGCTCTCGAGGAACACGGAGACGTTCGCCGGGGTTCCGGAGGCGTCGACGTCGGTGACGACGATGACGCCCTTGGTGCCGTCGCACTTCGCTTCGGCGGAGAACTCACTGATGTTGCAGGCGAGCGCGTTGCCGGCGACACCGATGGCGAGCGCGGCCGAGGCGGAGGCGACACCGAGGATGCGCACGGAACGTGCGGTACGACGGGATTTGGACAAGATGGCCACTTTGCCCTTCACGGGATGCGCAATTGCGGGGGGCTAAGGGGATGTTGAGGCGACGGTGAGGTGAGGCCCCGGCATCCCCAGGAGACTCATCTGTTTATAAGGGCTCCATAAGAAGTGTCAATGCATATGCCGCCCACGGGCGTTGGCTTTGCCCTCTTATTAACCGCCGAGACGTTTCAACGCCTCCGGAGCCTCCTCGATCCGGTCAACCAGGGCGATTCAATCCTCCATCGAACGGCCCCGCGCCAGCGACTGTAGCAGTGGCCAGGCCGGCAGCCGCTCCGTCCAGTGCGCGCGGTCCACCAGAACCATCGGCGTGGGCCCGCCCCGGGACCCGTAGAAGCCCGCGGTGGAGCGGGCCAGCAGGCCGTCCTCGCGCGTGGCGTTGGCGGAGTACTTGGCGATGTGCGCGGCGAAGGCGTTCGGCGGCTCGTGGCCGTAGAACCAGGTCGGGATGCCGACCGAGGCCCCGCCGCCCGGCCAGCGGTCGCGCACCTCGAAGGCGGCGCGCGCCCAGTCGGTGACCGAGGGCGTGAACGACGGGGCCTTGGCGAGGAGTTGCAGGGCCTCGGTCAGCATCGTGTCGTCGAAAGCGCGGCGTATGCGCCGAGGTTCGCCGCCTCCATCGCGCCCGGGCCGCCGCCCGTGGCCACCGTGAAGCCGGCCGGGTCAGCTCGCGGCCGAGGCGCGCGGCACCGGCGTAGTGTTCCATCCCGCGCGCCATCCCGTGGCCGCCCATGACACCCACCACCCGGGCGCCGGTGAGGAGTTCGTCGAGCGCGTCGTAGACGGCGCCGTCGTGGACGGCGCGCAGCATGGAGGCGAACATGTCCCCGTCCGCCTTCGTCTGCTGGAACCAGGCGTAGGCGCGGGCGTCCGGCGTCGCCTCGTAGCCCTCGTCGAGGCCGTCGAACAGCTCGTCGGGGGTGTACTCGACACCCCGGTACGGGTCGAAGGAAAGCCCCGGGACGGGCGGGAAGACCAGGGCCCCGTCGGCGCGCACCTTGGCGGCGGCCCCGGGGTCCATGGGGCAGCCGAGGAAGACGGAACCCGCGGAGTCCACGGACAGCAGGACGTCCGTACGGTCCGTCAGGTCGACGGCCCGGACGCGATGGGGGTCCCCCTGCTCGAGCGAAGCCGAGAGCTTGGGGGAGGGCCAGCGTGCCGTGCGCGGAGACGACCTCGTCGAACTCGGCGAGGGACTCGATCTCGCGCTAGTGGGAGCCGTCGAGCGGCTGGGCGGGTGTCGGATGCACCCGCCCATGCCAGGGCTCAGCCCTGTACGGCCGCCGGGTCCATCCACATGACCTCCCAGGTGTGGCCGTCGAGGTCGTCGAAGGCGCGGCCGTACATGTGGCCGTAGTCCTGGGTCTCGCCGGTCGCCGTGCCGCCCGCCGCGATCGCCTTGTCGACCAGCTCGTCGACCTTCTCGCGGCTCTCGGCACTCAGACACAGCAGTACCTCGCTGGTCTTGGTCGAGTCCGCGATCTCCTTCTTCGTGAAGTCGGCGTAGCGCTGCTTGCTGAGGAGCATCGCGATGATCGTGTCGCTGATGACGACGCAGGCGCAGTCGTCGGTCGTGAACTGCGGGTTGATCGTGTAGCCGAGCTCCGTGAAGAACTTCTTGGCGGCGGCGACGTCGTTGACGGCCAGGTTCACGAAGATCATTTGCTGGTACATGCGAGGTCTCTCCCATCGGGTTCGTGCCGTTCGGTGGGACAGACCGGGGGCCCGGGCGGAAGTCATCGGTGTTGGGTGACCTTTTTTCTACGTCGTCTTCGGGCGCCGCGGGTCTTCTCAGCGGGCCAGCGGCAGTGCGGCAAGGTCGGCGATCACCAGGGTCAGCGGGGCGAACAGGGCCAGCAGGGCGGCGGTGCGGAGGGCGGCGGCGGTGCGGAGCAGCGTGGGGGGTGCGCCGAGGCGCAGCAGGGCGGCCATGGTGTCGGCGCGGGCCTGTCTCGCCTCGACGGCCGCCGTCAGCAGGGTGGTCAGGGCGCAGCAGGTGACGAGGAGTGTGCCGAGGGTGGTGAGGGGGCCGAACGCCGGGGCGGCGCCGCCGTAGAGGGCGACCATGGCGTACGTCCCCGAGGCCACCGCGCAGACGACGCCCAGCGGGCGGCCGATGCGGCCGGCCTCCTCCATCAGGACGCGGCCGGCCAGCAGGCGCAGGGCGCCCGGGCGCGCCGACTGGAGCAGGCGGCCGCACAGGTGGGTGAGGCCGGGGCCGGCCAGGGCCAGACCGAGGGCGGTCAGCAGCCAGCCGGCGAGGACCGGGGCGGAGCCGGCTGCGAGGCCGCCGGGGAGGGTGGGGGACGGAGTGCTCACCGTGTGGCTGGCGTATGCCTCGACGGCGAGGCCGACGGCCACTACGGCGATGCCCCACGGGAGGCCGACGGGCAGTTGGCGGGGGGCCGGGGGGCGGTGCGGGGCGGGGTCGGGATCGGGGCTGGGGTCGGTGAAGGCGTCGGTCCAGTCGACTGGCGTTTTCAGGATGCCGTCCGTTGCGGCCAGGGGGTCGGTCGCGCAGCCCGGCGCCGACGGGGTGCCGCCCGCGCCCACCCGTGCCGCCCCAGCGGCACGACTGCCCGCGGACTGACGGGGTGCCTGGGCGCCGTCGCTGTCCGGGGCTTGGGCGGTACGACTGTCCTTGGCGGGAAGGGGTGGCTGGGTGCCGTCGCCCTCCGCGGCTTGTGCGGACGGGCCGCTGCGGCCGTCCGCGGTGTCCGTCCGTGCCGGGCCGGCAGCGCGGCTGCGCGTGGTGTGTGCGAAGTGGGCTCCGAAGCGGCCGTACGTGCCGAAGTTCTCCCGTGTGCCCGCTCGGCCGTATGCCCCGAAGCGGCCGTACTTCCGGGCCGTGCGCCCTGCCGCCGCGGGCTTGGTGTCTCGTGGGCGCAGGACCAGGGCCACCGACACCGACGCGATCGCCGGGACCAGTGACAGCAGGGTCAGCGCGGCCGGGACCGGCAACTGCTCGTCCGCGGCCAGGAACTCCGGGGCCGGGCCGTCGAACGGCATGCCCGTGAGGTCGCCGCGCAGGTGCAGGAAGAGCAGCAGCGCCAGCATCGAGCCGAGCACGCAGGACAGGGCCGTCGTGGCCGCCGAGACGGCCATCAGACGGCCGGGGCCGAGGCCGAGCGCCGAGAGCCCGGGGCGCGGCCGCGAGCCCGGGTCGGTGTGGGCCACCGCGACCGCGAGGTACACCGTGGCGACGAGGGGCACCGCGCACCAGGACAGGCGCAGCACCGCGGCGGCCGAGTCCTCCGGGTGGCCCAGGGCGTAGCCGAGCGTGCTCAGCAGCAGAAAGCCCGTGCCCGCCGACGCCGCCGCGACCGTCAGGCGGCGCAGTTGGACGGCGGGGTGGGCGACGCGGGTCAGGCGGAGAGCGAGCACGCGGCCCGGCCTTCCGTGTCGCCGACCGGGGGCAGGTGCACGGTCCGCACGCACCGTCCGTCGAGCAGCGCCACCGCACGGTCGGCGAGGGCCGCGGTCTCCGCGTCGTGCGTGGCGAGCACGACGGTGATGCCGTGCGAGCGGGCCGCCGCGGTGAGCGTGCGCAGCACATGGGCGCGGTCGGCCCGGTGCAGCGGGGCCGTCGGCTCGTCGGCGAACAGCACCGTCGGCGCGGGCGCGAGCGCGCGGGCGATGCAGACGCGCTGCCGCTCGGCCTGGCGGAGTTCGTGCGGGCGTTTGCGGGCGCTGTCGCCGACGTCGAGGCGCTCCAGCCACTCCCGGGCGGCCGTCCTGGCCCGGCGCCGGCTGGTGCCGCGCAGCATCAGGGGCAGGGCCGTGTTCTCCCAGACGTTCAGCTCCGGTACGAGCACGGGGGCGGGGTCGATCCAGCCGAACCGGTCGCGGCGCAGCCGTTCCCGTCTGAGCGGGCCCATCGTGTGCAGGGGCGCGCTGTTGAACCAGACCTCGCCGCGCTGGGCGGGCACCATTCCGGACAGGCACCGCAGCAGGGTCGTCTTGCCGCTGCCGCTCGGGCCGCTGACGGCGAGGATCTCGCCCTGACGGACGCTGAGCGAGACGCCGCTGAGCGCGGGCGAGCCGTCGTTGTGGGTGAAGTGCAGGGCGCGTGCCCAGAGCACGTCGTTGTCCGGCGGGGCCACCATGGCGTACACCTCGGTTCAGATCTGAATGCCGTGCGCGATCCGCGAAATGCTCCGTGCGGGGGAACGAAGGCAGGGCCGATCGGTCACTGGCACGCTAGGCAGCCGACGCCGGGAGGCCGGACAGCACGCGGCCCCGGGCCGCCGTTTCTCACTCGAACGGGCGGCACCGGGGCCGGTGATGATCATCTGATCGTCAAGTGTGACCCCCTGCGGTCACCCTCCTGCGATCACAGCTTCGTCCACGCCTCCGTCAGCGTCGCGCGCAGGATCTGCTCGATCTCGTCGAAGGTCTCCTGGTTGGAGATCAGCGGCGGGGCGAGCTGGACGACCGGGTCGCCGCGGTCGTCGGCACGGCAGTACAGGCCGTTGTCGAAGAGGGCCTTGGACAGGAAGCCGTACAGGACGCGCTCGGTCTCCTCCTCGTTGAAGGACTCCTTGGTGTTCTTGTCCTTCACCAGCTCGATGCCGTAGAAGAAGCCGTTGCCGCGGACGTCGCCGACGATCGGCAGGTCGTGCAGCTTCTGCAGCGTGGAGAGGAACGCGGACTCGTTGTCGAGGACGTGCTGGTTGAGGCCCTCGCGCTCGAACAGGTCCAGGTTCGCCAGGCCCACGGCCGCGGACACCGGGTGGCCGCCGAAGGTGTAGCCGTGCAGGAAGGTGTTGTCGCCCTTGTAGAAGGGCTCGGCGAGGCGGTCGGAGACGATGCACGCGCCGATGGGGGAGTAGCCCGAGGTCATGCCCTTGGCGCAGGTGATCATGTCCGGGACGTAGCCGAACTTGTCGCAGGCGAACATCGTGCCCAGCCGGCCGAAGGCGCAGATGACCTCGTCCGACACGAGCAGCACGTCGTACTTGTCGCAGATCTCGCGGACCCGCTGGAAGTAGCCGGGCGGCGGCGGGAAGCAGCCGCCGGCGTTCTGCACCGGCTCCAGGAAGACCGCGGCGACGGTGTCCGGGCCCTCGAAGAGGATCTGCTGCTCGATCTGGTCGGCGGCCCAGCGGCCGAACGCCACCGGGTCGTCGCCGAAGATCGGGGCGCGGTAGATGTTGGTGTTGGGGACCTTGTGCGCGCCCGGCACCAGCGGCTCGAAGGGGGCCTTCAGGCCCGGCAGGCCGGTGATGGACAGGGCGCCCTGCGGGGTGCCGTGGTAGGCGACCGCGCGGGAGATGACCTTGTGCTTGGTGGGCTTGCCGACCAGCTTGAAGTACTGCTTGGCGAGCTTCCAGGCGGTCTCGACCGCCTCACCGCCGCCGGTGGTGAAGAAGACCTTGTTCAGGTCGCCCGGCGCGTAGTGGGCGAGGCGCTCCGCCAGCTCCACGGCCTTGGGGTGGGCGTAGGACCACACCGGGAAGAACGCCAGCTCCTGCGCCTGCTTGAAGGCGGTCTCGGCGAGCTCGGTGCGGCCGTGACCGGCCTGGACCACGAACAGACCCGCGAGACCGTCGAGGTAACGCTTGCCCTTGTCGTCGTAGATGTAGGTGCCCTCGCCGCGCACGATCGTCGGGACGGGCGAGTTCTCGTACGAGGACATGCGGGTGAAGTGCATCCACAGGTGGTCGTACGCGGATCGGCTGAGGTCCTTGCTGCTCACGGTTATCGGGTTCCCCACATGTAGGTCTGCTTCTTGAGCTTGAGGTAGACGAAGCTCTCGGTGGAGCGCACGCCGGGCAGGGCCCGCATGCGTTTGTTGATGACGTCCAGCAGGTGGTCGTCGTCCTCGCAGACGATCTCGGCGAGGATGTCGAACGAGCCCGCGGTCATCACCACGTACTCGACTTCCGACATGTCAGTCAGCGCGTCGGCCACGGACTCCACGTCGCCCTCGACGTTGACCCCGACCATCGCCTGCCGGCGGAAGCCCACGGTGAGCGGGTCCGTGACGGCGACGATCTGCATCACGCCCTGGTCGAGCAGCTTCTGGACGCGCTGGCGCACGGCCGCCTCGGACAGGCCGACGGCCTTGCCGATGGCGGCGTACGGCCGGCGGCCGTCCTCCTGGAGCTGTTCGATGATGGCGAGGGAGACGGCGTCCAGGTGAGGGTTGCCGTTCCTGGACTCGCGGGAGTCCTTCTGGTCTGCGCTTCGACTGGCCACGACCTCACTGTGCACGACGTCTCGACAGTTCCGCAAGGCTGCATCAATGAAATTCGTTGTTTACGAGACTGAGACCTGCGGATTTCGCAGCAGTGATGCGACCGGGGGTGTTGAAAACGTCGGGCTGCCGATTAGGGTGGGGGTGTCTCAGCGAGTGGACACCCAGAGACCTTCGAGAACAGCCAGAACCTGACAGGAGGGCCGGCAGTGAGCACCGAGCTGCGTCGTCTGCGCAACTACATCGACGGTGAGTTCCGGGACGCCGCCGACGGACGGACCACCGAGGTGGTCAACCCGGCGACGGGCGAGGCGTACGCGACCGCGCCGCTGTCCGGGCAGGCGGACGTGGACGCCGCCATGGCGGCCGCCGCCGAGGCCTTCCCGGGCTGGCGCGACACGACCCCGGCCGAGCGCCAGAAGGCACTCCTGAAGATCGCTGACGCGTTCGAGGAGCGCGCCGAGGAGCTGATCGCGGCCGAGGTGGAGAACACGGGCAAGCCGATCGGGCTGACCCGCACCGAGGAGATCCCGCCGATGGTGGACCAGATCCGCTTCTTCGCGGGCGCGGCGCGGATGCTCGAGGGCCGCAGCGCCGGCGAGTACATGGAGGGGATGACCTCGATCATCCGCCGCGAGCCGGTCGGTGTCTGCGCCCAGGTCGCGCCGTGGAACTACCCGATGATGATGGCCGTGTGGAAGTTTGCCCCGGCGATCGCGGCGGGCAACACGGTCGTCCTGAAGCCGTCGGACACGACCCCCGCCTCCACCGTCCTGATCGCCGACATCGTCGGCTCGATCCTGCCCAAGGGCGTCTTCAACGTCATCTGCGGCGACCGGGAGACCGGCCGCATGATGGTCGAGCACCCGACCCCGGCGATGGCGTCCATCACCGGCTCCGTCCGTGCCGGCATGTCGGTCGCCGAGTCCGCCGCCAAGGACCTCAAGCGCGTCCACCTGGAGCTCGGTGGCAAGGCCCCGGTCGTGGTCTTCGAGGACACCGACATCGACAAGGCCGTCGAGGACATCTCCGTGGCGGGCTTCTTCAACGCCGGCCAGGACTGTACGGCCGCCACCCGCGTCCTGGTCCACGAGTCCATCCACGACGAGTTCGTGTCCGCGCTGGCCAAGGTCGCCGCCGAGACGAAGACCGGCCAGCCGGACGACGAGGACGTCCTCTTCGGCCCGCTCAACAACCCCAACCAGCTCAAGCAGGTGGCCGGCTTCATCGAGCGGCTGCCCGCCCACGCCAAGGTCGAGACCGGCGGTCACCAGGTCGGCGACAAGGGCTACTTCTACGCCCCGACCGTCGTCTCGGGCCTCAAGCAGGACGACGAGATCATCCAGAAGGAGGTCTTCGGCCCGGTCATCACCGTCCAGTCCTTCACGGACGAGGACCAGGCCGTCGAGTACGCCAACGGCGTCGAGTACGCCCTCGCGTCCTCGGTGTGGACCAAGGACCACGCCCGCGCCATGCGGATGTCGAAGAAGCTCGACTTCGGCTGCGTGTGGATCAACACCCACATCCCGCTGGTCGCCGAGATGCCCCACGGCGGCTTCAAGAAGTCCGGCTACGGCAAGGACCTGTCGGCGTACGGCTTCGAGGACTACACGCGGATCAAGCACGTCATGACGTCGCTCGACGCGTGACCCGCTGACCTCGCGGCCCCGGACGGGAGGTGTCCCGTCCGGGGCCGAGGTGTTCCCCCTCGACGTCCGTCACGTCCGTCAGTCCCGCGCCACGTACGCCGGCCAACTGATCGACAAGGTGTCGTGTCCGCCCCGGCCCGCTCGACGCAGCGTCGGTTGTTCCCCCCAGGCGGGGGCGGCATGCTGCCCGAATGCCCTTCACTCCGAAGACGCCCTCCTTCACCCGTCGTTCCCTGCTGCGCACGCTCGGCGGCACCGCCGCGCTCGGTGTGCTCGCCGGGTGCGGTGTGCCCGCCGCCCACGTCAACCCCGGCGACCGTGCCGCCACCGACCTGTCGGCCACCGACAAGCGGCTGACCTGGGCGAACTGGCCGCTGTACATCGACACCGACGACAACGACCCGAACCGGCGACCCACCCTTGCGGCCTTTCAGAAGCGCACCGGCATCTCCGTCGACTACGTCGAGGAGATCAACGACAACGACGAGTTCTTCGGCAAGATCAGCCCGGCCCTCATGAACCACCAGCAGCCGGGGCGCGACCTGATCGTCGTCAGCGACTGGATGTGCGCGCGCTTCGTGCGCCTGGGCTGGGTCCAGGAGATGGACCGCGCCCGGCAGCCCCATGTGGCCGAGCACCTCGACCCGCTGTTGCGCAACCCGCCTTCGACCCGGGGCGGAAGTGCACGGTGCCGTGGCAGTCGGGCATCACCGGCATCGCGTACAACCGCCGCAGGCTCGGTCGCGAGATACGTCGCGTCTCCGACCTGTGGGCGAGCGATCTGAAGGGCCGCGTCACCCTGCTCTCGGGCCTGGACGAGGCGTTCGCGCTGCTGATGCAGGGCAACGGCGTCGACATCACGAAGTGGACGGCGGACGACTTCCACACGGTGTGCGACCAGGTGGAGAAGGAGGTCCGCACGGGGCAGATCCGCCGCTTCACCGGCAACGACTACACCAAGGACCTGGTCAGCGGCGACGTGCTGGCCTGCCAGGCGTACTCGGGCGACGTGATCCAGCTCCAGGCGGACAACCCCGACATCCGCTTCGTCGTGCCCGAGGAGGGCGCGGAGCTATGGGCGGACTCCCTGATGATCCCCAACCGGGCCCGCCACAAGGCGAACGCGGAACGGCTGATCGACTACTACTACGAGCCCGAGGTCGCCGCGGAGCTCGCCGCCTGGGTGAACTACGTCTGCCCGGTCCCGGCGGCCCGGGCCGTCCTCGCCGCGTCCAAGGACAAGGACACGGCGGCGCTGGCCGAGAACCCGCTGATCTTCCCCGACGCGACGATGCGCAGGCGCCTCGCGATCGCCCGGGACATCACGTCCACGGAGCGGGTGGAGTTCGCGAAGCGGTGGAACAAGATCGTGGGGCTGTAGCAGACTCACGGACGTGATGTGACGTGGATATTTTCAGCCGGCACTCAGGATTTCTGCTGGCACCAAGATCGGCAGCTGTTCTCAGAGGTGACCGCGCATCACTTCGATGCGGGCTGCTCTGGCTGCGGCTGATCGATCTCGAGGGTAGGCCGCACCGAGGTTCATGCCGCCGGACGCTCACTCGTTCACCGGCCCTGCCCCGACCGTTCGATGCGCTCCACCAGTTCGGCCGCCATCGTTTTGATGGTCTCCAGTCCTTGGTGACCCCAGGGATGCGGATCCTGGTCCACCACACAGATCGTGCCCAGCACCATGCCCGTGTGGTCGATCAGCGGGGCTCCCAGGTAGGAGTGGATCCCGATGGCATCGACGACGTGATTTCCGGCGAAGCGTGGAAAGTCGCGGACATCGTCCAGCACCAGAGCCTTGCGCCGCCTGACCACGTGCGGGCAGAAACCGATGTCGAGGTCACGAGGCATCACCCGGCCTGGCACGGGCTCCTCGAGCAGGGGGGACTCCAGTTCCACGGTCGTGTCCGAGGCCGCGCTGTACAGGCCCGCGAAGTACTGGCGGTTCTCGTCGATGAAGAAGTTGACCCCCGCGTAGCACCCACCGGTGCGCTTCGCCAGTTCACGTGCGAAGTCGTCGAACTCCGGAACCGGCTTGTCCTCGATCCCCAGTTCCCGGAGCCGGCGTGCCCGGGCCTGCGCCTCAGGGTCGTGCGGGGGCAGAAGCAGATGACGCACGGCGATCCCTGTCTCCCCTCCGAAGGGAGTTTTGGACACCATCGCTGCCATGGGAACTCCTTGAAGTGATCAGATGCTGCACGAGTGAAAGTAGAACCCGAATGCCTGAGCTGGACAGGCGAGCGTCACACAGGACCACCGGCACCTCGGGCTTGAGGTCAAGCGCCGCCCGCACCTCTTCCGGCTCGTAGTGGTGCGCTCCGTCGAACTCGTTGACCGCGACAATGAAGCTGATGCCGCGTGCTTCGAAGAAGTCGACCGCCGCGAAACAGTGGTCCAGCCGACGGGTGTCGGCGAGTACGACCGCACCGAGTGCACCGGCTGACAGTTCGTCCCACATGAACCAGAAGCGCTCCTGGCCGGGCGTGCCGAACAGATAGAGCACGTGGTGGGGGCTGATGGTGATCCGGCCGAAGTCCATGGCCACCGTGGTGGTGGCCTTGCTCTCCACCCCGTCCAGCCTGTCCGTGGCAGCACTGACCTCGGTCAGCAGTTCCTCCGTGCTCAGCGGCTCGATCTCGCTGACCGCTCCCACAAAGGTGGTCTTGCCCACCCCGAAACCGCCGGCGACCAGAATTTTGATCCCCATCGGAAGGGAGTCGGCGCCGGGTGCCTCAGAGCCGTTTGAGGAGCCCATCCCGCAACGCCTCCAATAGATCCAGATCGGGGGCAGAACATGACCCCTGTATTGACAGGTTGAAGGGCCGTGTGACGACTGCGCCACGCTCGACCAAGTCGGACAGCAACACCTTGATCACCGTTGCGGGCATGCGTGTGAGCCCCGCGATCTCAGCCACCGTGACCGGCGTCCGGCACAGCTCCAGCACTTGGGTGTGATCCAGTCCGAGGTTGCTCCGAAGCGTGGTCCCGGTGGCCACCACCATGGTCATCAGGTCGAAGTGGCACGTGGGTCTGGTGCGTCCTTCGCTGACGGTGTACGGCCGGACCATCCGTCCGACGGCATCGTCGAGCAGCGCCCTGTCCGGATCGCCCGGGTCGTCCGGCATCTGTCACTGCCCCACCGACTGACGTGGCGAGACCCCCAGGTGGCGGCGGACGCTCTTGACCATCATGGTCATCTCGTAGCCCAGCACCGCCGCATCCGCTTCGCGCCCGGCGAGCACTGCCAGCAGGGCACCCTGCCCGGCCGCGGAGACGAAGAGCAGCGAGTTGCTGAGTTCGGTCACGATCTGCTGCACATCACCGCCGTCGTCGAATCGCTTGCCGGCACTGCGGGCCAGCGAGTAGAGCCCGCTGGACAGGGCCGCCAAATGATCCGCTGCGTCTTTTTCCAGTCCGTCCGAGGCCATCACCAGACCGTCCGAGGACAACAGCAGTGCGCTGCGGGTATGCGGTACGCGCTGCACAAGGCCGCTCAACAGCCAAGAAAGATCTTCGCTCACCACGATCGAGTACTTCTCCTCAATGACGTGAAACTGCTAGGGGGCCAGGTCCGTTCGGGTATGCCTGCCGACGGACGTGGTGATGGTGTCGGTTTCCCTGGATTCTTCGGCTGCCTTGAACTCTTCTTCCTTCAACTCTTCGGCTTCCACGGGTTCTTAGGCTTCCATGGGTTCTTCGGCTGCCTCGGATTTCTCGGCCCGGCGGACGCCGGTCCGGAAGGCGGCCATCAGGCCCGGATCGTGCTCGGCTTCCTTCGCCACCACGTCCGTGGGGGAGGCCTGTCGCAATTCGGGGGCGAGGTGCTCCTGACGGCGGCGCTTGGGCAGCAACGGGCGACCGTCTCCCGGCGCAGGGGCCGCGACGGGGGCGCGTAGTGGTTCGGCCGTCGGTGCGGGTACCGAGGTCCGAGCAACGGGGATTTCCCGCGCCGGTGCCTGCTCTGCCGCGTCCTCCGCACGTCCATGAGGGGGTGGGGGTGTCTGTCCATGAAGGGCTGGGGATGTGACGCCCGACGGCTGTTGCTGTGGTTCCGTCACCTCCGGCTGCTTGCCCAGCAGTTCGTGCGGCAGCACGACGACCGCCTGTGTACCGCCGTAGACGTTGTTCTGGAGCCGTACGGCGATGCCGTGCCGCCGGGCAAGCGCGGAGACCACGTACAGGCCGATCCGGCCGTCCTTGAGCAGCTCGCCCAGAGCGACCCCGTCGGGCGAGGCGAGCAGGGAATTCATCTGGTTCCGCTCGGCGGAGGTCATGCCCAGGCCGCGGTCCTCGACCTCGATCGCCAGCCCGGCGGTGACGTGCTCGGCACGCAGCAGCACCTGGGTGTGGGGAGGCGAGAACACCGTGGCGTTCTCGACCAGCTCCGCCAGCAGGTGGACCACGTCGACGACCGCGTGCCCGCTCACCGTCCCCTCCACCGGGGGAACCAGCTTGACCCGCGCATACTGCTCGATCTCGGCGGCCGCGGAACGCATCACATCGCTCATGCTGACCGGTTGGGTCCACAGGCGGTGGGAGACGGCGCCGCCGAGCACGGCCAGATTCTCGGCGTATCGCCGGATACGGGTGGCCAGGTGGTCCACACGGAACAAGCCCTTGAGCAGGTCCGGGTTCTCGACCTCGTTCTCCAGGTCGTCCAGCAGCCCGATCTCGCGGTGCACCAGGGACTCGAGCCTCCGGGCCATATTGGCGAAGACCTCGAAGTGCTCGCTGTCGCGCGGCTGTGCCGCCAGCTCCTGCGCAGTCGCCTCGGCAGCGCGCTGGGCGGACGCGATCTCGTCCCCGAGCCGGTTCAGCGCGTCCCCCGCCTGGTCCGGCAACGGGCTGCCCTGATGTCGCCGGCGCTCCATCAGCTCTTGGCTGTGCTCGAGCTGCAGCCGCAGCTGCGCCAGTTCGGCCCGGTCGCGGGCCGCGAAGCTGCTCACCTCGGCATAGCGGCGTCGCAGCGCGCGCGCCTTCGCGGAGGCGAAGAGCCCTGCGCCCGTGAGGATCCCGCAGACGACCAGCAGCGTGCCCGTGAGCAGACTCCGGAAGGCGTCCTTGCCGATGTGGCCCACGCCCGCGGTGAAAAGGAGAGCGGCGGCCGCGGCTCCGGTGACCGTGACCAGCCCGGCGGGCAGCACCGCGAGAAGCACCATGTGGCGCTCAACTGCCTTACCGTGCCCGGCCGGATTAGTGTCCGGGACATGCCACGACTGGGAGTCGACTGCCGTCATCTCCTCCGGGGCATGTGCGGGCAACATCGAAGGTTCCTGCATCACAGTCCCTGGTTGCATATCGGCCAACAGGCCAAAAGTGTGCGATGCACGTTACAGGTAACCGCACGGCACGTCACTACTAGTTACGTCGTGGGGAGTGATTTACCGGATCGCGCAACAGGTGGCGCCAGCGCCCCAAGGAACTGAGGATGCAGCCTGTGCCGAGGCTATGCACGAAGCAGCGGCGTGATCCAGGCCCCGGCAGGGTTCGTGACGGGCCTGTGATCCCCGAGCCGGCTGCCGGAGCAGCACGCAACCCTGCGGTCGGGGGTCGCCGTCATGCAGCGGAGGATCCGGGATCGATCATGAAAGGCGGCCGCTCCCGGTCCTTCTCAGCGGGGCTCCTCCTGGTGCTGCGAGGCTCGGGGTCAGGTGATCGCCTCGAAGACTGGTCTCGCCGTGACGCCCGTGAAGGTGGAGCATGAAGGGGGGCTTCCACCGTGATCGTGGACACCAGTTGTCATGCAGCGATGGCCAGCGTAGTTGATCTCTGTTCGAAGACGGCGGGCGCGAGGTAGCCGAC
>NZ_JBEXHW010000008.1:91562-231752 GCF_040608235.1 Streptomyces sp. NPDC005202 | reverse complement strand
CCGCCATCGCCGAGGCGGGTGACACGCCGACCGCGCAACTCGCCGAGGAGGTCGAGGAGTTGGAGCGGCAGCTCGCGCAGGCGCGCCGGCAGACCCCGGGACCCCGGGTCTGCCCGCGGCACTCTTCATGCGCCCCGCACGCCCCCGGCGTACGCGCCCGAGGGACCTTTGGACCTGCCGCAACAGGCCGGATGGCCAGGAGGAGTCGGCCGCGCACCGGGAACCATGTGGACCACTGACCGGTAAGCGGAATTTCTCATTCGGGGGGAACGACATGAGCAGGCCCACCAGACCGAACGGACCCAACAGGTCCGACAGGTCCGACAGTTCCAACAGGCCAGGTCCAACAGGTCCAACAGGTCCAGGTCCAGGTCCAACAGGACCAGCAGGACCAGCAGGACCAGGGCGGCGTCCGCCGGAGTGTTCGCCGGAGCGGCGGCTGCCGCCCTCATAGCCGGCGGGCCGCTCACCATAACGGTGACGCTCGCTCCTGCGCCCCACACGGCCAACGCCGTCGGCGAGCCGTCCGCGAACCACACCGCCGGCTACGACGGCGCAGGACCAGCAGGACCAGGGCGGCGTCCGCCGGAGTGTTCGCCGGAGCGGCGGCTGCCGCCCTCATAGCCGGCGGGCCGCTCACCATAACGGTGACGCTCGCTCCTGCGCCCCACACGGCCAACGCCGTCGGCGAGCCGTCCGCGAACCACACCGCCGGCTACGACGGCGCGGTGTGCGCATGGGCCACCAGAAGCGGGGGCCGAGGGGTAATTAACTGTTCGCCTTCGAGGTCGTTTGAGTGAGCGTGACTTCGATGGGATGAGCATCGTTGTGCCCGATGGGAGGTCCCTGGGCGTGAGGGAACCCGCCCCCGCATTCCCGGACCACGGACACGATCCGTCGACGCCGGATGCGGAGCGAACGCAGGGAACCAGAACGCCCAACACCGTTCGGGACGTTCGGCTGAGCATGAGTCCTGGCAACAGGACTCACTCCCGCTCAGTCTTTAGGAACGGTAAGTCCCGGAACATCAGGCCACGTTCACTCGTTGCCCGGGCGGGGCCGCCTCGAGCCACGCGAGAAAACCGGTCAGCGCGTCTTCGCTCATGGCGAGTTCGAGACGCGTGCCCCGGTGCAGACAGGTGAGGATCACGGCGTCGGAGAGCAGGGCCAGTTCCTCCTCGCCCTCGGGGAGGCGGCGGCCGGCCACCTCGATCGACGCGCGTTCCAGGATGCGGCGCGGGCGGGGCGCGTAGGAGAAGACGCGAAACCACTCGACGCGGTCGCCGTTGTAGCGGGCGACCCCGTAGCTCCAGCCCTTGCCGCTGGTGTCGGGTTTCTCGGGTACGTCCCAGCGCAGGCTGCAGTCGAAGGTGCCACCCGAGCGCTGGATGAGCCTGCGGCGCAGGCCGAAGACGAACAGTCCCACCACCACGAGCGCGACCACGAGTCCGCACACAGTCAGAGCGAGGACCATCGACACCGACCTCCTCGTCTCCTAGGTAATGGAACGGAAAAAACACCCACATCGGCCTCAGCCGCGGCCGGTACCGGATTGCTCCGGTACCGGCCGCGGCTGAGTGACGTCATCACATGGCGCGGTGGATCAGCGCCCCGTCGCCGCACGCAGTCGGACGTCCGCGCGCCGCTCGGCCGCGGCGTCGCCCTCCGCCTTCGCGCGCTCGAGCTCCCGCTCCGCGCGTTGGACATCGATCTCGTCCGACAGCTCGGCGATCTCGGCCAGCAGCGACAGCTTGTCGTCCGCGAACGAGATGAAACCGCCGTGCACCGCGGCGACGACCGTCCCACCATCACTCGTACGGATGGTCACCGGGCCCGACTCCAGCACACCGAGCAGCGGCTGGTGACCGGGCATGACGCCGATGTCGCCGGACGTGGTGCGCGCGACGACCAGGGTGGCCTCGCCGGACCAGACCTGGCGGTCGGCGGCGACCAGCTCGACGTGCAGCTCAGCAGCCAAGGGTGGCTCCTCGGGTCACCACCCGGCTCTCCTGCCGGGTGTTAGGTACAAGTCTAGTAGGGCGCCGAGCACCAAGGTGTCGGGCCCCGGCCCCAGGACTCGGCTGGGGGACTGGGGGCTGTGCGGCGGTAGCCGCACATCGATTGCAGCCCCCAGGCAATGCAGCAGTAGGCGTACGAAGAGGGGCAGGACGCACCCTGTCAGGGCGCACCCCGCCCCTCCTCAAGTCCACCGGGCTCAGGAGACGCCCAGCTCCTTCGCGTTCTTCTTCAGGTCCTCGAGACCACCGCACATGAAGAACGCCTGCTCCGGGAAGTGATCGTACTCACCGTCGCAGATCGCGTTGAACGCGGCGATCGACTCCTCCAGCGGCACGTCCGAACCGTCCACGCCGGTGAACTGCTTCGCGACGTGGGTGTTCTGGGACAGGAAGCGCTCCACGCGACGGGCACGGTGGACGACGAGCTTGTCCTCCTCGCCGAGCTCGTCGATACCGAGGATCGCGATGATGTCCTGGAGGTCCTTGTACTTCTGCAGGATGCTCTTCACGCGCATGGCCGCGTTGTAGTGGTCCTGCGAGATGTAGCGCGGGTCCAGGATCCGGGACGTGGAGTCCAGCGGGTCCACGGCCGGGTAGATGCCCTTCTCGGAGATCGGACGGGACAGAACCGTCGTCGCGTCGAGGTGGGCGAAGGTGGTCGCCGGGGCCGGGTCGGTCAGGTCGTCGGCGGGGACGTAGATCGCCTGCATCGAGGTGATCGAGTGACCGCGGGTCGAGGTGATGCGCTCCTGGAGGAGACCCATCTCGTCGGCCAGGTTCGGCTGGTAACCCACCGCGGACGGCATACGGCCGAGCAGCGTGGAGACCTCGGAACCGGCCTGCGTGAAGCGGAAGATGTTGTCGATGAAGAACAGCACGTCCTGCTTCTGGACGTCGCGGAAGTACTCGGCCATGGTCAGGCCGGCCAGCGCGACGCGCAGACGGGTGCCCGGGGGCTCGTCCATCTGACCGAAGACCAGCGCGGTCTTGTCGATGACGCCCGACTCGCTCATCTCGTCGATGAGGTCGTTGCCCTCACGGGTGCGCTCACCGACGCCCGCGAACACCGACACACCGTCGTGGTTGTTGGCGACGCGGTAGATCATCTCCTGGATCAGAACGGTCTTGCCGACGCCGGCGCCGCCGAACAGACCGATCTTGCCGCCCTTGACGTACGGGGTCAGCAGGTCGATGACCTTGATGCCGGTCTCGAACATCTCGGTCTTGGACTCGAGCTGGTCGAAGTTCGGCGCCTTGCGGTGGATCGGCCAGCGCTCGCCGTCGTACTCGGCGTCGACGTTGAGCACGTCACCGATGGTGTTGAACACCTTGCCCTTGGTGAAGTCACCGACCGGCACCGAGATCGGCGCGCCGGTGTCGGTCACCGGGGACTGGCGGACCAGACCGTCGGTGGGCTGCATCGAGATCGCGCGGACCACACCGTCGCCCAGGTGCTGGGCGACCTCCAGGGTCAGCGTCTTCTTCTGGCCCGCGTTCGCCGGGTCGCTGACCTCGACGTGCAGGGCGTTGTAGATCTCCGGGATCGCGTCGACGGGGAACTCCACGTCGACGACCGGGCCGATGACCCGCGCGACGCGGCCCGTCGCCGTGGCCGTCTCAGCAGTGGTGGTCATTAGTAGTCACTCCCCGCGGTCGCGTCGGCGAGGGCACTCGCGCCACCGACGATCTCGCTGATTTCCTGGGTGATTTCGGCCTGTCGGGCCTGGTTGGCAAGCCGGGACAGCGTCTCGATGAGCTCACCGGCGTTGTCGGTTGCCGACTTCATCGCACGCCGGGTGGCGGCGTGCTTCGAAGCGGCCGACTGGAGCAGCGCGTTGTAGATACGGCTCTCCACGTAGCGCGGCAGCAGGGCGTCGAGGACGTCCTCCGCCGAGGGCTCGAAGTCGTACAGCGGGAGGATCTCGCCCTTCGGCTTCTCCTCCGCGACCTCGTCGAGGCTGAGCGGAAGCAGGCGGGCGTCCAGCGCCGTCTGCGTCATCATCGACACGAACTCGGTGTAGACGATGTGGATTTCGTCCACGCCGCCGTCCGCCGTGTCCTTCTCGATGGCCTCGATGAGCGGGGCCGCGACCTTCTTGGCATCCGCGTACGTGGGCTCGTCGGTGAAGCCGGTCCACGACTCCGCGATCGTGCGCTCACGGAAGTTGTAGTGGGCGACACCGCGCCGGCCGACGATGTACGTGTCGACCTGCTTGCCCTCGCGCTCCAGCCGCTCGGTCAGCTGCTCCGCCTGCTTGATGGCGTTGGCGTTGAACGCGCCGGCCAGACCGCGGTCGCTGGTCAGCAGCAGCACCGCGGACCGGGTGACCGTCTCGGCCTGGGTGGTCAGCGGGTGCTTGGTGTTGGACCCGGTGCCGACCGCCGTGACCGCGCGGGTCAGTTCCTGCGCGTACGGCGTGGAGGCCGCCACCTTGCGCTGCGCCTTGACGACGCGCGAGGCGGCGATCATCTCCATCGCCTTGGTGATCTTCTTGGTCGCGGTGACGGATCGGATGCGACGCTTGTAGACCCGGAGCTGGGCTCCCATGAGTCAGGTCCCTTCCTTACGTCACTTGGCGGCAGTGGCCGGGGTGTCCTCGCCGAGCAGCTTGCCGTCGCTCGTCTCGAACTGCTTCTTGAACTCCGCGATCGCCTCGGCCACGGCCTGCAGCGTGTCGTCGGACATCTTGCCGCCCTCCTTGATGGAGGTCATGAGGCCCTGCTCCTTGCGGTGCAGGTACTCCAGCAGCTCCTTCTCGAAGCGGCGGATGTCGGCGACCGGGACGTCGTCCATCTTGCCGGTGGTGCCGGCCCACACGGAGACGACCTGGTCCTCGGTGGCCATCGGCTGGTACTGGTCCTGCTTCAGCAGCTCGACCATGCGCTGACCGCGCTCCAGCTGCGCCTTCGACGCGGCGTCCAGGTCGGAACCGAAGGCGGCGAACGCCTCCAGCTCACGGAACTGGGCCAGGTCGACGCGCAGACGGCCGGAGACCTGCTTCATCGCCTTGTGCTGCGCGGAACCACCGACTCGGGAGACGGAGATACCGACGTTCAGCGCGGGGCGCTGACCGGCGTTGAACAGGTCCGACTCCAGGAAGCACTGGCCGTCGGTGATGGAGATGACGTTGGTCGGGATGAACGCCGAGACGTCGTTGGCCTTGGTCTCGACGATCGGCAGACCGGTCATCGAACCGGCACCCATGTCGTCCGACAGCTTCGCGCAGCGCTCCAGCAGACGGGAGTGCAGGTAGAAGACGTCGCCCGGGTAGGCCTCGCGGCCCGGCGGACGGCGCAGCAGCAGGGACACGGCGCGGTAGGCGTCGGCCTGCTTCGACAGGTCGTCGAAGACGATCAGGACGTGCTTGCCCTGGTACATCCAGTGCTGGCCGATGGCGGACCCGGTGTAGGGCGCCAGGTACTTGAAGCCGGCCGGGTCGGACGCCGGGGCGGCGACGATGGTCGTGTACTCCAGGGCGCCGTTCTCCTCCAGCGCGCGGCGGACCGACGCGATGGTGGAGCCCTTCTGGCCGATGGCGACGTAGATGCAGCGGACCTGCTTGTTCGGGTCGCCGGTGCGCCAGTTGTCGCGCTGGTTGATGATCGTGTCGACGGCCAGGGCGGTCTTGCCGGTCTGGCGGTCACCAATGATCAGCTGACGCTGGCCACGGCCGATCGGGGTCATGGCGTCGACGGCCTTGTAGCCGGTCTCCATCGGCTCGTGCACCGACTTGCGCTGCATGACCGTGGGGGCCTGCAGTTCGAGGGCGCGGCGACCCTCGGTCTCGATCTCGCCGAGGCCGTCGATCGGGTTGCCGAGCGGGTCCACCACGCGGCCGAGGTAGCCCTCGCCGACGGCGACGGACAGGACCTCACCGGTGCGGGTGACCGGCTGGCCCTCCTCGATGCCACTGAACTCGCCGAGGACGATGGCACCGATCTCGCGCTCCTCGAGGTTGAGGGCGAGGCCGAGGGTGCCGTCCTCGAACTTCAGCAGCTCGTTGGCCATGGCCGAGGGCAGGCCCTCGACCTTCGCGATGCCGTCGCCGGCAAGGGTGACCGTACCGACCTCCTCGCGCGAGGCCGCGTCCGGCTTGTACGACTGGACGAAGTTCTCCAGCGCGTCCCGGATCTCCTCCGGCCGGATCGTGAGCTCCGCCATCTGGGTTCCCTGCTCTCCTTGTTGGGCCCGAAGTTTCACTTGGGGGGTATGGGACTCCCCCCAATAAGAGGTGAATCCTCTGCACGGCCCAACCAGGGCCGTCGTGTACGTACTGCGTGTTGAGTTGCTGCTAGCTCGCCATGCGGCGGGCGGCGTCGTCGAGCCGGTCCGCGAGGGAGCCGTTGATGACCTCGTCACCGACCTGCACCCGGATCCCGCCGATGACCTCGGGGTCCACGTCCAGGTTGAGGTGCATCTGGCGGCCGTAGAGCTTCGCGAGGGCCGCGCCGAGGCGCTGCTTCTGCGTGTCACTCAGCGGTACCGCCGAGGTGACGACGGCGACCATGCGGTCCCGGCGCTCGGCGGCGAGCTTGGACAGGGACTCCAGTCCCGCCTCCAGGCTACGTCCCCGCGGCGCGGTCACAAGGCGCGTCACCAGACGCTCGGTGGTCGCGTTGGCCCGGCCGCCGAGCAACCGGTGCAACAGCTCGACCTTGGCCGAGGCGCTCGCGGCCCGGTCGGTCAGCGCCGCGCGCAGCTCTGTACTCGAGGCGACGATCCGGCCGAAGCGGAACAGTTCGTCCTCGACGTCGTCGAGCGCGCCGGCCCGCTGGGCGGCGGTGAGGTCGGCGGAGTTCGCCAGCTCCTCCAGCGCGTCCACCAGGTCGCGGGGCTGTGACCAGCGGGAACGCACCATCCCGGCCACCAGGTCGACGGCCGGGCCGCTGACCTGGGCGCCGAGCAGGCGCTGGACCAGCTCGGCCTTGGCCTCACCGGTCTGCGCCGGGTCGGTGAGGACCCGACGCAAACCGGCCTCGCGGTGGAGCAGCGCGGTGATGGCCGCCAGCTCGTCGGCGAGCTGCGCGGCGTCCACGGACGTGGAGTCCGTCAGCGCGTCGAGACGCTCCCGTGCGGCTGCCAGGGCCTGGCGGCTCGCTCCGTGCGCAGTCATCGAGCCGCCTCGGCCTTCTCCTCGAGCTCGTCGAGGAAGCGGTCGATCACGCGGCTCTGCCGGGCGTGGTCCTGGAGGGACTCGCCGACGAGCTTGCCGGCCAGCTCGGTGGCGAGCCTGCCGACGTCCTGACGCAGCGCGGACGCGGCGGCCTTGCGGTCGGCCTCGATCTGGGCGTGACCGGCGGCGACGATCTCCTCACGCTGCCGCTGGCCCTCGGCCCGCATCTCGGCGATGAGCGCGGCCCCCTGCTCCTGCGCCTCCTGGCGCAGGCGCGCGGCCTCGTGCCGGGCCTCGGCGAGCTGGGCCTTGTACTGCTCAAGGACGCTCTGGGCCTCGACCTTCATGGCCTCGGCCTCTTCGATACCGCCTTCGATCGCCGCGCGGCGCTCCTCCAGAACCTTATTGATGTTCGGAAGCAGCTTCTTCCAGAAGAAGAAGAACACGATGGCGAAGGCGATGGTGCCGACGAGCAGCTCCGGACCGGCCGGGACGAGCGGGTTCTGCTCCTCCTCGGCCGCCAGCTGTACCAGGTTGGCGATCACATCAGTGCCTTTCGTCGATGCGTGTCAGGTAAAGGGGTGATCACTTACCGAACACGAACGGCATAACGATGCCGATGAGGGCGAGCGCCTCGCAGAAGGCGAAGCCCAGAATCTGGTTGGCGCGGATCAGGCCGGCCGCCTCGGGCTGGCGGGCGAGGGCCTGGGTGCCGTTACCGAAGATGATGCCGACGCCGATGCCGGGGCCGATGGCAGCGAGACCGTAGCCGATGGAACCGAGGGAGCCGGAGACGCCAGCGGCGAGTTCGAGGGTCGCGGACATGCCGTTTCTTCCTTCTCTTTTACGAACCGGTGGGGGTTGGCCACCGGACGACCGGGGTTGGGGGTGGGGCTCAGTGGTGCTCGGCGAGAGCGCCCTGAATGTACGAGCAGGCAAGGAGTACGAAGACGTACGCCTGGACGGCCTGCACGAAAAGTTCGAAGACGATCATGGCCATCGTCATGACGAAGGACACGCCGGCGGCCGGGATCATCCAGCTGTTCAGCAGGTACCAGGAGGCGACGGTGAACATCACCAGCATCAGGTGCCCGGCGAACATGTTGGCGAAGAGTCGCACCGCGTGTGTGAACGGTCGGACGAAGAGGTTCGAGAGGAACTCGATGACCATGACCAGCGGCAACACCGCGCCCAGCGACTTGTCGTAGCCCGTGACGTTCTTGAAGAAGCCGACGAAACCGTGGCGCTTGAACGTCAGCGACACCCAGACGATCCAGACGAGGACGGCGAGGACCATCGGGAAGGCGATGACCGACGACACCGGGAACTGGGCCAGCGGGATCACGGACCAGATGTTCATGATCCAGATGAAGAAGAACAGCGAGACCATGAGCGGGACGTACTTCTCGCCCTCACGCTTGCCGAGGGTCTCGTAGACGATGCCGCGGCGCACGAAGTCGTAACCGGCCTCGCCGACCATCTGCAGCTTGCTCGGGACGACCTTGGCCTTGCCGAAGGCGGCCCAGAAGAAGGCGACGACGAGAACGCTGGTGATGAGCGCGAGCAGCATCACCTTGTTGAACTCGAACCCGCCGACCGTGCCGATGGGCTTGAAAAGGAACGAGTGCAGGCCCGGAGCCGGAAAACCACACCCGTTGTCGGACATGATCCGACAGCTCCAGTCAAAGGCGAGCTGGGTCTGGTCAGCACTCACCGCGGGCTCCTTCGGCATGACGCATGGGTACGGCAACCTCGTTGTGTCGGCGCGGCGCACAGCCGCGGATCGGCACCGGACTGGTGTTACGGATGTGGGGGCGGCTGGGGGGCATCAAGCCTCGCGATTGAGCAGGCGTCAGCTCAGATGCCCGCGCCCGCGATGCCGCAGTTGGCACCGGACGATAGCAGGAGATCTCACACGTCTTTATCCCGGCCCTACCCCTCACGACGAAGACCCTGTCTTCTCGGGCTTCTCACTCTTCTCGGACTCCGGGTCGACGTAGAAGATCTTGGCCTTCATGTGCGCACGGGCCTGCGCGGCCATCCACACAACGGTCGCCACGACCAGGGAGATCGCGAACGCCTTCGGATTGAAGAGAGAGGTGCCCTTGAAGAGGGCCACGAAGATCATGAGCAGCAGGAGTTGGGCGACATAGAGCATCAGCCCCATGGCCTGGAACAGCTGCGGGAGCGTTTTTGCCGTCCACTGCAGGACGTACAGACCGATGCCCATGAAGAGCATCGCCAGCAGAACGCCGACGGCCGCTCCAAGCGCCCCCTTGCCACCCGCCACCGCACCGCTGACCGCGACCGCGACCACACCAACGGCCGCCGTGGGGACGGCGATCGGTACCAGGTTCCGGGCGTCATGGGCAGGCATGGCGGCAACTCCGCTTTCACAGGGGCAGGGTGTCGTCATGGACGAGCGTAGTCACGGGCTGAGTGGTGGAGACCTCACGCCAATGGACCGTCGCACTCGGGTCCTTCGGCTCTATCCGGGGTTCTCGTGAACCGTATCACAAACTATTTGATGAGGTCTTTACCTGGCGGGTGTGCTTGCTGTCACACATGAGAGCGACAGTGCCCGTCTGCGTAGAAACACGGCCATCTTGTCTGGTATTGGGGAGATTTGCACCCCCACGAGTTGGCAACGCTTTAGTCAGATTCTTACCTTGGGTGTCAGCGCGACGTTCCCGCTTTGCGCCCATCCAGGAGACGCGAACGGGGGCCGGTCGCAGTCGCTCCATTGACTCCCGTCACACCGGCCACGAGTGCCGCAGGGGGCTCTTGGGTCTCGTCGGCCTCGCGTGCCCCCGTCGCCGCGGACGAAACGGCCGCCGGCGTCGAGGCGTCCGGCGCCGCGGCCCGGCGACGGCGGCG
Source organism: Streptomyces sp. NPDC005202 (assembly GCF_040608235.1). NCBI lineage: Bacteria > Bacillati > Actinomycetota > Actinomycetes > Kitasatosporales > Streptomycetaceae > Streptomyces > Streptomyces sp. NPDC005202. The sequence continues at coordinate 221,743 of NZ_JBEXHW010000008.1, read as the reverse complement.
GTAGCGCGGCGGCACGAACTGCTCGGCCCAGCGCGGGGCGCGCGGGGTGAAGCGCGGCAGCAGGAGCAGGACGAGCCCGATCGCGCTGAGGAACACGATGCCCAGCACGATCCACATGGACGCCGAGTTGACGGAGTAGGCGAGCGCGCCGAAGCCGATCAGCGCCGACCAGAAGTACATGATCAGCACGGCCCGGCTGTGCGAGTGGCCGATCTCCAGCAGCCGGTGGTGCAGATGCCCCCGGTCGGCGGCGAACGGCGACTGGCCGCGCCAGGTGCGTCGCACGATGGCCAGCACCAGGTCGGCGGCCGGGATCGCGATGATCGTCAGCGGCATCAGCAGCGGGATGTAGACCGGCACCATCTGGTGCACGGTGTTGCGCTCGGAGCCGGAGAACAGCTTCATCACGTCCGGGTCGACCTGCCCCGTGACGGAGATCGCGCCGGCCGCCAGCACCAGGCCGATGAGCATCGAGCCGGAGTCGCCCATGAAGATCCGCGCGGGATGCATGTTGTGCGGCAGGAAGCCCAGGCACATCCCCATCAGGACGGCCGCGAACAGGGTGGCCGGGGCGGCGGCCTCGATGCCGTACGAGTACCAGATCCGGTAGGTGTACATGAAGAACGCGGCTGCCGCGATGCACACCATGCCGGCGGCCAGGCCGTCCAGGCCGTCGACGAAGTTGACCGCGTTGATGGTGATGACGACCAGCGCCACCGTCAGCAGGGTGCCCTGCCACTGGGTCAGCGCGACCGTGCCGACGCCCGGCACCGGCAGCCACAGGATCGTCAGACCCTGCATGACCATCACGCCGGCGGCGATCATCTGGCCGCCCAGCTTGATCAGGGCGTCGATCTCGAACTTGTCGTCCAGCACGCCGATCAGCCAGATGAGCGCCGCTCCGGACAGCAGCGCCCGCGGTTCGTTGGACTTGGCGAAGACCCAGTTGAGGTTGGTGAGGTGGTCGGCGACCAACAGGCCCGCGCACAGGCCGAAGAACATCGCGATCCCGCCGAGCCGTGGAGTGGGTTCCCGGTGCACGTCGCGCGCCCGGATCTCCGGCATCGCCCCGGCCACGATCGCGAACTTGCGTACCGGCCCTGTCAGCAGATACGTCACCGCGGCCGTGACGCAGAGCGTCAGGAGGTATTCACGCACGGGCTTCCCCACAGGTCTCGCTGGCCATCTCAGCCCCACACCCTAGCGACGCAGGCATATGTATGGGGACTTCCGGGTAGCGACGATGGTTGCACGTGTGGCTGTGCACGACGCTGCGCCTACCCCGCCTCAGCCGGGATACGGCGGAAATCTACCCGTGAGCTCCCGCACGTCCTCACGCGCCCTCGGCCCGTCGACCTCGCCGCGCAGCACCTTCCCGAACAGCACGGCGATCCACTCCATCTCCTCCTGGCCCATGCCCTGCGTGGTCACCGCGGCCGTGCCCAGCCGCAGCCCGCGGGCGTCGGTGTGCGGCAGCGCGCAGCAGTCGAGGACCATCCCGGCGGCGGCGAGCCGCCCGCGTGCGGTACGCCCGTCGACGCCGAGCGGCGCCGGGTCGAGGGTGATCAGGTGGGTGTCGGTCCCGCCGGTGGTGACGACCAGGCCCTCGGCAGCCAGCCGGGCGGCCAGTACCCTGGCATTGGCGACCACCTGAAGGGCGTATGCACGGAACGCCGGCGTAGCCGCCTCGCCGAACGCGACGGCCTTGGCGGCGATGGTGTGCATCTGCGCGCCGCCCTGGGTGAAGGGGAAAACGGCGCGGTCGACGCGCTCGGCCAGCTCGCTCCCGCACAGGATCATCCCGCCGCGCGGCCCGCGCAGAACCTTGTGGGTGGTGGCGCACACCACGTCGGCGTACGGCACCGGACTGGGCGCCGCTCTCCCGGCGACGAGCCCGATGGGGTGCGCGGCGTCCGCGATGAGGTACGCGCCGACCTCGTCGGCGACCGCGCGGAAGAAGGCGTAGTCGATGTGGCGCGGATAGGCGATGGAACCGCACACGATCGCCTTGGGCCGGTACGTACGGGCCAGGGTGCGCACCTGGTCGCGGTCGACGAGCCCGGTCTCGGCGTCGACCCCGTACCCGACGAAGTCGAACCAGCGGCCGGAGAAGTTCGCGGGCGAGCCGTGCGTGAGGTGACCGCCGTAGGGCAGGCCAAGGGCGAGCACGGTGTCGCCCGGGCGCAGCAGCGCCGCGTACGCGGCGAGGACCGCCGAAGAACCCGAGTGGGACTGGACGTTGGCGTGCCCGGCGCCGAACAGCCGCTGCGCCCGTTCCACGGCGAGGCGTTCGGCGACGTCGACGACTTCGCAGCCGCCGTGGTGCCGGGCGCCCGGATACCCCTCGGCGTACTTGTTGGCGAGCGGCGAGCCGAGCGCGGCGAGCACCGCCGGGGAGGTGAAGTTCTCGGCCGCGATCAGCTGCAGCGTCGTCGACTGCCGGTCGAGCTCCCCGAGCAGGATGTCGGCCAGTTCGGGGTCCTGCCGTCGCAGGACATCGGCCTCGAGGGCGGGGATGACCGGCATGGTGGGCTCCGGGCGGTCGACGGTGACGTACGTCCAATGTAGGCCCGGGGCCCGTGGGACGCGCGGTTGTCACGTCCTTGCGGGTACGCCGGTGAGCGCCGTGACGACGGGGTCCAGCGCCTGGTGTATCTCGTCCCCGATCGACCGGAAGAACGTCAGCGGCGCCCCGTACGGGTCGTACACCTCGTCGGCCTCGGCGGTCGGCGCCAGCAGCCACCCGCGTAGAGCGGCGGCCGCACGGACCAGGGCACGGGCGCGGGCGACCACGCCGTCCTCCAGCGGCGGCAGCGTCGCCGGGTCTATCGCCTTCACCAGACGGGTGAACTCCTTGAGCGTGAAGGTACGCAGGCCCGCCGAATGGCCCATGGAGATGACCTGGGCACGGTGGTCGCGGGTCGCGGTGAGCACCAGGTCGGCGCGGATCACGTGCTCGTCCAGCAGTTCCCGGCCGACGAAGCCGGAGGCGTCCGCGCCGAAGTCGGCCAGCACGGTCTCCGCGTTGGCCTCCATGGGCGCGCCCTCGTGGCCCCAGGTGCCCGCGCTCTCCACGATCAGCCCGCCCCACAGGGGGTCGCCGAGCCGGTCTGCCAGGAAATGGCGGGTCAGCCGCTCGGTGATCGGCGAGCGGCACACGTTGCCGGTGCTGACGTGGAGGATGCGGAAGGTGTCGCGGGGAAGGCCCGGTTGTACCGGGCTCCCCGTCTCGTCCCCGTCGCCTATGCCACGCCCCGCGTCAGGGGCCGTCAATTCGCCACCTCGAGGTCGGGTACGACCTTCCGCAGCTCCTCCGGCGACAGGGCGCCCTCACGCAGCAGCACGGGCACCTTGCCGGTGACGTCGACGATGGACGACGGGACGTTTCCGGGGGTCGGGCCGCCGTCCAGGTAGACGGAGACGGAGTCGCCGAGCATCTCCTGCGCGGCGTCGCAGGTCTCCGGCGCGGGGTGGCCGGTGAGGTTCGCGGAGGAGACGGCCATCGGGCCGACCTCCGTCAGCAGTTCGATGGCAACCGGGTGCAGCGGCATGCGCACGGCGACCGTGCCGCGGGTGTCCCCGAGGTCCCACTGGAGGGACGGCTGGTGCCGGGCGACCAGCGTCAGGGCGCCCGGCCAGAAGGCGTCGACGAGTTCCCAGGCCATCTCGGAGAAGTCCGTGACGAGGCCGTGCAGGGTGTTCGGGGAGCCGATGAGGACGGGCGTGGGCATGTTGCGGCCCCGGCCCTTGGCCTCGAGCAGGTCGGCCACGGCCTCCGAGGAGAACGCGTCGGCGCCGATGCCGTACACGGTGTCGGTCGGCAGCACCACGAGTTCGCCACGGCGGACGGCGGAGGCGGCCTCGCGCAGACCCGTCGCGCGGTCGGTCGCGTCGTTGGTGTCGTATCGCCGTGCCATTGTCAGCGGGCCTCCTCGTACACGTACTGCTGGCTTGAAGTCCTGGTGGGGGTCACGGCAACGCCTTGCGGGCGGTGGCGAACCGCGGCCGGTTGTTGAGGTCGGGGTGGTCGGCCGCGTCGGCCCAGCCCCGTTCCTCGGCGAAGATCCACGGCACCTGGCCGCCCTGGGTGTCCGCGTGCTCGATGACGACGACGCCGCCGGGACGCAGCAGCCGGTGCGCGGTGCGCTCCAGGCCGCGGATCAGGTCCAGGCCGTCCTCACCGGAGAACAGCGCCATCTCGGGGTCGTAGTCACGGGCCTCCGGAGCGACGTACTCCCATTCGGTGAGCGGGATGTACGGCGGGTTGGAGATGACGAGGTCGACCTGGCCGTCTAGGTCCGGGAAGGCGGTCAGGGCGTCGCCCTGGCGCAGGTCGACCCGGGACCCCTCCATGTTCTTGCGGGTCCACCGCAGCGCCTCCTCGGACAGCTCCACGGCGTGCACGCGGGAGCGCGGCACCTCCTGCGCGAGCGCGAGCGCGATGGCGCCCGAGCCGGTGCACAGGTCGACGACGCACGGCTCGACGACGTCCATGGCGCGTACGGCGTCTATGGCCCAGCCGACCACGGACTCGGTCTCGGGGCGCGGGACGAACACACCGGGGCCGACCTGGAGCTCCAGGTACCGGAAGTAGGCCCGCCCGGTGATGTGCTGGAGCGGCTCGCGCTGCTCGCGGCGGGCGATCACCTCCCAGTAGCGGGCGTCGAAGTCCGCGTCCTTCACGGAGTGCAGCTCGCCCCGCTTCACGCCGTGCACGAACGCGGCGAGCTCCTCCGCGTCGTTGCGCGGCGAGGGCACGCCGGCGTCGGCCAGCCGCTGGGTGGCCTGGGCCACCTCCGCGAGCAGCAGGTTCACGCTGGTCCTCCGTGTGATACTCGTACGTGCCTTACGCGGCTGCGAGCTTGGCGGCCGAGTCCGCGTCGACGCAGGCCTGGATCACCGCGTCGAGGTCGCCGTCCAGGACCTGGTCCAAGTTGTACGCCTTGAAGCCGACGCGGTGGTCCGAGATGCGGTTCTCCGGGAAGTTGTAGGTGCGGATCTTCTCGGAGCGGTCGACGGTGCGGACCTGGCTGCGGCGGGCGTCGGCGGCCTCCTTCTCCGCCTCCTCCTGCGCCATGGCGAGCAGCCTGGAGCGCAGGATACGCATCGCCTGCTCCTTGTTCTGCAGTTGGCTCTTCTCGTTCTGGCAGGAGGCGACCACTCCGGTCGGAAGGTGCGTGATGCGCACCGCGGAGTCGGTCGTGTTGACGGACTGGCCGCCGGGGCCCGAGGACCGGTAGACGTCGATGCGGAGGTCGTTCGGGTTGATCTCGACGTCGACCTCTTCGGCTTCCGGCGTCACGAGGACACCGGCCGCGGAGGTGTGGATGCGGCCCTGGGACTCGGTGGCCGGCACGCGCTGCACGCGGTGCACGCCGCCCTCGTACTTCAGCCGGGCCCACACGCCCTGACCGGGCTCGACCTGCCCGCGGGCCTTCACCGCGACCTGGACGTCCTTGTAGCCGCCCAGCTCGGACTCGGTGGCGTCGATGATCTCGGTCTTCCAGCCGACGCGCTCGGCGTACCTGAGGTACATGCGCAGCAGGTCACCGGCGAACAGGGCGGACTCGTCGCCGCCCGCGCCCGCCTTGATCTCCAGGATGACGTCCTTGTCGTCGCTGGGGTCGCGCGGGACGAGCAGCAGACGGAGCTTCTCGGTCAACGCCTCGCGCTGCTTCTCCAGCTCCTTGAGCTCGGCGGCGAAGTCCGGGTCGTCGGCGGCCAGTTCACGCGCGGTCTCGATGTCGTCGCCCGTCTGCTTCCAGGAGCGGTACGTGGCGACGATCGGGGTGAGCTCGGCGTAACGCTTGTTCAGCTTGCGCGCGTTGGCCTGGTCGGTGTGGACCGACGGGTCGGCGAGCTTCTTCTCCAGGTCGGCGTGCTCGGCGACGAGTTCCTCGACGGCCTCGAACATCATGGGCTCCTGATACTGCGGGGGAAGGGAAGGCGGGCGACCAAAAACGCCGGTCCCGGCGTACCCCTCGAGGGGCACGGCCGTGGACCGGCGAGAAGGGGCTCGCTACTTCTTGGAGCCGGCAGCAGCCTTGCCGAAGCGAGCCTCGAAGCGGGCCACTCGGCCACCGGTGTCGAGGATCTTCTGCTTGCCCGTGTAGAACGGGTGGCACTCGGAGCAGACCTCGGCCCGGATGGTGCCGGACTCGATGGTGCTGCGGGTGGTGAACGACGCGCCGCAGGTGCAGCTGACCTGCGTCTCGACGTACTCGGGGTGGATGTCGCGCTTCAAGGTGTCTCCTAGTTTCGGGGAGGGCGCCGGGTCGCAGCCACGGGATGCGGAAGCGTGAACCGGAGCCGACGTACCAGTCTGCCAGGACTGGCCACATCCCCCAAAACCGGGGGGCGGGGCGATCTATTCCCAACGGCCGGCAGGGGGCGTACGACCGCTCCGTACGACGCTCCTACGACCGCTCGTACGAGCTCCTGCGACCGCTCGCGCCGCCGCTGGTGCGACCCGCCTACGACGAGATCACGACGCCCTTCGCCTCGCCGGTGGCCGTGCCCTTCGTGGCGCTCGCCGGGATCGGCCGGTCGTTCTTGAGGGCGTCCCACACGAGCTTCGCCTTGGCCTGCGCGACCACGACCCGGTTGGCGTTGGCGCTGTCGTACCGCACCGGCATCGTGACCATGTTCATGTGCGACGAGCTGATGCCCTTCAGGCCGTCGGCGAAGGACATCAGGGAGTTCACCGAGCCGAGGTCGGAGTCGGTGGTGACGGCCTTGGTCGCGGTGTCGGCGAGGTCGTAGAGCTTCTTGGGGTTGGTGAACAGGCCGATGTGCCTGACCTGGTTGACCAGCGCCTTGATGAAGGCCTGCTGGAGCTGGATGCGGCCGAGGTCGGAGCCGTCGCCGACGCCGTGCCGGGTGCGGACCAGGCCGAGGGACTGCTTGCCGTTCAGCGTGTGCGTGCCGGCCTTCAGCTTCAGGTGGCTGTCGGGGTCGTCGATGTTCTTGGTCGTGGTGACCTGGACACCGCCGAGCTCGTCGATGAGCTTCTCGAAGCCGCTGAAGTCGACCTCCAGGTAGTGGTCCATGCGGATGCCGGTCATGGACTCGACGGTCTTCACGGCGCAGGCGGCGCCGCCGGTGGTGTACGCCGAGTTGAACATCACGTCGTGCGCGGCGGGCTGTGTGCCGCCCTTGGTGTCGGTGCACGCGGGGCGGTCGATGAGGGTGTCGCGCGGGATGGAGACCACGCTGGCCTTCTTGTGGCCCGCGTAGACGTGCACGATCATCGCCGTGTCGGAGCGGGCGCTGCCGTCGTCGGCGCCGCCGCCCAGCTTCTTGTTGCTGCCGGAGCGGGTGTCGGAGCCCAGGACGAGGATGTTCTCTGAGCCGTTGCCGACCTTGGTGGGCCGGTCACCGCCCAGGGCCTGGTTGATGTCGACCGTCTTGAGGTTGTTGTTGAGCTTGAAGTACAGGTAGCCGGCGCCGGTGCCGCCGAGCACGACGATCCCCGCGGCGGTCCAGGCCATGACCGTCAGAGCCTTGCGGCGCCCCCCGGTGGGGGGCTTGCGGCGGCGGCCCTTGGCACGGCGGCGGGGGGTCGTGATGCCGGTCTCTCCCCGTATGACGGGATCCGGCGTGCTCTCGGCAGACATGCGCTCCTCAGCTCTCGTATGCGGTCGGTTACCCCCTGCTTCAGGGTCAGCCCCGGTCTGTTGAGCCCGTACCGCACCATCGTCGCTCTGTACGGTCAGACGGGGGAACTCGACACAGGGTTGCACAGCGCACTGTGCCCGCCACGTGCAGCGATGGGCACGCTGTGTAGTTGTGTCAACCATCGCGACCGCACTCACCTGCGGTTTCGACCGACGAGGGCGTACCGCTCGGCATCGGTACCGAACGCGTTGCTTGTGGCAAAGGTCTCGCCTGATCCCGCCGAGGGGTGGCCGTACGCCAAAGGGCCGCCCCCGTGACGGGAGCGGCCCTTGCAGCTGATACGCAGGATGAAGCGCGTGCCTCAGTCGCCGTTGCCCGGCATCGGGGTCGTCTTCTGGATCTGCATCAGGAACTCGATGTTCGACTTCGTCTGCTTCATCTTGTCGAGGAGCAGCTCGATCGCCTGCTGCTGGTCGAGGGCGTGCAGCACCCGGCGCAGCTTCCAGACGACGCCCAGCTCCTCGGCGCCGAGCAGGATCTCTTCCTTGCGGGTGCCGGACGCGTCGACGTCCACCGCCGGGAAGATGCGCTTGTCGGCGAGCTTCCGGTCGAGCTTGAGCTCCATGTTGCCGGTGCCCTTGAACTCCTCGAAGATCACCTCGTCCATGCGGGACCCGGTGTCCACCAGGGCGGTGGCGAGGATGGTCAGCGAGCCGCCGTCCTCGATGTTGCGGGCCGCACCGAAGAAGCGCTTCGGCGGGTAGAGGGCGGTGGAGTCGACACCACCGGACAGGATGCGGCCGGAGGCCGGGGCGGCGAGGTTGTACGCACGGCCCAGACGCGTGATCGAGTCCAGCAGGACGACGACGTCGTGGCCCAGCTCCACCAGGCGCTTGGCGCGCTCGATGGCGAGCTCGGCGACCGTGGTGTGGTCCTCGGCCGGGCGGTCGAAGGTCGAGGAGATGACCTCGCCCTTGACCGACCGCTGCATGTCGGTGACCTCTTCCGGACGCTCGTCGACGAGGACGACCATCAGGTGGCACTCGGGGTTGTTGTGGGTGATCGCGTTGGCGACCGCCTGCATGATCATGGTCTTGCCGGTCTTCGGCGGGGCCACGATCAGACCGCGCTGACCCTTGCCGATGGGCGAGACCAGGTCGATGATGCGGGTGGTCAGCACGCCCGGGTCCGTCTCCAGGCGGAGGCGGTCCTGCGGGTACAGCGGGGTCAGCTTGTTGAACTCCGGGCGGCCGCGGCCGTGTTCGGGCGCCATGCCGTTGACGGAGTCGAGGCGGACCAGCGCGTTGAACTTCTCGCGCCGCTCGCCCTCCTTGGGCTGGCGGACCGCGCCGGTGATGTGGTCGCCCTTGCGCAGACCGTTCTTGCGGACCTGGGCGAGGGAGACGTACACGTCGTTCGGACCCGGCAGGTAGCCCGACGTACGGATGAAGGCGTAGTTGTCGAGGATGTCGAGAATGCCCGCGACCGGGATCAGGACGTCGTCCTCGGTGATCTGCGGCTCGGAGACGTCGTCGCGGCCACGGCGGCCCCGGCGGTCGCGGTAGCGGCCGCGACGGCCCCGGCGGCCGCCCTCGAAGTCGTCGTCGTCCTGCGGGGCGTTGCTGCGGTCCTGACGGCCGCCGCCCTGCTGCTGGGTCTGCTGGCGGTTCTGGCCGCCCTGGTTCTGCTGCTGGTCGTCGCCCTTGCGGCGGTCGCGGTCCCGGTCACGGTCCCGGCCGCGCTCGCGGCGGTCGCGGCGGCGGCCCTCGCCGCCGTCACCGGCGTCGCCCTTGGCCTCGCCCTGCGACTGCTGCTGCGGCTGTGCGGGCGTCTCGGCCTTCGGCTCGCTCTTCTCCTCGGCTGCGACGGTCTCGGGGCTGCCCGCCGGGGCGCCCGCCTCGGCGGTGGCCCGACGTCGGCGGCGCTCGGCGGGGGCGTCGTCACTGGCCGGCTGGCCGGGGATCTCGATCTGCTGCTGGGCCACGGCCTGCTCGGCGGGGGCCTCGGCCGCCTTCTTCTCCGCGGCGGCGCCGCCCTCGCCCGTACGCGCCCGGGAGGTGGTGCGGCGCTTCGGCTTGGTCTCGGTGGCATCCCCGGCGGGAGCTGCGTCCTTGGCGGCGGGGGTTCCCCCGTTGGCTTGCGCCTCCTTGATGACCTCGATCAGCTGGCTCTTGCGCATGCGCGCGGTGCCCCTGATGCCAAGGCCGGATGCGACCTGCTGCAGCTCGGCCAGCACCATGCCCTCGAGGCCGGTACCGCGGCGCCGCCGGGAGCCGGCACCGGTGGCAGGCGCGGAGGCGTCCGTGGCGGGCGCGGCAGCGGTCTCCTCGACACGTGCGCCCATCAGATCGGTGGTGTCGCTCACGAAGGGTCCTTCCCTGGAGCGGACGTCGGCCTGTCTGGCTCGGCGACCGGTTGTGCTGTCCGGCTTCGGTCCCTGATGTGTGGACCGAGCCGGGGCGGTGGTCCGCCAAAGCGGCGGAAGAGATATCTGGTGATGGCGCTACCTCGAGCCGTGGCACCCAGTGTCACGTGGCGTGGTCGCACCGATTCCGGATCATGCCCGGCGGCCTGCTCAATGTCCGCGTACGACGTACTGCCCAAGTACGGCGTACACCACACAGTGCGGCTTGGGGGGCTCCCGGAAGAATGTCTGTCCCGGACGGGGACACGAAGCACCTCGCCATGGTGGGGCCGGGTGCTGACTAGAGATTAACACTACCGGATCCAACAAACATTCCCCCTCTCCAAATCCGGCAAGCGCACGTTTTTAATCAACACTGGAGGCCGCAAGCGGCAGCAGGCTCGCTCCCTGCAGGTCGAGGCTCAGCCGGTTGGCGGCCCAGTCCGCGCCCGCCAGCTGTTCCACCTTGTCGGCGGTGCCCGCGTCGGCCAGCGCCATGACCGTGGGGCCGGCGCCGGAGATCACCGCCGCGATGCCGTCGGCCCGCAGCCGCTCCACCAGCGCTGCGCTCTCCGGCATGGCCGGGGCGCGGTACTCCTGGTGGAGGCGGTCCTCGGTGGCCGGCAGCAGCAACTCGGGGCGCCGGGTGAGGGCCTCGACGAGCAGGGCGGCGCGGCCCGCGTTGACGGCGGCGTCGACGTGCGGCACGGTGCGCGGCAGCAGACCGCGCGCAGTCTCGGTCAGGACCGGCTTTCCGGGCACGAAAACCACCGGAACGATGGAATCGGAGGGCTCCATCCTGATGGCCCGGGCGGCGCCGGCCTCCATCCAGGACAGGGTGAAACCACCCATCAGACAGGCCGCAACGTTGTCCGGGTGGCCCTCGATCTCGGTGGCCAGCTCGAGCAGCGCCATGTCGTCGAGCTTGGCCTCGCCACCTATGGTCACGGCGCGGGCGGCGACGATGCCGGCGCAGATGGCGGCGGAGGAGGAGCCGAGGCCGCGGCCGTGCGGGATGCGGTTCGCGCAGACGATTTCCAGCCCGCGCGGCTGTCCGCCGAGGGCGTCGAAGGCGGTGCGCAGGGAGCGTACGAGGAGGTGGCTCTCGTCGCGCGGCAGCGTGTCGCTGCCCTCGCCCGCGATGTCGATGTGCAGCCCGGAGTCGGCCACCCGGACGACGACGTCGTCATAGAGCCCCAGCGCGAGGCCGAGGGCGTCGAAGCCCGGGCCGAGGTTGGCGCTGGTGGCGGGGACGCGCACCCGGACGGCGGCGGCGCGGAACGCTGGACCGGCCATCGCTCGATGACTCTCCTTGAGCTGCGTGATGGTCGAATGACAGGCGACAGGTACGTGAGGACCCTCAGGCCGCAAGGACGGCACGGCGCCGCGCGATATGCGAAGGCATATGCGGCGGGCGGGTTCAGTACAGCCTATCGAAGGAAGGTTCTGTGGCGACATAGGGCGCACAGGAGGCGCACGATGCGTGTCGTAAGCCCTCTGTGCACCCCTCCTAGGGAGTCCCCTGGTGAGGACGCCCCGGAACGTCGCAGGGTTGCGCGGTCAGGCGAGGCCCAGGCGCTCGGCCGCCGTCGCCGCGTCGACCGGGACGGTGACCGGTTGCGGGGCTCCGGCGACGGCCCAGTCGGGGTCCTTCAGGCCGTTGCCTGTGACGGTGCACACGATCCGCTGACCCGGGTCGACCTTGCCCTGCTCGGCGGCCTTCAGCAGGCCGGCGACGGACGCGGCGGACGCCGGCTCGACGAAGACGCCCTCCTGCGCGGCCAACAGCCGGTAGGCGCGCAGGATTTCACGGTCCGTCACCTCGTCGATGAAACCGCCGGACTCGTCCCGCGCCGCCAGGGCGTACGTCCAGGAGGCGGGGTTGCCGATGCGGATCGCGGTGGCGATGGTCGACGGGTCCTTGACGACCTCGCCGCGCACGATCGGGGCACTGCCGGAGGCCTGGAAGCCCCACATGCGAGGAGTCCGCAGGGCGACGCCGTCGGCGGCGTACTCCTTGTAGCCCTTCCAGTAGGCGGTGATGTTGCCCGCGTTGCCGACCGGCAGGACATGGATGTCGGGCGCGTCGCCGAGCATGTCGACGATTTCGAAGGAGGCCGTCTTCTGGCCCTCGATGCGCACCGGGTTGACCGAATTGACCAGCGCGACAGGGTAGTTGTCGCTCAGCGCGCGGGCGAGGGTGAGGCAGTCGTCGAAGTTGCCGTCGACCTGGAGGATCTTCGCGCCGTGCACGAGGGCCTGGCCCATCTTGCCGAGCGCGATCTTGCCCTGGGGCACGAGCACGGCCGACACCATGCCGGCCCGTACGGCGTACGCGGCGGCGGACGCGGACGTGTTGCCGGTGGAGGCGCAGATGACCGCCTTCGCGCCCTCCTCCTTGGCCTTGGAGATGGCCACGGTCATGCCGCGGTCCTTGAAGGACCCGGTCGGGTTCGCACCCTCGACCTTCAGGTGGACCTCGCAGCCGGTGCGCTCGGAGAGCACCTGCGCGGGCACGAGGGGCGTACCGCCCTCACGGAGCGTCACGACCGGTGTGCTGTCGGACACCGGCAGCCGGTCCCGGTACTCCTCGATGATTCCGCGCCACTGGTGGGTCATTGCTGGTTACTCTCCTTCAACCCGCATGATGCTGGCGACACCCCGCACGGTGTCGAGGCTGCGCAGCGCCTCGACGGTCCCGCTCAGGGAGGCGTCGGACGCACGGTGGGTGACGACGACGAGGGAGGCCTCGCCGTCCTTGCCCTGCTGGCGAACAGTGTCGATCGAGACACCGTGCTCGGCGAACACGGTGGCCACCTGCGCGAGGACGCCCGGTTTGTCGGCGACGTCCAGGCTGATGTGGTAGCGCGTGACCACGTCGCCCATGGGCGAAACGGGCAGGGCCGCGTACGCGGACTCGCCTGGTCCGGTCGCGCCGCTGAGCCGGTTGCGGCACACGGCGACGAGATCGCCGAGCACGGCGGAGGCGGTGGGCGCGCCACCGGCGCCGGGCCCGTAGAACATGAGCTGCCCGGCGGCGTCGGACTCCACGAAGACGGCGTTGTACGCGCCGCGCACGGAAGCAAGCGGGTGGGTCAGCGGAATCATCGCGGGGTGCACGCGCGCGGTGACGGATCCGCCGTCCTGCGCCCGCTCGCAGATGGCGAGCAGCTTGATGGTGCAGCCCATCTCCTTGGCGGAGGCGAAGTCGGCGGCGGTGACCTCGGTCATGCCCTCGCGGTAGACGTCGTCGAGCCGTACGCGCGTGTGGAAGGCCATGCCGGCGAGGATGGCGGCCTTGGCGGCGGCGTCGAAGCCCTCGACGTCGGCGGTGGGGTCGGCCTCCGCGTACCCCAGGGCGGTGGCCTCGTCGAGGGCCTCCTGGTAGCCCGCCCCCGTGGAGTCCATCTTGTCGAGGATGAAGTTGGTCGTGCCGTTGACGATGCCGAGCACCCGGTTGACCTTGTCGCCGGCGAGCGACTCGCGCAGCGGACGGATCAGCGGGATGGCACCGGCGACGGCGGCCTCGTAGTAGAGGTCCTTGTCGTTCTCCTCCGCCGCCGCGTGCAGGGCGGCGCCGTCCTGGGCGAGGAGGGCCTTGTTGGCGGAGACGACGGAGGCGCCGTGCTCGAAGGCGGTGGTGATGAGCGTACGGGCGGGCTCGATCCCGCCGATGACCTCGACGACCACGTCGATGTCGCCACGTTTGACGAGTGCGGTGGCGTCGGTGGTGATGAGCTCGGCCGGGATGCCCTCCCGCACCTTGGAGGGCCGCCGTACGGCCACCCCCGCGAGCTCCACGGGGGCGCCGATCCGGGCGGCGAGGTCGTCGGCGTGCGTCGTCATGATGCGCGCCACCTCTGAGCCGACAACCCCACAGCCCAGCAGCGCCACCTTCAGCGGACGCGTACGCATCATCCGACCTCGTTTCCTCATACCGTCTACGGTTCGACCAGTCTCACTCACCGGACGGGAGTTTCTATCCTTTGTCCGGATCGTGAGACGTTTATTTCATTTTCGCCGGGCCGGAAGACAGGAGATCTTCCGCCACTGTCCACATGCCGTCATCCGACGTCGAGGCGCAGGAGGTCCTCCTCCGTCTCGCGGCGGACGATCACGCGGGCCGCCCCGTTGCTGACGGCGACGACCGGCGGGCGCAGCACGTGGTTGTAATTGCTCGCCATGGAACGGCAGTACGCACCGGTGGCGGGAACCGCGATCAGGTCACCAGGCGCCAGGTCGGCCGGGAGGAAGGCGTCCTTGACCACGATGTCGCCGCTCTCGCAGTGCTTGCCGACGACGCGGACGAGCATGGGCTCGGCGTCGGACGTACGCGACGCCAGGGCCACGCTGTACTCGGCGTCGTAGAGCGCGGTGCGGATGTTGTCGGACATGCCGCCGTCGACGGAGACGTACGTGCGCAGCCCGTCCAGGGGCTTGATGGTGCCGACCTCGTAGAGCGTGAAGGCGGTCGGCCCGACGATGGCGCGCCCGGGCTCGACGGAAATACGAGGCGTACGCAGCCGGGCGGCGTCGCACTCGCGGCTGACGATCTCGGTGAGGGCCTTGGCGATCTCGTGGGGCTCACGGGGGTCGTCGTCACTGGTGTAGGCGATGCCGAGCCCGCCGCCGAGGTCGATCTCGGGCAGCTCGACGCCGTGCTCGTCACGGATGTCCCTGAGCAGCCCCACGACCCGGTGCGCGGCCACCTCGAAGCCGGACATGTCGAAGATCTGCGACCCGATGTGGCTGTGGATGCCGATGAGTTCGAGCCCGTCGAGCTGCAGGGCCCGCCGTACGGCCTCGGCGGCCTGCCCGTCGGCGAGCGGAATGCCGAACTTCTGGTCCTCGTGGGCCGTGGCGATGAACTCGTGGGTGTGCGCCTCGACGCCGACCGTGACCCGGATCTGCACACGCTGCCGCCTGCCGAGGGACTGGGCGATGTGCGCGACGCGGACGATCTCCTGGAAGGAATCGAGGACGATGCGCCCGACACCGGCCTCGACGGCGCGGTGGATCTCTTCCGTGGACTTGTTGTTGCCGTGGAAGGCGATGCGGTCGGCGGGCATGCCGGCGGACAGCGCGGTGGCGAGCTCGCCGCCGGAGCAGACGTCGAGGTTGAGCCCCTCTTCGTCGAGCCAGCGCACGACGGCACGGGAGAGGAAGGCCTTGCCGGCGTAGAAGACGTCGGCGTCGTGCCCGAAGGCGGTACGCCAGGCACGCGCCCGCGCACGGAAGTCGGTCTCGTCGAGCACGTAGGCGGGGGTGCCGAACTCCTCGGCGAGCCGCGTGACCGGGATCCCGCCGACGCTGACGACACCGTCGTCAGTACGCGTGACGGTCTGGGCCCAGACCTTCGGGTCGAGGGCGTTGAGGTCGGCGGGCGGGGCGGAGTAGTGCCCCTCGGGCAGGACATCGGCGTGACGGGGCCCGGCAGGGTGTGCGGAACGGCTCATGACTTCTCGTGGGCTCTCTCAGAGGTGATCGGGTGCGTCGATGCCGAGCAGGGACAGGCCGCCGGCCAGCACCGTCCCGGCGGCTTCGGCGAGAGCGAGCCGGGCGCGGTGGGCGGCCGAGGGTTTCTCCGCACCGCGCGGGAGCACGGCGGGCAGAAGGGCGAGCACGGCATCGGCGACGGTGACGAGGTGCCGGGCGAGTCGATCGGGGGCACAGTGAGCTGCCGCCTGGGCCAGGACGCGGGGGTGGTCGGCGAGGGCGGTGAGGAGAGGGGTGGCGGTTTGGTGGGCGGGTTCTTGGGCGGGGGCGGGGGCGTGGGCGGGTGCGGGTAGGGCTTCGTGGGCGGCTGCGGGTACGGCTTCGGCTTCGTGAAGGGCTTCCGGTACGGCCACGTGTACGGCTTGCAGGTCGCCCGGCTCGGCGGAGAAACCGAGGTCGGCGGCGTTGCGGGCGAGGGCCCGGGTGCGGGCGTGGGCGTAGCGGACGCGGAAGAGGGGGTTGCTCTCGCGCTGGACGAGATGCTCGCCGGTGATGCGGGGCCGGTCGTGGGCGGCGGGGTGGAGCAGCGCCCAGCGGGCGGCGTCCCGGCCGAGCGGGAGGGGGTCGGCCGGGGCGGGGACGGGCCGGACGTTGATGTCGAGGGGGGCCGGGGCACCGGGCCGGCCTGTGGCGTCGACCCGGGTTCCGAGCACGGCCTCCCACTCCGGCGGGGGCGGATCCTCGCAGCTGGTGCGGACGAAAGCACCCTGCGAGCGGAGCAGGCGGGCGACGACGTCCATGACGACGACAGCGCGGACTTCGCAGGGGCAGTGGAGCTGGAAGAGCTGCCCGGTGAGCTGCTCGGCGTACCCGTACCGCACTCCGCGCCGCAGGATCTCCTCGACGAGGCCGACGGACGCGGTGCCGCGCAGACTGATGTTGAGGAACCCGGGTCCGGTGATGGCGACGTCGGTGACGCCGTCCGCGCCCGCGAGATGCGACCGGAGGATCTCGGCGACGCGCAGGGGCGGCTGCCCCGCCGGGCGGGCGAGCTGGAGGGCGATGTTGGTGGCGTAGTCGCCACAGCCGCCGGGCCCCGGCACGGTGACCACGGCCCGCTCCGGCACGGCCACGCTCAGCTCCCCCGCGTCGACAGCACGGCGCACCGCGCGCAGCACGGTACGTGAGAGCTCGACGGGGGTCACGGGACAAGCGTAGGGGAGAAGGGGGGTGGGTAGGCGAGCCGGTTTGGCTGGGGGTCCGGGATGTGGACGGCGGGGTTGCTGGGCTGTGGAGGGGCTGCTGTGTACGGGCGGGGTGCTGGGGTGCGGAGGGGCTGGTGTGGACGGCGTGGTTGCTGCGCGCGGCGGGGCCGCTGTGGACGGCGTGGTTGCTGCGGCACGGCGGGGCCGCTGTGGGGGCGGGCTCAGCCGCCGGTACGCCCGGCCCGCTCGGCCTCTCCCGCACCAAGGGGACTCCCGAAGTCGCCCTCGTCACCTCCGCGAGCGGAGCCGCCCCGCCTGCTCTCGATCAACTCACGCACGAGCCGTACGAGTTCCGAGGGCTCGAAGGGCTTGGCGAGGAAGGCGTCGACCCCGACGTCGAGACCGGTCTCGATCTCGTACTGCGTACAAGCGCTGACGATGGCGAGAGGAAGATCACGAGTGCGGGGATCGGCACGAAGCCGCGCCGCCGTCCTGAGCCCGTCGAGCCGCGGCATGACGACGTCGAGGGTGACGACATCGGGCCGCACCCGATGCACGACATCCAGACACTCGGCACCATCGGCCGCGGTCACGACCTCGAGGCCCTCCAGCTCGAGATTGACCCTGATCAGCTGCCGGATGACCTTGTTGTCGTCCACAACAAGCACCCGGCCGGACGCGCCTGGCACAACTCGAGAGTAGGTCCGGACCGGCCATCGCGTCCGGGTTTTCCCCACTTCCACCCCCCTGCGGGCGAGCCTTCCCCCTGTCCGCGGACGAGCTCGCCCTCGCCGCGGCACCCGGGAAAACGTTCATGACCACCCCGAAGGAGCTGGTAGTGTTCTACCCGTCGCCGCGCGAGACCGCGCCGGACACGCCCCCGTAGCTCAGGGGATAGAGCAACGGCCTCCGGAGCCGTGTGCGCAGGTTCGAATCCTGCCGGGGGCACCCTGTATGAGGTGCCCAAAGACCCCGCCATCAGCGCTTTAGCTGAGAACGGGGTCTTCGCGTATGTGCAGGCGTATGCAGCGCTGAGCGGCCCTAGGACAGGGTCTGTGGACTATTTGTGGACAGGATCTTGGAGCGTCTGCCCAGGTCAAAGCAGCTGCCTCCGGCGCGGACACAGCCCGGCGTGCCAGTCCCGCTCCAGGTCCGCTGCGTCGAATACTCTGCGCAGAAGTCCGACCTGGCGTCCTTGATATTGCGTGCACACAACGGACTGCCGCACGGCGGCGGCTCTTCACCTCGGCCCGGATGGCGCAGCCGCCGGATACAGGAAGGGATGTGGCATGAGGTCCCCAGGCGTGCACCTGCGGGAGATCACCGACGACAACCGGGATGCCGTTCGTGCTCTCCGCGTCCGACGTGACCAGAAGCAGTTCGTCGCCTCCGTGTCAAAGTCGCTCAAGGAGGCGACAAAGAAACCGGAGGCCAATCCCTGGTACCGCGCCGTGTACCGCGGCGACGAGCCAGTCGGCTTCGTGATGCTGTCGTGGAAGCCGCCCGCTGGTCCTTACAAAGGGCGACACTTCATCTGGCGCCTCCTCGTCGACAAACGGCACCAGGGGCGAGGGATCGGCCGAGAGGCGCTCAGGCAGATCGCCGCTCTGGTTCGCGCGGACGGCGCCACCGAGCTGCTGACCAGTTACGATCCCGGCGACGGCGAACCCTGGCCCTTCTACCAAAAGTTCGGGTTCGAGCCCACCGGGGAGATCGACGACGGCGAGATCGTTCTACGGCTCATCTTCCCCGCTCAGTGAGCCCGTACGGGAAGCCGCAGACGGTTTTCCGGTGGTCACATGACCAAGAATCTGGTCGGCACCTGGAAGTCGACCAGCGGCCGGGACACGACGAAGCCCCCGGCCCGCGCGCGGACCAGGGGCTAATGGCTATGTGCCTCGTCACTCGTATTCGCGCAACAACTCTTCGATCTTGCGGTTGGCAATCTCCTGCCGCCCATCGATGCATTTGGCGTAGCGGCTCAGCAGCACCTCAACACTGTTGCCCGCACGTTCGGCCACCTCGGTCGGGTCCACTCCGGAGTTCAGCCACGTCGACAGCGCCGAGTGTCGGAGGTCGTACGGCCGGGCGGCGAGCGGAGAGGCGACGGCGGCCGGCGGGAGCGCCAGCGCCCGAGCCTCCTGCCACACGCGGTAGTAAGTCGAGGAGCCGACCACTCCCCCACGTTCGTTCGTGAACAGTCGCCCGTCCTCCGCGCTGCCGAACGTGTCGAGGTGCTGCCGAAGGATGGCGACGAGTTGGGGCGGGATCGGCACGAGCCGGACCTCTTCGGCCGGCCGGTTCTTCAGGCCACGGTCGTCGTGGGTCTCGCCGGAGTCCGTCCACTGCTTGCCGACACTGGGACGCGTCCGGTTCAGCAGAGCCGACCCCCAGCCGGTCTCCGGCAGCTTCAGGTCTGCTTTGGTGAGGCCGACTGCCTCAGCAGGGCGTAAGGCCCCGTAGTACATGCAGGCAAACAGGCCGACGAGTCGACGACCACGCGCCCGGCCGTATCCACCGACGTACGAGACCGCGGTCAACAGGGACCGAGCCTGCTCCGGATTGGCGACTACGCGGGAATCCACTTCCCCGGCCACCTTCGGCTTCTTCCAGCGAATGGCAGTGATCGGGTTCTCTTTGAACTCGCCAAGATCCACCGCGTAGTGCAGCGCGTTGACGAGCGTCCGGCGCTTACGCCGAACCGTCTCCGAGGCCGCCGCCGTCCCGTCGAGCTTCAGCTTGAGCGAGTCCAAGACGGCCCTGCCGATCGCGGCGTCACCGAGGCCCGAGAGCGGGCGCGACGCCTTGGCCACCCAGTGCAAGGTGTTCGCGATCTCGCTCGGCAATTCGCGATCGTCCGGACCGGGCAGGACGAAAGCCCAGTTGCGAAGCGCCTTCCTGATCAGATCCTCGGACGGCTGCCCCGGACGCTCGTCGAGAAGGGCCATCGTCACGGAGGTCAGCGCCTCATTGATCCCGTTACGTGTGTTCGGCGCCGCGTGCGGCCACTTCACAGCCAGGTACTTCAGAGCGAAGGCGTACCAGGTCATCGTGGCCGCCTTTTCGACCATCGAGTCGGGCAGCCCTGTCACCGTGTCGAACTCTTCGCCGGCATGAGTGGCTCGGAGCAACTTCGACCGGTAGTGGTCCGCAAGCCCTTTGGTACGGAACTGTTCGGAGAACACGTTCCCGACAACGGTCCATCGGACGTCATAGGACGACTTCTTGGTGTTCCGTTTCCTGACGCCCCACACCTTCACGTCGAGAGACTTCACGCTGCTGCCTCCAACTGCCGCAGCCAGGTGGTGAAATCACTCCGCCAGACTCGCAGCTCACCGTTGGGCAGCTTGAAAGCCGCCGGCCCAAGACCCAACTCACGCCAGCGGTAGAAGGTCCGCCGGGATACACCGCCCAGCTCGTCGAGGACCTGGCTCACGGTCATCAGTTCGTCGCGTCGGCGGTCCATGTCGGTTCTCCTTCCGTTCCGAGGGCGGGTTCGAGGGAGGCAACGAGCCAGGTCTCGGCAGCACTGAGCCCTGTACCGGCGAACACCCAGTGGGCGAGGACGAGCGTGGTTTCCTCTTCCGGCGGCATAGCCGGGGCGGCTTGGGCGCGGCGCCAATCGGCGCGTGCGTCACGGAGGGCGCCGAGAGTGGTGGAGTAGCGCCGGGACTTGGTCGAGAAGTGGCCGCGGAAGCCAAGCATGTGAGCCCAGCCCGAAGGCGGAGGTCTGCAAGCTCGGGACGTGCGCCGAGGGACCAGGCGGTTCGAATCATGCGCTGGGCGTGGTCGGTGATGCGGGCTTGGGCCAGCTCGGCGAGGAAGCGGATCGGGCGGTCCAGGGTGCCAGCCGCCGCTTCGGCGCCTTTGGTGGCGTACTTGGCGATGTACGCCGCTACGGCCCGCTCGGTCAGCTCCTGGCCGTCGTCGAAGTCGGCGGAGCGGATCGGGCGGACGTCGAGCTGTCGGCCGAAGACGAAGCCATGGGCACGGCCGTCGATCTCTGGTCCGTCCACGCGTGCAGCGGTGGCAGCAGCGCGAATGGCGTCCGTCAGCAATTCGGCCGACGCCCATGCCGGAGGCTTGGTGTCTCCTCCCTCCGGGCCGTCGAGGCGGATGACCGCGTGGAAGTGAACGGCGCCGCGCTTCTGGTACTCGGCCACCTTCGCGAAGGAGATCCGTGCGTGATCTCGGAACGCGCGCTGGGTGAGGCCGGCTCGCTTGGCGATCTCCCGCCGGAGGTAGATCGAGAAGCGCCGCCACAGGGCACCGGCGTGCGCGTTCCAGAGGACGGCCGCTTCGTAGTCGTACGTGTCCAGGTTGAGCGGAGTGCCCAGAGCGAGGTCCTGCTCGTCGTGACGGGTGCCGCAGCGGCAGTCCCGGCCGCTCGACGGACGATTGTGGACCGGTCCGAAACTCGGCGCGGTGAAGGTGGCGAAGACGCGCGGGTGCGTCGCCACCCGTTCCGACGTGCCCTTGCCGCCACGGAGTCCGGCGGTGATCAGCTGGTAGGTGTCGCGGCGGTACGTCTCGGCACATGCGGCGCAACGAGTGGCGCGGCGGTTGTTGCAGCGGACGAGGAGCTGACCGGCGGGGAGGGTGGCGGAGTCCAGGTGGTGCAGGGCCCGGCCGATCTCGCCGGTTTCCGTGTTGACCGCGTACTCCGTGCGGTGGCCGTCGAGGCGGACGGGGTGGGTGCAGCCGCCCAGGCCGGAGAGTTGGTGGGCCAGCTCGGGCATGGTGCCGAGGGAGGCCAGCATGGAGAGTTCCGCCAGCGGTGGCGGAGTCTGCCGGGTGATGATGGGACTTCCTTTCGGCTGTTTCGGCGGTTGGGAGGACGCCCCGGGGCGGCGGGATGCTTGGCGGCTTGTTGCCGCCCCGGCGGCCGGTCAGTGCTTATTGGCGCCGTTGAGCAGGGAGCGCAGGACCACGGCGGCGATGGCCACGGACACGGCCGATACGGCGACGGCCGCCAGGAGCGCGGTGAGCACGATGCCGACGACGACCACGGCGGCGACCGTGCCCGCGTAGGGGGTGAGCGACCTGCCGGTGGAGGCCACCGGAGCCTGCGTCTGCTGAGGGACGACAGGCGTCGTTGGCAGCGTCGGGACATCGGGCAGCTTGGGGCGGAACATGACGGACCTTCTTGTCACTTGTGGGTGCCGTTGACGACGCCGACCCCGGAGCGGGTGCCGGACTCAATGGCGGGGGCCAGGAAGGTGTGAGAGAGCCAGAAGCCGAACGACGCGATCACGACGGCGACCCAGAGACGGATGCCGAGGAACTTGATCGCAGCCCAGGCGATGACGCCCAGGACGAAGACGAGCGGCAGTGAAACGGTCACGGGACCTCCTCAGCGGGCGGGGCAGCGGTGGGTGCGGGCGGCCAGTTCGGCGGCTGCGCGGCTGTCGTAGTCCGTGGAGAAGCCGCAGCGCGGGGCGGTGCAGGCGGCGGCGTGCTTCTCGCGGCCCCGGCCGTCGTAGTACGTGCCGACCTGGACGGGACCGATGCGGACGACGTTGCGGAAGCGGCGGTTGGCGGGCATGTGCGCTCCTTTCAGAGCTGTGCGGCGATGGCTTCGGCCAGCTGCGCCGGGACGCCGAGCCGTGCGCGGAGGGTCGGGGTGTCGATGTCCGCTCCGGTACGCGTGCGGTGTTCGGCGGCGACCTTCCGGGCGTGGTCGACCAGGGCGGCCGGGACCGGCACCGGGGAAGGGACGATGGCCGGTCGCGGTTCGGGCTCAGGGCCGGTCAGCTCGGGGATGACGGGTGCGGGTTCGCCGGTCGCGTCGTGTGCGGTGTGGGCGAGCAGGGTGCCGCCGAGGAAGGCGACCGCGGGCCATCCGGCGACGAGGATGCGGAGCCAGGCGGGTACGGTGCCCAGGTCGAGCAGGCCAGCGGTGGCGACGTTGGCGCCGAGTGAGGCGGTCAGCGCGACGAGGAACCAGGACCACCCGGCCGCTTTCGTCCCGCCGGAGCGGAGCCGCCGCCAGGCCGCCACCAACAGCAGGTCGACCGAGACCGGATACGCCCACGCCTTCCACCCGTGCTGTCCGGCGGCTGAGGCCAGGTCGTGCAGGTGAGCGAAGGACAGCGCGGCGGCGATGACTGCCTGAACGAGCACCACATCGACGCGGGCCACGTGGGCGCGCATGGTTCGATTCCTTCCAGTGTGGTCAGTCGGTGGACTTGAGCTCATCGGCCCGTGCGCGGGCAGCGGCGGCGACCTCGGCAGCTTCGGTGTCGCCGGGCTGGTCGACAGCAATGCGTTCCAGCAAGTCCGCCTTGCGGCTCATGAGTTCGCGGTAGTCGCCGACTCCGAACTTGCGGTGGTCGGCCAGGTCGGCGATCAGCGCCGTGACTTCAGAAATGGACGGGCGGGACAAGGTGGCTCCCTCGGGTTTTGGACATGGCGGGGTAGGGACTTGGCACGAGACGGACGTGCCGGCCGTTGGGGCGTGGTGAGCGGCTACTCGGCGAGCGGGACTGGCTTGAGCAGCGGTGCCGGGGCATCGGTCGGCCCGAGCGGCACCGCGGGCCGGAAGGGTTCGAGCGCGGGCAGGTCCGGCACCAGGCGAGCCGATTCCCAGCAGATGTCAGCAGCATCGGCGAGGGACAGGAACGGCGTACGGATGCGGGACCAGCCGCCGGAGGTGTCACCGGCCACGGCCAGGCCAGGCCGTTCAGGGGCGATGGCGCAGGCGGCGTAGACCGCTTCGGGGGCGATGTCGCCCAGCGCCATCTTGGCGGAGGCCTCGTCGTTGACGCGATGGCAGACCCGGCCGGTCAACTGGGCCCGCAGCATGGTCGCGCCCTTGCCCAGCTCGGCGCCGAAGCGCTGCCCGCAGACCTCCAGGTAAATACCGGCGGCACGGCCGAGTTGGGCGAGCCGGATGAGCTGTGTGACCATCTCGTCGCGCCGTTCCTCGTCCTTGCGCGTGGCGACGAGGAAGAGTTCGGCCACCTCGTCGACGAACAGCACAACGGGTACCGGGCGTTCGTCCGCGGGCAGGCCCCAGATGTCGGAGGTGATCTCCTCGTCCCGGGTGCCGGGCGCAATCCCCTGCCGTGCCTTGATCAGGTCGTACCGGTCTTCCATCTCCTTCACTAGGACCGGCAGGAGCTCGGCCGCCTGCTCGGGATCGGTCGCCAGCGCCGACAGACGCGGGGCGAAGGGGGCCAGTTCCACACCCCGCTTGCAGTCGATCCCGACCAGCGCGACCGGCTGCTGTGCCAGCCCGGTGACCAGGTGGCGCAGGTACATGGACTTCCCCGACAGCGTCGCGCCGAGGGTGAGCTGATGCGGGATGGTCCGGTAGTCCCGTACGAAGGCCATCGCGTCCTCCCTCAAGGCCACCTGCACCTTGAGGAGTCCGCCACCCGCCTTCCTGGGCATCCGGACGTTGCGCAGCACGTCGAAGCCGACGAGCCGCAGTTCCACCATACCCGGCTTCACGTCCCTGACGTACACGGCGTGAACGCCCCAGGCATGCCGCAGCCGCTCCGCCGAGGCGGCGACATCCGCCGGCTCCTGCCCTGGAGCCAGCCGAAGCCGAAGTCGCAGGCCCGTCGAGGTGGGCCGGATGACTCCCCGGCGAGGAGGCACCGGCCGGATCTCACGGCGAGTCGTCGTCTTGACTGCCAGAGCCCGCAGCCGCGAAGGCTGGACAGTCAGGCCGCATGCCTCCATGACGGAGCCGTACGAGCCGAGGAGCCGGGCCGTCGATATCGGCAGGCCGACCGTGGACCAGTAGACGCCCGGGTGACGAGCCCGGGTGTAGGCGGCCCCGCCACCGAGCCCGGCGAGGGGACCACCTACCTCCAGCAGCGTCAACCAGTCCGGCATCAGGCCGAGGCCTCGACCGGGGCCGGGAAGGCGGCCGGTGTGACAGCGGCAGCACGAAAGGCGATGCCGTGCCGCTGCTGACCGTTGAACACGGTCTCCCACGGCCGCGCCACCAGACCCGGCAGCGAGACCGGAGCACCGAGAGTCAGGCCCTCGGTGATGCCGCTTTCCGGAACGGTGACCTTGATCAGCGAAGACTCGCCGTCCTCGATGTAGACCGCTCCGATCGTCATCAGCGCCTCACCGCTGACGGCGTCCTTGGCGATCTCCCCGGTCTGACGGTCCCGAACCTTGGGTTCCGGAGCTTCGGTCAACAGGATCGTGGCGGCCGAAGTCTCCACACGGATTACACGCACAGAACTGCTCTCCCTTGCGTTGCGCCGCACACGCGTACGGCCGCATTCAGTGACGAATGACCACGCAACGGGAGGTTGACCTCATACCGGCTGGGCGCGATACGCGCCAAGAGCGTTGATGCCAAAGACGCACCCGGCCTGAGTGGGCTGCCTCCCGCTCAGGCCACATGTCTTTTTCGTGGCCCTTCCGCTTACGCACCGGTGCAGGTCTGCCTTCCTGCTCCGGCCCGTTCGCATGTCCGCACGACCCACTCCGCTGGACGCGAAGGGGTGCGCCGACACCAACCACAGTAATCCGTACTCCAAGTACTGTCTAGTACTTCAGGTACCAGTCCGTACTTCGTGTACGCCCAACTCCGCCGCAAGGGTGCGAAGTTCCCCAGAGGGCGGCTGGGCCATGGTCAGCAAGTCCGCTGCGAGCTGCTTCACCATCGGCAGGGCCCGCACCATCTCAGGCGACAGCTCGCGTGCTCTCAACAGGGCTGAGACTGCGTCAGCGACCTGCCGGCGCTGGGCATAGGCCCTGGCAACATCGATCTGAAAACGCGTCTGCCGTTCCGCGGACAGCCCCGACTCGTCGACGGCATGCGCAGCCCGCAGAGCAACTCCGGCGTCCCCCAGGTCGACCGCGACAGCCACCTCGTGCAAGCCGACGTTGGTCGGCCCGAACTCGGTGTTGTAGTCGTTGCGCCCATCACCGACCTGCTCAGCCATCTCACGAGCCTCGCGGAGATACCCGTACGCGTCATCGGCCAGGTTCAACCGAGCAGCAGCGACCGCCCGTTGCAATGTCAGTGCGCCACGCAGCGCCACCGCCTCGGCCTGCCCCGACTCCGCCAGAGGCCGCAGCGCGTCAGCCGCACTCCCGGACACCTGGGCCGCCTGCTCGAAGTGACGGGCGCCGAGAAAGACAAGCGACAAACGGAACTCACCGGCCGCCATCAGCAACGGATCATTCGCCCGCTCTGCAGCGACCACGGAACGGTCGACGGCGATCCAGGCCGCCTCGGGCTCGCCCATGTTCGCGAGCGCGCCACTGCACGTGTGATACATGACCGCCAGCAACCGGAACAATTCCGGACGCTCTGCCTCGGGAACCGAGCGGGTGGCCGACTCAAGCCGAGGAACCAGCCCTTCGAGCAGCTCGGCCAGGTCGGCATAGTTGCCCTGATGCGTGAGCGACCAGGCGCGGTCGACCTCGGCGCGCAACGCCGGGATATCAGGAGAAGCGTTCTGCTGACCGAGAACCGCCTTCAGTGAGTGCGCGGCGCTCAGCACCAGCCGCAGCCGGCTCGCCCCGGGCGGTTCAACTTCGGCCACCGACGCCACGATGGGGGCCTCGGCCGCCAGCTCGGCGACCGGAACCTCAAGGACGTCGGCGACCTTCTCCAGCACGGTCATCCGGTCGACGCGGCGTACGCCCCGCTCCACCTGGGACACCCATGCTTCCGAGCGCCCCAGCAGGCCGGCGAACTCCTTCTGTGACAGCCCCCGGCGCTTGCGATTGAAGGCGATCTTGCGTCCGAGCGCCTTCTGATACTCAGTGCTCAACGTCCACACCCTTGCCGGACACGAAGTCCAGGCGATCAACCTCCGTGGCCGAGAGGTACCGGTCCCGCTCAGAGAGGAAGGCCCGCACGTAGTCCTTCGACTCGTGCTCTTCGAAGGCGTCCTTGTCCCGGTAGAGCTCGTAGAACACGCGCTCCAGCGGACGGCCGTCAACTCGGTGTACGGCGTAGATCACCGTGCCGGGCTCGTTCGCACGGATCTGCTCACCAGTCCGCGCCACGAGGTCATCGAACGCAGCCGCCGCCGCTTCGTCCTTGCAGGTGAAGCGCACAAACAGTCCGAACATGCGAGGTCCTCTCTTCATCGGCATCCAGGTCAGCACCAGACCGCACGGCGAACGCTATGCGCCGGCCGCCCGCACGAAAAGTACGAACCCGCACTCCAGGTGCGCGCACATTCGGTACGGTGCTAGTACTAATTGTACGGCTCTGCATGGTCCGTGTCAGCCAGTCGGCACGGCTGGCACAGAAGGCAGCAGGTCACCCGCCATGGAGGACTCCATGCCCACCCACCGACGCACCTTCCCTGGACATCCCCGAGAACTCCGCGCCGCGCGCAGCTGGACCCGAGCCGCGCTGGACGGCCACCCCCACTCCAACGACGCCGCGCTGATCGTGACCGAACTCGGCACCAACGCCCTTATGCACACCGTCAGCGGCGACACCGCCGGCACCTTCCACGTCACACTCACCGTCTCCGAACTGGCCATCGCCATCGCAGTGACCGACTCGGGAGACGCCAAGACCACACCCGAAGTCCAGCATCCATCCCCCAACACCACCCACGGCCGAGGACTCGGCATGGTCGCCGCCCTCGCCGACAACGTCGTGATCCAGGGCGACAACTCCGGCCGTACCGTCACCGCCGAACTCCGCATCCCGGCAAGCCGCAGCAGCCGTGCGGTCACCACGGAGCTCTCCGCGGACACTCACCCCGGAGACCGCCCGTGCTGATGGACAAGCCCCGACGCGGCTACTGGTGGCTCATGACCCGCCGCCTGGCGAGACCACGCCCGGCGCGAGGGTGAACCGGCCCGGCGCGGGCTCGGCCAGCCAGCCGCGCGCGACCAGGCGTTTCGCCTTCGACCGCAATGCCTCCACCCTCGCCGGCACCACGTCCATGCCGAACAAGGCGGCCATCTCCTGGCAGGTCAGCGGCCCTTGCACTGCGGAGCACCAACACACTGCTGACGGGGACCGATGTGGAAGTCGGGTCCGGGGTGCGCAAGTCATCGTCGCTCGACGGGTTCTGACCGCTGCCCCACCACCGCCGGGCTACGCCATCGCATCACCCAACGGGGGACCCATGCCGACGTACCACGAGATCATGACGACCGATCTGTCAACGCTCACCACGGCCGCCGAACGCTGGGACAGCATGGCGAAGGAGTTCCATAAGCAGGAAGTGGCTACAAGCGGGACGTGCACGGCATATCCATGGGGCAGACCTGGACGGGCCTGAGCGCGGAAGCCGCCAACAAGCGCTTCGACATCACACTGAAGGAGTTTCAGAAGGCCCAGATCGAGGCGAAAGCCATCGCTTCCCTGCTCCGTGATGCGCACACGCAGTTTGCGAGCCTGCGCGGCAAGCTCGAATCGACCCGCAAGGACGCTGTCGAAGCGGGCATGAAGGTGTCCGACCAGGGACTGGTGTCCTTCGACACCGAGAAGCTGAGCCAGGCCGGGCGCACCGCCTGGGTCCACGACCCCGACTATCAGGACAGCGTCCGCAAGTCCGTCAGCTCCTGGCAGCAGCTCATCGATCAGCGTGTGAAGGACGTGGGTGACGCCGACCAGGACGTCCAGACCGCGTTGCAGGCCGTGGTGGTCGACGGAGACATCAGTGATGGCACATTGACCGGTTTCAACGGCCAGGCCCAGGGCGAGGTCGACAAGTACACGGGCCAGAAGTCCGTCGGCACTAAGACCGACGGGTGGGACTCGGAGGGCAAACTCAAGCTGACCGGGCCCGGTGCCGGCTTCTCCGTCACCACCGACCCCAAGTACGGCAAGGAGGGATCGGTCAAGGCGTACGCCGACCTCTTCCACGCGACCGCGACAGGGACGCTGACCAACGGAGACTGGAAGCTCGCCGGGATCGCCGACGGCTATGGAGGAGCCAGAGCCACCGCGAACTACGGATTCAACAACAAGGGCGTCGTCGGCAAGGCCGAGGCCTCCGCAGGACTACGGGCGTTGACCGAAGGTCGGGCCGAGTACGGACCCTACGCCGGTGTCTACGGGAGGGCCGACGGATTCGCAGGTGCCGAGGCAGGGGTCAACGCCAAGGCGACCAAAGACGAGTTCACCGTCGGCGCGAAGGCGTTCGCCGGGGCGAAGGGCAGTGTCGCCGGAGGTGGGGAAGTCGCCGGCATCGGTTTCGGCGCGACGGCCGAGGGGTGGGCCGGTCCCGGTGCGGAGGCCTGGTGGGGCTACAAAAAAGACGACGACGGCAAGTTCCACCTCGGCGGTAAGGCCGGCGTCTCCCCCATCCTCGGCGGCGCAGCGGGATTCGAGATCACTGTCGATCCGGACAAACTGAGCAAGACCGTCGGCGACGCGGCCGACGCAGTGGGTGATGCGGCCGACGCGGTCGGCGACGGCATCAGCTCCGTCAAGGACAGCGTCACCAACTGGTTCTGATCTACTCCCCCTGGAAGGAGGGCCCGAAATGCCAACGACATTGCCCATGCCCATCGAGTTCCGGTTGCCAGAGGGCTGGCTCCCGGCTTACCCGGAAGAGTTCGACGCCGCGGGCGTGGCCTTCGCTGCGGTGCACCCGCAGCCGGATGCCGGGTTCGCCGCAAACATCACCATCGACGGCGAGGTGCCGCCGGACGTCTCGACGCTGGCCGACCTCGCGGATGAGTCGGTGGAGCGCCTACGCGAGGTCGCCGAGTCGGTGGTAGTGGCTCACCGCCGCGAAGTTGGCTCCGCCGATGCGCCCGCCCTGACCCAGCGGCTGACCTTCTCCCCTGTCGTCGACGGCGCGCGCCGCGACCTCGTCCAGTCACAGGTGCACTTGTCCCTGTCGGACGTCGAGGACCCACACAAGCGTGCGGTGATCCGGTTGGCTCTGACCGCCACCGCGGCCCAGCATGACGCCGTCCTGGGAGACTTTCAGGCCTTCGTCCGCACGATTCGCCCGGACACCGGGGCGGGGGCATAGCGATGGGCCGTCTTTGGAACAAGCTGACCGGCACCAAGTATCCCGACGACCGTGTCGGACCGCTGCCGCACATGGAGGTCCGAGCCGCGCTGCTCGCGCTCAACGGGCCGGATGCGCCGTACCGCGTGCGCAACGCTCTCCCTGCCGAGAAAGCCGACCTGGTGGCGGAATGCGAAGTTCGAAGGGTGGGCGTGCGCCTCAAGACGAGGATGCGACTGATCCCGGACAAGCAAGAGGTTCGTTTCCTCCACGAGCGGTGGGAGAACCGTTCGTCTGACAATGCCAACGCTCAGTACGGACGTGGCCACGCACCCGCGGTATACCGGCAGTGGGAGACCGAGCAGGGCCCCGACGGCAAACGGCGCAAGGTCGAGGCGTTCCGCTTCGATACACGAGAGATGACAGACCCCCTGCAGAACGTGGTTCTCAGCGCCGGATGGACCTGGCGGGGAGTGTTCAAGCTCTGATCGGAAGTACCAGTGGGCTGGCCAGGCAAGTGCAAGAGCTTCTGCCGAGCCAGTAGTGGCCTGAGCTTGACCCTGGACGCGCGGCTGTCACTGCGGACGGCAAGGGGCTCGGCAGTACGTGGCACCGATGGCTGCTCGGCATCGGCCTGCGACCCGGAGGTTGCGCGGACCGAGGGTAGCAGGAAGGTCACCCTGAGTGAGGATCGTGCAGCGCCCTTGTTCCCCGCTCATGGGTCGGGGCGCTGCACCACCCGCCGGAACTACACGCACACTCCTCCGGCATCAGTCGTTCCAGCAGGTCTGCCATGAACTGACCAATGACCGCCAGAGCCAAAGGAAGCGATGTCTTCTACCGTTGCGTCACTCCGCAACGACGTCGTCGCTCTCCCCGAGCCCCTGCATGATGCGGTCATTCATCTCCTGCTCTTGGCCGTCGACGCATTTCGCGTAGGTCTTAAGCAGCACGTCCACCGAGTGACCGGCGCGAGCGGCCACCTCCGGCGCGGGAACGCCTGAGTTGAGCCACTGGGAGACACCCGCGTGCCGCAGGTCGTACGGCCGAGCCGCCAGAACGGACGAGGCCTGTTCGGGCGGGAACGCCAACCTTCGGGCTCGCTTCCACGCACGCGAGTACGACGAAGCAGCCACGACGTTGCCCCGCTCGCTGGCGAACAGCCGGCCGTCCTCCGCCGTGCCGAACTCCTTGACGTGGTCCTGGAGCATCCGCACGAGCGGGGGCGGTATCGGCACGATGCGTACCTCGCCGTCCGCCCGCTGTTTCAGACCGCGCCGGTCGTGCGCCTCGCCGGAGTCGGTCCACGCCTTCCCGGCGGTGGGTCGGGTCTCCACGAGGTCGATCCGGCCCCAGCCCTTCTCCGGGAGCGTGCAGTCCGAGAGACGCAGGCCCAGCGCCTCACCGGGCCGCATAGCGGCGTAGTACAGGCAGCCGAAGAACGCCCTCAGCCGTCGACCACTCGCCCGCTCATAGCCACCGACGTACGTGATCGCCGCCAACAACTCCCGCGCCTGCCGAGGATTGACCACCACTCGGCGGTCGACTTCCTGCACGGCCCGCTTCCCCCGCTTGCGCCGAACTCGGCTCAGAGGGTTCGAGGGCAGCATCTCCAACTCCACGGCGTACTCAAGGGTGTTGAAGACCACCGCACGGCGCCGGCGGTAGGTCTGCGTGGCCGCAGGCTTGCCGTCGAGCTTCTGTGTGAGTGCGTCGATCAGGTTGTGCGCGCGGGTGATCTCCTGGAGTTCCGCCACCGGCAGCGAGGCTTTCTCGATCCACTTCGCCGCCGACGCGATCTCCTCGGGCCGCTCGCGCTCCCGCCGAGGCGGAGGCAGCACGTAGGAGCGCAGTGCCCGCCTGAGGTCAGCCGGGGCAGGTCGGCCGCGGACCGGCTTGACCAGTGCGGGGCTTGACCAGTGCGGGCAGGACGGTCGCCAGGGCGTCGGTCATGCTGTCGCGCTGCTTTGCCGAGGCTTCCGCCCACCGGGCATCGATGTACTTGAGTGCCAGGCCCAGAAACGACAAGGCCGCTTTGCCACCGCGTAATGAGTCCGGCAGGCCGGTAACGGTGTCGAATGGCTCGCCCTTGTCCGCCGCCCGAAGCAGCTTCGCGCGGAAGCCGTCGGCCAGCGCCTTCGTCTTGTGCGACTCGTGGAAGGGTTCGCCGTCCACGGACCAGCGGACGAGGTACGTCGGTTTCTTCGCAGAGCGGTTGATGCTGAGCTTCCAGATGACGACCTTGTACGACTTCACGACGCCACCCTCTCTGCACGCTCCTGCAACCAGTCGTTGAGCACGTCACGGCGAACGCGAAGCTCACCGTTCGGCAGGCGGATGCAGGCCGGAGCGAGGCGCAGTTCCCGCCAGCGGTAGAAGGTGCGTCGGGAGATACCGCCCAGTTCGTCAAGCACCTGCCGGACCGTGAGCAGTTCAGCCGACTTGGCACCGCTGTCACGCGCCATGGACACCACCGCCCTCCCGCACCGAGGCAGCCAGGAGAGCCGCTTCCGGCGAGTAGCCACGCCCCGCGTAACGCCACTCGCCGACCGTGACCGTGGGGTGGTCGGCCCAACGCCGGCCGCGGCCTCGATCTGATCGAGCGCCATCTGTCGACACCCGCGTCGCCGCCCTCGCTGGTGAGCTCCGGGAGCGGGCGCTGGGGATCGCCGCCCGGTTCGACGCGCGCAACGGCAACGACTATCAGAGCACCCGGCTGAAGCGGTGGATGGCCGTTGGGCCGGTCGGGGAGTTCGTGCCGTTGTCCGCGTTCTCCCCTGGAGCACGCGCAGCGTGAGGCCGCGGACCTGATGGCCGCTCACGGACTGGACGAGGACGATCTGGGCGAATCGGATTAACAACGCAAGCCACCGCACAGCCGTTGACGTGACATGCCGCACGGGACTTCGGGGTCACCCGCTCAACCATGAGGCATATCAGGGCGGTTGAGGGTATTCGTACATGCGTCCTGTTTGGGAGGCTTATCTAGCCCCATGGCCTTTCTAACCTTCGTTCCGTTCACTTGAGGTGGTCTGCCATATGGCAGTTCGCGTCACAGGAAGCTGTAACGGATATATCCCATTCATCCGAGATGCCAGAAGTCCCCATCACTCCCCACGTCGTGAGCGCCGCCGAGGTCATCCCCGGCGACCTGGTCGCCCTGTCCCAGGAGGACGTGGAGCGGCAGCGGTGGCGTGTCGTGATGCACACCCTGCCCGAGTCCCCCGAGACGATTCGGGTGACGCTGCGGCCACCGCTCGGCGGGGTGGACCGCGACGAGGTCCTGGAGCGGCAGCGGCGGGTGACCCTCGCCTGTCGGCGGTTGGATGTGGGGGGCGTTCCGCTGGTGTCGTCGCTGCGGCTCGACGGGGTCGTGTTCCGGGACGGGGACCGCGTGAGCCGGCTGCGGGCCGTGGATCCGGAGGGCGTCGAGGTGACGTATGTGCGGCGGTGGGGGGTGTGGCATCGGGATCTCGACGAAGGAAGCGGTGAGACCCTCTCCGATGCCGAGGTGCGGCGGTGGGCCGAGGAGGCCGATCGGGAGGGGTACGTCGTACGGCATCGGCCGCGCCCCGTGCGGGAGGCCTCCGTCCCGGCGCCGCGGCGAGTCGTCGTCACCGGGCTCGGGACTGTGACGCCGCTCGGTGTCGGCGTGGGCGAGTTGTGGCAGGGGTTGCTCGACGGGCGGCATGGCATAAGGGAGTTGGAGGGAGGGGAGTTCGACGGGCTGCCCGTGCGGGTGGCCGGGGTCGTGCCGGTGGATCCCGGGGAGTTGCTGCCGCGGCCGGCTGCTCGGCGGATGAACCGGGCCGCACAGTTCGCCGTGCTGGCCGCCCGGGAGGCCTGGGCCGATGCCGGGTTCGCGGAGGGCGGCACCCGGGAGAGCGGGCTTGATCCCGAGCGGGTGGGGGTCAGTCTGGGGGCCATCCTCGGGGATGCCTCCGTGCTGGTCGGCGGGGACCGGAAGCTGCGGGACAAGGGGCCGCGGGCCGTGTCGCCGCTCACCAGGCCCATGACCGTGCCCTCGCAGGCCGCTTCCCAGGTCTCACTCGACCTGCACATCACCGGTGAGGCCCGCACCGTGACCAGTGCCTACGCCTCCGGGACCGAGGCGATCGGGCAGGCCATCGACCGCATACGGTACGGCCGCGTCGACGTCGCCCTCGCGGGTGGGGCGGAGGCCGTCGTCACACCGGCGATCATGGCCTCGTTTGCGGCCATGCGGGCCCTGTCCGACCTCGGGCTCGAGGACAGTTCCTCGCCGTCGCGGCCCTTCGCCAAGGATCGTGACGGGTTCGTCAACGGGGAGGGGGCCGGGCTGCTCGTACTCGAGGCCGAGGAGCATGCCCGGGCGCGTGGGGCCCGGATCTACTGCGAGGCCGCCGGATGGGAACTGTCCGCCGACGCGCATCACATGGCCGCGCCCGATCCGACGGGCAGCGGGGTCGCGGTGGCGCTGCGGCGGGCGGTGCGGGATGCCGCGGGGCATGTCGTGGAAGTCGTTCACGTCAATGCGCATGCCATGGCCACCGTGGAGGGGGATCTGGCCGAGGCGGGGGCGTTGCGGCCCGTGCTCGGGCAGCGGGACGTGCCGGTGACCGCGCTCAAGGGACACCTCGGGCATCTGCAGGGGGCCGCCGGGGGTGTCGAGGCCGTTGCGGCCGTGCTCACCCTGCACCACGGGGTGGTGCCGCCGACCGTGGGGTGCACGGAGGTCGACGAGGAGATCGGGCTGGACGTGGTGACGGGGGCGCCGCGTGCGTTGCCCGGCGACGGGGATCTTGTGCTGAGCAACTCGTTCGGCTTCGGCGGGCACAACGCGGTGCTGGCGCTGCGGCGCGTTCGGTAGGCCGCAACGCCGCGGCCGGCAGCCGACGAACGCCTTGGGGGCTTGCGGTCGGTTCGGCACCGCCGGGCTCCGCCGCCTTGGGTGAGCGCCGTTGCGGGCGAGCGCCGCCGTGGGCGAGCGCCGCCGCGGGCGAGCGCCGCCGTGAGCGAGCGCCGCCGCGGGCGAGCGCCGCCGTGAGCGAGCGCCGCGGCGGGCGAGCACCGCCGCGGGCGAGCGCCGCCGTGAGCGAGCGCCGCCGCGGGCGAGCACCGCCGCGGGCGAGCACCGCCGCGGGCGAGCGCCGCCGCGGGCGAGCGCCGCCGTGAGCGAGCGCCGCCGTGAGCGAGCGCCGCCGTGAGCGAGCGCCGCCGCGGGCGAGCGCCGTCGCGGGCGAGCGCCGCCGTGAGCGAGCGCCGTTGCGCGGAGAAGAGAGTGCGGCGGGAAGAGGGCGCCGCGGACCAGAGAGTGCCACGAGGAAGAAAGGGCCGCGCGGCAGAAAGTGCGGCGGGGAAGACGGCAAGCCCCCTCGCAAGGCACCCGGGGAACGAACAGGGAGCAGCCAAGCGCTCCTCAAGCCGTCCGCTTGCGGGCTGCCGTCTTCTTTGCCGGGGTCTTCTTTGCCGGGGTCTTCTTGGCCGTCGTCCTGCTGCTCGACGCGGTCTTCTTCGCGCCCTGTGCCGACTTGGACGTCGACGTCTTTGCCGATGCCGTCGACTTCTTCGCTGCCGTCTTCTTCGCCGTGGACGTCGACTTCTCGCCGGCCGCCTCCTTGGGGGCGGCGCGCGTCGACTTGCGTCGTGGGAGGTGTCTGACCTCGGCTTCCTCGGCCGCCTCGGCCTGCTCCCCCACCTCCTCGCCCCGGGACTGCCTGGCCGCTCGGACGCTCTTCTCCAGGGCGGCCGTCAGGTCGAGGACCTTTCCACCGCGGGCGGGTTCGGGGGCCTGGGGGGGTGCCTCGCCGGCGGCCTTTGCCGCGATGACCTCCTCCAGGGCCTCGCGGTACTCGTCGTGCAGGTCATCGAGGTCCACCTCGCCGAGGGTGTCCATCAGGGCGTCCGCGAGGTCGAGCTCCTTGTCACGGACGGTGACGTTGGCGTCCGGGACGACGCCCTCCGGGGCGCGGATCTCGTCCGGCCACAGCAGGCCGTGCATCGCGATGACGTCGTCCACCACGCGCAGCATGCCCAGGCGCTCGCGGCCGCGCAGGGCGAACTTCGCGATCGCGATCTTCTGGCTGCGCTTGAGGGTCTCGCGCAGCAGCGTGTACGGCTTGGCGGCGGGGGTGCTGCTCGCGGCGAGGTAGTACGCGTTCTCCATCTGGAGGGGATCGATCCGGTCGGCCGGGACGAAGGCCACGATGTCGATCGTCTTCGCGGTAGGGAGCGGCAGGTGGGCCAGGTCCTCGTCGGTGATCGGGATGACGGTGCCGTCGGCGTCCTCGTAGCCCTTGCCGATCTCCGCCTGGGTGACCTCGCGGTCCTCCAGCTCGCAGAACTTGCGGTAGCGGATGCGGCCGCCGTCCTCCAGGTGGATCTGGCGGAAGGAGATGGTGTGGCTCTCGGTGGCGTTCACCAGCTTGATCGGGATGTTGACCAGGCCGAACGAGATGGCGCCGTTCCAAATGGATCGCACGTGCAGCACCTTCCGGATATATGTCGGACGGTTTGTGGCGATTTTCGTGGGATTCTCATCGTATGACGCCGATCACAGAGGTGGAGGGACGACGGCTCACGCTCAGCAATCTGGAGAAGGTGCTGTATCCGGCGACCGGCTTCACCAAGGGCGAGATGCTGCACTACTACGCGACGATCGCCGACGCCCTGCTGCCCCATCTGAGGGACCGGCCGCTGTCCTTCCTGCGGTACCCGGACGGGCCCGACGGCCAGGTGTTCTTCGTCAAGAACGTGCCGCCCGGTACGCCCGAGTGGGTCACCACCGCCGAGGTGCCGCGGTCGGAGGGGCCGGCGCGGATGGTGCTGGTGCAGGACCTGCCGAGTCTGATGTGGGCGGCGAATCTGGTGACCGAGTTCCATACGCCGCAGTGGGTGATCGGGGCGCCGGGGGAGGCGGACCGGCTGGTGTTCGACCTCGATCCCGGGCCGCCGACGACCGTGGTGGAGTGCTGCCGGGTGGCGGTGTGGCTGCGGGAGCGGCTCGCGGCGGACGGGATCGAGGCGTACGCGAAGACGTCCGGGTCGAAGGGGTTGCATTTGCTGGCCGAGGTGCGGGCGGCGTCCAGTGAGCGGACGACGGAGTACGCGAAGGGGCTGGCCGTGGAGGCGGAGCGGGCGATGCCGCGGCTGGTTCTGCACCGGATGACGCGGAGTCTGCGGCCGGGGAAGGTGTTCGTCGACTGGAGTCAGAACGCCGCGCGCAAGACGACGGCGGCGCCCTACACCCTGCGGGCGCGGGCCGAGCCGATGGTTTCGGCGCCGGTGACGTGGGAGGAGGTGGAGGAGTGCCGGGTGCCGGAGCGGTTGGAATTCATGGCTTCGGACATCGTTCCCCGGCTTCAGGACTACGGCGATCTGCTGGCGCCGCTGCTGGACGTCGAACGTGCCCGCCCCTTGCCCTGAACATCACGTGCGCCCGCGCAACCCGGCGTCACCGGGGCCGCCCGCGCACCCCAGCGTCACCGGGCCACCCGCGCCCACCCGTTCCGCCCCGGGGGGCTACTGCCCGCGGGCCGGGAGGGACAGGAGGAGCGTGAGAGGCAGGAGAGGCGGGAGGAGAGACCGGAGGGGCGGGAGCCCAGGTGCAGCACTTGCGCGGAGCCGGGGTCCGGGGGTGCAGTTCCCCAGCGAGGCCCGCACCAGCGCACAGTTCCCCGCCCCCCTACACCCGCGTCCACGTGTGCCGGTCCCGGGCCATCGCATGCAGCGCCTCCACATCCGCCGGCTTCAGCACACCCCCCAGCCGGGCCAGGCCCTCCAGCTCCGTGTCCTGGAGGATGCGGACCTCGCGGGGCGGGGTGGTCACGCGGAGGTCGGCGGGGCCGGCGAGGGCCAGGACCGGGTGAACCTCGGCCGTCAGGGCGTAGGAGGCGCGGTCGGCGTCGGCGCGGACGCGGCGCAGCAGCGGCTGCGCCTCGCGGCGGCCCAGCGTGACCACGGGGTCGGCGACCAGCACCCGCTGCTTGCGGGCGTACAGGGTGTGGACGGCGAAGAGGCCGCCGGGGCCGATCACCAGGTGGTGGATGCGGTCCCCGCCGGGCAGCGGGATCGAGTGCAGGGCGTGCCAGCCCGCACCGTCCAGGCGGTCCAGCGCCTCTCCGACCGTCTGCTCGGCCGTGAGCGCCCGGCGGCGCGGGTCCGGGCGGAGGCGGTGTGCGGGGCCCGCGTCCCGGTCGAGGGCGATCAGCAGGGCCTCGCCGGGGCGGTTGGGCGCCAGGTCGTCGTCCGGGTGGAGGGAGAGGCGGGCCAGCTCCGCGGGGGTCGGGACGGGGGGCGGGCCCACCATGACCGGACCGGTCAGGAAGGGGCCCAGCGCCTCCAGCACGTCGTCCCTGTGATCCTCGCTGAGCAGGTTGACTCGGGCCGCCTCTCGGTCGTACCAGGCGACGTTCCTTCCGTCGGCGTGGCAGACGTACAGCCGTTCCTGTCCGTGGCGCCAGGCCGGTATGACGCGGAGTCCGCTCATGCACCATCACCCCATGACCATGGGAACAGGCGGGGTGCTCCAGGGGCAAGAACCCGGCTACCTTTGAGAGCAGTTGGGGGGAGTTGGGGAGGCGCTGTTGCGGACCCGCAGAAAGCAACCCGACGTACCGGCTCCGGACAGCCCGTGGAACGAGATCGTGCCCGGCCTGTGGATGGGCGGGCACGAGTTCAATGGTCCCTCCGGGCAACTGGAATTCGCCGTCGTGCGGGACGAGTTCGATCTTGTGCAGACCCTGCTCAGGCTGCCGGGGCACGGGCCCGACCCGTGCGTCGAGCACCATGTGTGGCCGATTCCCGACGGGCCGCTGGACGGGACGCAGCTCGCGGGCGTGATGCGGCTGGCCGAGGCCGTCTGCGACGCGCTCGACGAGGGCCGCCGGGTCCTCGTCCGCTGCTACCACGGGTACAACCGCTCGGGTCTGGTCGTTGCGCACGCCCTGATCCGCCGGGGGCGCTCCGCCGACGAGGCGATCCGGCTGATCCGCGCCCGCCGCTCCCCCTGGGCGCTGCACAACGAGTTGTTCGTCGACTACCTGCGGGCCGGGCTGTCGACGGCCCGGTTGCTGGAGGAACTGGCGGAGTGACCGCCGAGGAGCCGTGCAGCCGTGCAGGCCGGCAGACGGGCAGGCGTGCAGGCCGGCAGACGGGCAGCCGGGCAGGCCGGCAGACGGGCAGGCGTGCAGGCCGGCAGACGGGCAGCCGGGCAGGCCGGCAGACGGGCAGCCGTGCAGGCCGGCAGACGGGCAGCCGGGCAGGCCGGCAGACGGGCAGCCGTGCAGGCCGGCAGACGGGCAGCCGTGCAGGCCGGCAGACGGGCAGGCGTGCAGGCCGGCAGACGGGCAGCCGGGCAGGCCGGCAGACGGGCAGGCGTGCAGGCCGGCAGACGGGCAGCCGGGCAGCCGGGCAGGCGTGCAGCCGGGCAGGCGGGCAGCCGGGCAGCCGCAAGCCACACGACTGAGTAATCGTTTCACCAGGTCATTGGTCCCCCGAGCGATCGCCTCGCCGTTCGCCCAGCCCTTCGTCCCGACCCTCCGAGTCCTCGTCCAGCCCTTCCGAGTCCTCGTCCCACCCCGCCGAGCCCCCCTCCGCGAGCCCACGATGAGGGTCGCGCTCCCCCGGTGGGCCGGGACGCTCGCCGTGAAGGCCGCGGCCTTCATCACGGTGATGTGCTGCGCGCTCGCCGCGCTGCTCGGCGTCCTCGTGCACGTCTCGGTGACCGACCAGACCGTCGGGCAGGCCCGCGCCCTGGCGCTGTCCCGGCTGAAGGACGCGACGAGCGCGTTCGAGGCCGGGGACACGCTGCTGCCGGGCGCCGGTGTCGACCCGGAGGGGCTGCCCGAGCCGCTGCGGCGGCTGGCGGCGAGGGGGGAGCGCGGCACGATGGTCGACCGGCACCACGGGCGGCCGACGATGTGGGCGGCGGGGCCCGTCGGCGGCGGGCGGACGCTGGCCGTCGAGGTCGACTACTCGCAGCAGGCCCGCACCATCGCCGGGCTGGACCGGGCGATCCTGTGGTCGTCGGGGCTGGCGATCGGGGCGACGCTGCTGGTCGGCGCCTTCGCGGTGACGCGGGTGACCCGGCGGCTGCACGCCACGGCGCGGGTGGCGCGGCGGATCAGCGCGGGTGACCTGGACGCGCGCGTGAACGACCCCCTGACGAAGGACCCGACGCGCCCGCAGGACGAGGTCGCCGCGGTCGCCGCCGCGCTGGACTCGATGGCGTCGTCGCTGCAGAGCAAGCTGCTGGCCGAGCAGCGGTTCACCGCGGACGTGGCGCACGAGCTGCGCACCCCGCTGACCGGGTTGCACGCGGCGGCCGAGCTGCTGCCGCCGGGTCGCCCGACGGAGCTGGTGCGCGACCGGGTGGCCGCGCTGCGCACGCTCACCGAGGACCTGCTGGAGATCTCCCGTCTGGACGCCGGGCGGGAGCGGCTGGATCTGGACGCCGAGCACCTGGGGGCGCTCGCGGAGCGGGTGGTGTGCGCGGCGGGGGCGTACGTGAAGGTCAGGGTCGTGCGGGATGTGTATGTGGAGACCGACCGGCGGCGGCTGGAGCGGGTGATCGGCAACCTCGTCGCCAACGCGCACAAGCACGGGCGGCCGCCGGTGGTGCTGACGGTGGACGGGCCGGTGGTCACCGTGCGGGACCACGGCGACGGCTACCCGGACTATCTCGTGGAGCACGGGCCGCAGCGCTTCCGTACGGAGGGCGGCACGACGGGGCACGGGCTCGGGCTGACGATCGCGCTGGGCCAGGCGGAGGTGCTGGGCGCCCGGCTGGAGTTCCCCAACGCGCCGGACGGCGGGGCTGTGGCGACGCTGACGCTGCCTCAGCATCCGCCGGTGCCTCCGTGCGCACCGGCCGACGACGCCGTCCCCGATGGTGCAGCGTGACGGGCGTACGACGTACGGCGCTCCTGATGTGGCGATCAGTCAGCTTCGCCCCCCCGCCCGCCCCTGCCTCAGGTGGAGGTCCTCCATGCCCCTGCGCTCCTCCCTCTCCCGTCTGGCCGTGGCGGCCGCCGCCGGTGCCCTCGTCGCCGCGGCCACCGTCACGCCCGCCGTCGCCGACGACGACCAGGGCGACGACCCGGGCACCGGCCGCCCCGACGAGTCAGGCCAACGGGCCGACGGTCCCGGCGTGCGCGGCGACGTCCGCGACAACCGGGGTGACGACGACCCACGCTTCTTCCGGGGCCGCAGCGCGGCGCGGGGAGGCCTGGCCCTGCACACCCGGCCGGACCGCGGCAGCCGGGTGATCCGGCACGCCCGGGAGGGCGAGATCGTCTGGATCTACTGCAAGACGGCGGGCGAGAACGCGCAGGGCAACCGCATCTGGTACCTCCCGGCGGACGGCGCCTGGGCATGGGAGGCGGCGCGCTACATCGACAACGTCGGGCCCGCGCCACGCTGGTGCCGACCCTCAAGGCAGACAAGACGGCTCTTTTAGGTAAGTTCCGGGCATGACCAAGGTCGGAACCACCGTGGCAGCGGCGGACCCGCCCACGCCCGCCGTCCGCCTCCCCCGGCGGCGCGGCGTCGAACTCGCCCTCATCGTCCTGGCCGTCCTGCTGTCCGTGTACGGCTACTGCGCCGTCGGCCTGGCGAGGTACGGCACCGTCCCGCCCGGCGCCGCCGGTTACGGCGCCGGGCTCGGCGTGCTCGCGCTGCTCGCGCATGGCGCGGTCCGCCTGCGGGCGCCGTACGCCGACCCGCTCCTGCTGCCCATCGGCGTGCTGCTCAACGGGCTGGGCCTGGTGCTGATCTACCGGCTCGACCTGGAGACCCCCGGAGACCGGGCCGCGCCCATCCAGCTGGTGTGGTCCACGCTGGGGGTGGGGCTGTTCATCCTCGTCGTGCTCATGCTGCGCGACCACCGGTGGCTCCAGCGCTACGCCTACGTCTGCGTCGTCGCCGCGCTGGCGCTGCTCTTGCTGCCCATCCTCTTCCCGGCCGTGAACGGCGCCCGCATCTGGATCCGGATCGCCGGGTTCTCCATCCAGCCGGGCGAGTTCGCGAAGGTGCTGCTGGCCGTGTTCTTCGCCGCGTACCTGGCCGCCAACCGCAGCGCGCTGGCGTACGCGGGCCGCCGCGTGTGGCGGCTGCAGCTGCCCACCGGGCGGGTGCTCGGCCCGGTGGTGGCGATCTGGCTGCTGAGCGTCGGCGTCCTGGTGCTCGAACGGGACCTGGGCACCTCGCTGCTGTTCTTCGGCCTGTTCATCATCCTGCTGTACGTCGCCACCGGCCGGACCGGCTGGATCGCGGTCGGCCTGCTGCTGGCCGCGTTCGGGGCGATCGCCGTCGGCTGGCTGGAGCCGCACGTGCACAGCCGCATCGAGGACTGGCTGCACCCCTTCGCGTCCATCCAGGCCGGCCAGGGCCCCAACCAGGTGGCCCAGTCGCTGTTCGCGTTCGCGGCGGGCGGGGTGCTCGGCACCGGGCTCGGCCTCGGCCACTCGATCCTCATCGGCTTCGCAGCCAAGTCGGACTTCATCCTGGCGACGGCCGGAGAGGAGCTGGGCCTGGCCGGCCTGTCCGCCGTCTTCCTGCTGTACGCCCTGCTCGTCCAGCGCGGCTACCGGGCGGGCCACGCCCTGCGGGACCCCTTCGGCCGGCTCCTCGCGGTCGGTCTCGCCTCGATCGTGGCGCTCCAGGTGTTCGTCATCGCGGGCGGGGTGACGGGCCTGATCCCGCTGACCGGCATGGCGATGCCGTTCCTGGCCCAGGGCGGCTCGTCGGTCGTCACCAACTGGGCCATCGTGGCGCTGCTGATCCGGGTGAGCCATGTCGCGCGCCGGGAGTACGACGGGCAGGTGGCCCCATGACCCGTGAGGAGAACGCCCGTTGACCCGATACATCCGACACGCCGCGGCCTTCTGCGTCCTGTTGCTGGTGGCGCTCCTGGTGAACACGGCCTGGCTCCAGGTCGTCCAGGCCCCGTCCTACGACGACAACCCGGCCAACCGCCGTGCCACCATCGCCCGTTACGAGCAGCCGCGCGGCGAGATCCTGGTCGCCGGGCGGCCGGTCACCGGCTCCAAGGACAGCGGCGAGCAGCTCCGCTACGAACGGGCGTACACGGACGGGCCGTTGTACGCGCCGGTCACCGGGTTCGCCTCGCAGCGGTACGGGACGACGTTCCTGGAGCACACCGAGGACGAGGTGCTGTCGGGCACGGACCCGATGCTCTCGGGGCTCCCCCTGTGGAACGACCTCACGCACGCGCGGAACCCGGGCGGCAACGTCGTCACCACCCTCAACGCGGCAGCCCAGCGGGCCGCGTTCGAGGGGCTCGGCCCCCGCAAGGGCGCGGTGGCGGCGATCGAGCCGACGACGGGCCGGATTCTGGCGCTGGTGTCCACCCCGTCGTACGACCCGGCGGAGCTGTCCGGGAACGGGCCGGCGGTGACGGCGGCCTGGGCGCGGCTGAACGACGATCCGGAGAAGCCGATGCTCAACCGGGCGGTGCGGCAGACGTATCCGCCGGGTTCGACCTTCAAGGTGATCACCGCGGCGGCCGCACTGGACGCGGGCGTGGTGCCGGACCTCGACGCGCCGACCGACTCGCCGGACCCATACCCCCTGCCCGGCACGACCACGCGCCTGGCGAACGAGGCCGACGGCTGCGAGAACGCCTCCCTTCGCT
This sequence comes from Streptomyces sp. NPDC005202, assembly GCF_040608235.1. Taxonomy (NCBI): domain Bacteria; kingdom Bacillati; phylum Actinomycetota; class Actinomycetes; order Kitasatosporales; family Streptomycetaceae; genus Streptomyces; species Streptomyces sp. NPDC005202. The sequence continues at coordinate 178,531 of NZ_JBEXHW010000008.1, read as the reverse complement.
ATGCCTTCGAGTGGTCGTGCAACACGGTGTTCGCGAAACTGGGCGTGGACATGGGCGTGCACGCCATGGGGACCACAGCGCGGGGCTTCGGCTTCAACGACAAGGGGCTGAAGATCCCCTTCTCGGTCTCGCCGAGCACGTTCGACTCGCACGTGGACCGGGCGCAACTGGCGCTGTCGTCCATCGGGCAGTACAACACACGGGCCACGCCGCTGCAGATGGCGATGGTGGCGGCGGCGGTCGCCGACGACGGGCAGGTGCGGCCGCCGTACCTGGTGGAGCGGACCACCCGCAGCAGCGGGGGCACGGTGTCCACGGCCGGCTCCCGGCCGGTGCGGCAGGTGATGCATCCGACGACGGCCACGCGGCTGAGGGAGCTGATGATGGACGTGGTCGCCGAGGGCACCGGCATGACCGCCTCGATCCCGGGCGCGACGGTGGGCGGCAAGACCGGCACCGCCCAGCACGGCATCGGCAACGCCGGTACGCCGTACGCCTGGTTCGTCGCCTGGGCGCAGGACGACGACGACGTGGCGCCGAAGGTCGCGGTCGCCGTGGTGGTGGAGGACGCGTCGGCGCGGCGCGGGGACATCAGCGGGGGCGGGACCGCGGCGCCGATCGCGAAGGCGGTGATGGAGGCGGTGCTGCACTCGTAGCCGGGCGCGGGGGTGCCCGCTTGATGAGACGGAGGGTACCGCGGGCCGGGAGCCCCGACCTACCGTTCGGTCATGACAGCTGCCGCCCCGTACGAACTCGCCCAGGTCAACATCGCCCGTCTCAAGGCCCCGCTGGACTCCCCGCAGTTGAAGGACTTCGTCGACGCGCTCGACCCGGTGAACGCCGACGCGGACGCCGCCGACGGTTTCGTCTGGCGGCTGCAGAGCGAGTCCGGCAACGCCACGGACGTGCCCGTCTTCGGGGACGAGTGGCTGATCGTCAACATGTCGGTGTGGCGGGACACCGACGCCCTGACCGCCTTCATGTACCAGGGCCGGCACCGCGAGATGCTCACCGCCGCCGCGAGTGGTTCGAACGGCTGGCGGAGGCGGTGACGGCCCTGTGGTGGGTCCCGGCGGGCCACCGCCCCACGGTCGGCGAGGCGGAGGACCGCCTGCTGCATCTGCGGTCGCACGGTCCGACGCCGTACGCCTTCACCCTGCGGACGTCCTTTCCGTCGCAGGCCGCGGCGCCGGAGGTCAGCCGATCGCTTTGATCATCTCGGAGCGGATCTTGAGGGTGTTCCTCGCGGCGGCCTCCAGATCCACATCGGACGGGTCCTGCGTCATGGTCTCCGCGGCCACCTCGGCCACGGAGGCCCCGGTGTTGGGGTCGGCCCAGCCGCAGACCGGGAGGGTCGTCTTCGTGCCGAGCTGCTCCTGGGTGAGCACCTCGCAGGTGATCGTGATGCCCAGGTCGAAGTCCTTCGGCGCGACGCCCAGCGTGGCACCGTCCCCCTCGGCGGCACCCTTCATCATGTTGTCGCGGGCCTCGCCGGTGTTCTTGAACCGGCCGTACATGCCCGACACCACCAAGGTGCCCTTGGTCTCGTCGCCGCCGAGGCTGTAGCGGCCGACCACCCCGGCGGTGACCTTGGCGTCCCAGGCGCCGTCCGCCTCGTCCGCGATCTTCTGGCCCTCGGAGTCGGAGAGGTCCTCCGTGAGCTCGTACTTCTCGTCGAGCAGCACCTTGGGCAGGGTGAGCCTCATCTTCGCCTCGGGGAATCCGCTTTCGGCCTTCAGCCCGATCAGCGCGAGCAGCACCACGATGGCCACGAGCACGCCGACGCCGCCGCCCACGATCCCGAGGATCAGGCCCGTCCGGCGCTTCTTCGGGGACGGCGGCACCATCGGCGGGGCGCCCCAGGCGGGCTAGGGCGCCTGGGGGTAAGCCGCTCCGTACGGCTGTGGGGCGGGCTGCTGGGGGTACGGGGATCCGTACGGCTGCGGCGCGGGCTGCCCGCCGTAGGGGTGCTGGGGCGGCTGAGGCGGTGGAGACATGGACACGCCAGCACGCTACTGCACACGGGTGAGCGGTCAGGACTCGGCCGCCCCCGCCTCGATCGCCTCCTCCACCTCCGCCACCCGCTCCCGCTCCTCCGCCGCGAAGCGCTCGGCGTCGAGCTGTTCGGCGATCTCCTCGTCCTGGGCCATGAGGAGGTCGAGGTTGGAGTTGCCCATCTCGAAGACACCCATGTCGACGTAGGCCTGCTGGAGGCGTTTGCCCCACAGGCCGATGTCCTTGACGCAGGGGACGATGCGGCTGAAGAGCAACTGGCGGAAGAGCTGGAGGAATTCGGATTTCTCGCTCAGTTCCTCGGCCTCCTGCCGGGGGATGCCGAAGTTCTCCAGGACTTCCACGCCCCGCAGGCGGTCGCGCATCAGATAGCAGCCCTCGATGACGAACTCCTCGCGTTCCCTCAACTCCGCGTCCGTGAGCTGCTTGTAGTAGTCGCGCAGCGCCATGCGGCCGAAGGCCACGTGCCGGGCCTCGTCCTGCATGACGTACGCCAGGATCTGTTTCGGCAGGGGCTTGTTCGTCGTGTCGCGGATCATGCCGAAGGCGGCGAGGGCCAGGCCCTCGATCAGTACCTGCATGCCCAAGTACGGCATGTCCCAGCGGCTGTCGCGGAGGGTGTCGCCGAGGAGGGACTGGAGGTTGTCGTTGATCGGGTAGACCATCCCGATCTTCTCGTGCAGGAAGCGGCCGTAGATCTCGGCGTGCCGGGCCTCGTCCATCGTCTGGGTCGCCGAGTAGAACTTCGCGTCCAGGTCGGGGACCGACTCCACGATGCGCGCCGCGCAGATCATCGCGCCCTGCTCGCCGTGCAGGAACTGGCTGAACTGCCAGGAGGCGTAGTGCTTGCGCAGCTCGCCCTTGTCCTGGTCGGTCATCTTCGCCCAGTACGGCGTCCCGTAGAGGTTCATCGCCTCGTCCGGGGTCCCGAGCGGGTCGTGCGGGTCCACCTCCAGGTCCCAGTCGATCCGTTTCTGCCCGTCCCACTGCTTGTCCTTGCCCTTCTGGTACAGGGCGAGCAGCCGGTCGCGGCCGTCGTCGTACTCCCAGCTGAAGCGGGCCGCGCCGCTCGCGGGCACCTGCCATTGCGGGTCACCCGGGTCCTTGGCGTACAGGTCGTAGGTCGGCATACCTCGCAGGCTCACACGTAGACGCCGAGTCAACAAGTCCTGCGCAAGGGATTGACGGCCTTGCTGACAGGCAGTCTCATAAGAGCCGTATAGGTGGCCCCGGGCAACGAGGTGGAACAGCGATGACGACCGTGACGGAAGCCGACGCGCTTGCAGGACTGCGCGACGCGCTCGGACTGCTCAAGGACCGGGAGCAGGTGGCCGAGCGGCTGCTCGACTCTTCCGCCAAGCACTCCTTCGACCCGGACAAGGAGCTGGACTGGGACGCGCCCTTCGAGGAGGGCAAGTGGTTCTGGCCGCCTGAGCTGGTGTCGCTGTACGACACGCCGCTGTGGAAGCGGATGAGCGAGGAGCAGCGGATCCTGCTCTCGCAGCACGAGGCCGCGGCGCTCGCCTCGCTCGGCATCTGGTTCGAGATCATCCTCATGCAGCTGCTCGTCCGGCACATCTACGACAAGGCGGCCACGAGCGCGCACGTGCGGTACGCGCTGACCGAGATCGAGGACGAGTGCCGGCACTCGAAAATGTTCGCCCGGCTGATCGCGCACGGCGGGACGCCCTGGTACCCGGTGAGCCGGGTGCACCAGAACCTGGGGCGGCTGTTCAAGACGATCTCCACCACGCCGGGGTCCTTCACGGCGACCCTGCTCGGCGAGGAGGTCCTGGACTGGATGCAGCGGCTGACGTTCCCGGACGAGCGGGTGCAGCCGCTGATCCGGGGCGTCACGCGGATCCACGTCGTGGAGGAGGCCCGGCATGTGCGGTACGCGCGTGAGGAGCTGCGGCGGCAGATGGTGACGGCGCCGAAGTGGTCGCAGGAGTTCACGCGGATCACCTCCGGTGAGTTCGCGCGGGTGTTCTCGGTCGCCTTTGTCAACCCGGAGGTCTACACGAACGTCGGCCTGGACAAGCGCGAGGCCACGGCCCAGGTGAAGGCGAGCGGACACCGGCGGGAGGTCATGCAGACGGGGGCGAAGCGGCTGACGGACTTCCTCGACGACATCGGGGTGCTCCGGGGGGTCGGGCGGCGGCTGTGGAGGTCGTCGGGCCTATTGGCCTAGGTCCCGGTGGGGGGGCACCGGTTACGCTGCCCGACATGACCCCCGCCGCCGCCACCCCCGCCTACCGAAGGCTCAGCGTCGAGGAACGCCGTGCCCAGCTCCTCGACGCGGCCCTGTCCCTGTTCGCGCACCGCGCGCCCGAGGACGTCTCGCTGGACGACGTGGCGGAGGCAGCCGGGGTCTCGCGGCCGCTGGTGTACCGGTACTTCCCCGGCGGCAAGCAGCAGCTGTACGAGGCCGCCCTCAGGTCCGCCGCCGAGGAGCTCCAGCACTGCTTCGACGAGCCCCGCGCCGGCCCGCTCCTCCCCCGCCTCACCCGGGCCCTGGACCGCTATCTGACCTTCGTCGACGAGCACGATGCCGGCTTCAGCGCCCTGCTCCAGGGCGGCAGCGTGGTGGAGACGTCCCGCACGACCGCCATAGTGGACGGCGTGCGCCGGGCCGCTGCCGAGCACATCGTCAGCCACCTCGGGGTCGCGGACCCGGGGCCACGGCTGCGCATGACCGTGCGGATGTGGATCACGGCCGTGGAGGCGGCCTCCCTGATCTGGCTCGACGAGGACAAGCAGCCGCCGGTCGACGAGCTGCGGGACTGGCTGGTCGAGCAGTTCGTGGCCGTCATGACCGTGACCGCCGGCCGGGACCCACAGACCGCCGCGCTGGTGCACGCCCTGGCGTGCGACGATGGCTGACACTGGTGCCGTGAAGAGCGAAGACACCCCCTTCGAGGGCGGGCCGATGGACGGCCGGGTGCTGCCCGTGCTGCTGGGGCCCACCGGGCATCCGCCCAAGACGTACCGCATCCCGGTCCCGGACGCCGCGGGCGGCCCGCCCACCGTCCTGGTCTACCGCCGGGTGCCCCGCGGCCACAGCAAGCGCCTCGGGCTGCACCAGGGGTGGAAGTACGAGTTCGCCACCGAAGGTGACTCAGGGGCAGGGAAGAAAGGCACCCGGCTCAGGTGGCCGTGGTCCCGGCCGGAGCCCAGGACCGGCAGCGGACCGGATGCCACGCCGGGCGGCAAGCCGGACGACACCGACGGGTGACCGGGTTGCGCCGAACCGCACACCCGGCGCGCGAAGTCGGCGCGCACGTCTGAAGCTCACGATGCGGAGTGGAAGGCCCACCCCCGCACCGGAGGTGATGACGTGTCAGGAAGGATGCTGCGTCTGGTGTGTACGGCGGCGGTGGCGGCGCAGGCCGCCCTCGCGCCGCTGTCCGCCGCGGCCGTACCGGAGCCGCCGGAGCCGGGACCGCGGTCCGTGTCCGAGCTGCTGACGGACCTTCAGCGGCTGTACCGGCAAGCCGAGCAGGCCACAGAGACCTACAACGCCACCGCCGAGCAGCTGAAGAAGCAGCGCACCCAGGTCGACCGGCTGGACACCGCCCTGGCCCGCGCCCGGCTCTCCCTGCACGACAGCCGCGGGGCGGCGGGCCGGCTGGCCCGCCAGCAGTACCAGGGCAGCACCGACATCTCCCCCTACGTACGGCTGCTGCTCGCGCGCGATCCGCAGCACGCGCTGGAGGAAGGGCACGTGATCGGCCAGTTGGCGCGGGAGCGGGCCAAAACGGTGGGGCGGCTGGTCGGCAGCGAGAAGCAGGCAAGCGACCTCGCCCGCGAGGCGCGCAAGGCGCTCGACGTCCAGCTCGCCCTGGTCGAACGGCAGAAGAAGGCGCGGGACGACGTACGCGCGCGGCTCGACGACGTGGAGAAGCTGCTGGCCTCGCTCAGCGCCGAGCAACTGGTGGCTCTCGCCGAGTTCGAGAAGAACGGGATCGCCGCCGCGCAGAAGAAGTTCATGGCCTCGGGGGCGCTCAGCAACGAGCGCAGACCGACGCAGGAGGGCGACAGGGCTGTGCGCTACGCCGTGGGGCAGCTCGGGAAGCCCTACGAGTGGGGCGCTCAGGGCCCGACGGCGTACGACTGTTCGGGGCTGACCGCGCAGGCCTGGGGGCACGCCGGCACGCCGATTCCGCGGACCAGCCAGGAGCAGTGGACGCGGCTGAAGCACATTCCGCTGAGCGACCTGCGGCCGGGCGACCTGGTCGTCTACTTCCCCGAGGCCACGCACGTCGCCCTCTACGTCGGCGACGGGATGGTGGTGCAGGCGCCGCGGCCCGGCGCGAAGGTGAAGGTGTCGCCCGTCGCGGCCAACCCGGTGCTGGGGGCCGTGCGGCCCGACCCGGGCGGGGAGCCCCTGCGGCGGTACGCGCCGCCGAAGCTCCCCGCGGCTGCCCTGGACGGGTCGGACGAGGGCCTCTACGCGACGGCCGCCCCGGACACCTCCGCCAGGTAGGCCTGGGTCTTGGCCGGGTCGTAGAAGAAGTTCTCGAAGTCGGCCGGGTTGTTGAAGGCGTTGGCGAAGCGGTCGGCGACCGGCTGGAGCTGGCCCGCGGCGCCGATGAGGTTGAGGACGTGCTCCGGCGGCGGGGCGAGCATGGCGTTCGTCCACTTGGTGACGTGCTGGGCGGTGGCCCAGTAGCGGTCGAACGTCTGCTGCATCCACTCCTCGTCGAAGGGCTTGTCGCCGTGTTCGAGGATGGAGGCGAGATAGGCGGCGGCGCACTTGGACGCCGAGTTGGAGCCCTGACCGGTGATCGGGTCGTTGGCGACGACGACGTCCGCGACGCCGAGGACCAGGCCACCGCTGGGCAGGCGGCCGATCGGCTTGCGGACGGTCGGCGCGTACCGGCCGGAGAGCGTGCCGCCCGCGTCGGTCAGCTCCACCTTGGTGGCCCGCGCGTACTCCCAGGGCAGGAACTTCTCCATGAGTTCCAGGGTCAGGGAGAGGTGCTCCGCGGGGTCCTTGACGCCGTTGAAGACGTCGAGCGGGCCGCCGGGTATGCCCTCCCAGAACAGGATGTCGGCGCGGCCGGAGGTGGTGTAGGTCGGCATGACGAACAGCTCGCCGACGCCGGGGACCAGGTTGCAGCGGACCGCGTCGAACTCCGGGTGCTCCGGGCGCGGACCCAGGCCGTGCACGTACGCCACCGCGAGGGCGCGCTGCGGCTCGCTGTACGGGGAGCGGGAGGCGTCGCGCTCGAACATGGACACCAGCTCGCCCTTGCCCGCCGAGACGAGGACGAGGTCGTAGGTGCGGGAGAAGTAGTCCAGGTCGCCGACCGCCGCGCCGTGGATGACCAGCTGGCCGCCACGCTGCGCGAACGTCTCCATCCAGCCGGCCATCTTCACCCGCTGGTCGACCGACTGCGCGTACCCGTCGAGTTTGCCCACCCAGTCGATCGCGCGCTGCGAGGGGCCCGGGTCGAAGGAGCCGGGAGCGGCGACCGAGACGCCGAGACCCTCGATCTTCGGGGCCTGGGACTCCCAGAAGTTCAGCTGGAGGTCGCGCTCGTGCTGCAGCGCCGTGTGGAACATGCACTGCGTCGACATGACCCGGCCGGAGCGGATCTCGTCCGCCGTCCGGTTGGACATCAGGGTGACCTCGTACCCGTGCGACTGGAGGCCGAGGGCGAGCTGGAGACCGGACTGACCGGCCCCCACGACGAGTATCTTCCGCATGCGAGGTGTCTCCTAGAACTTCTGGACTACTCGGGGTTTACTCGGGTGTTTCCTCGAGTGCGTGGCCCACCAGGGCCAGCAGGGTCTCGATCACCGAGATCCTGCGTCGCGCGTCCATGATCATGACAGGTATGTGCGCGGGAATCGTGAGGGCCTCGCGCACGTCCTCCGGCTCGAACAGCTCGCTGCCGTCGAAGTGGTTGACCGCGACGACGTACGGCAGCCCACAGCTCTCGAAGTAGTCCAGCGCCGGGAAGCAGTCCTTCAGGCGGCGGGTGTCGGCCAGGACGACGGCGCCGATCGCGCCGCGCACCAGGTCGTCCCACATGAACCAGAACCGCTGCTGACCCGGCGTGCCGAACAGGTAGAGCACCAGGTCGTCGTCGAGCGTGATGCGGCCGAAGTCCATGGCCACGGTGGTGGTCAGCTTGCCCGGCGTGGCGGTGAGATCGTCGGTCTCCTCGCTGGCCTCGGTCATCAGCGCCTCGGTCTGCAAAGGCGTGATCTCCGAGACGGAGGTGACCAGCGTGGTCTTGCCGACGCCGAAGCCACCAGCCACCACGATCTTCGTGGCGATCGGGGCGTGGGTGCGGTCCGTCTGCCAGGGCCGCAGGTGCTCCTCTTCGTCGAGGAGCGGGGAGACGCCGAAGGAGGAGGCGGCGTCAGAGACGACGGAGTCCACTCAGCACCCTTTCCAGCAGAGCGCGGTCCGGCCGGCCCACACCGTGGCCGGTTCCGGTTCCGTACACACGGATCTTTCCCTGGTCCGCGAGGTCGCTCAGGAGCACGCGGACCACGCCGAGCGGCATCTGCAGCAGCGCGGCGATCTCGGCCACCGTGCGCATGCGGCGGCACAGTTCGACGATGGCCCGCATCTCCGGCATGACCCGGGTGGTGAGGGATCCATTCGTCAGTTCCTTGCGCTCCTCCGGCGCCTCCAGCGCCGCCACGAATGTCTCGACGAGCAGGACGTGACCGAAGCGGGTACGGCCGCCGGTGAGCGAATAGGGGCGGACGCGGGCGGGTTTGCGGTCGCCGCCGCGCACGGGAAGTTTCTTCGGCGTACTGCTCATCGGGCGCTCCCCGCCGACTTGCACTCCAGGGATTTCCTCAGCTCGCTGCGGAGTTCGGGCGTCAGGACGTGTCCGGCACGGCCCACGAAGAGGGCCGTGTGGTATGCCACCACGCTCATGTCGCACTCCGCGGAACAGTGCACACCGAGCAGCGAGCCGTCGCTGATCGACATCACGAACAGGCTGCCCTCGTCCATCGCGACCATCGTGTGCTTGACGTTGCCGGACTCCATCAGCTTGGCGGCGCCGATGGTGAGGCTGCCGATGCCGGAGACGATGGTGGCGAGGTCGGCGGAGGAGCCACGCGGGCCGGTGCGCTGCTCGCCGCGCGCCTGCCTCGCCTCGGCGTTGCGGCCGGCGTCGGACGAGAGCAGCAGCAGACCGTCGGAGGAGACCACCGCGACCGAGAGGATGCCGGGCACCTCCTCGACCAGGTTGGTCAGCAGCCAGTGCAGGTTGCGGGCTTCACTGCTCAGTCCGAAGGTACTGGGCGCGGTCAACTGCTTGCCTCCTCGACTGTGCCCCCCGTGGCTTCTTCGGCGTGTGCGTGTGTGGGCGGCCTCTGGTTCTGGGCCGTCTGCTCGGCGATCTCCACCTCGACGTCCCGGCGGCCGGCCTCGGCCCCCCGGCGGAAGCCGCCGAGGCGGCGGCGGAGTGCCTCAGCGTCCACGGAGCCGGTCCGCCGACGCGGGGCCGGGGCGGGTGCGGTGATCTTCGGGGTGCGCTTGGGCAGGCCCTTGGCGGTGACGGGCTCCTCTTCGTCGGGCGTGCGCTCGTGCACCGCCTCGGCTTCGCCGTCGGCGGGTGTGTACCCAACGGCACCACCCGCGCGGCTTGCGTGGTCGGGTGCGGGTGGCCCCTGTGGGGCGGTCTCGCCATCGGCGGCCGCGCGGTGTACCTGCGCCGGGTCCGCTTCGGGCGCGGGTGCCGGGATCAGGAGCTCCATCGTGGTCTCGGCGGGAGATTCCGTGGTCTCCGCGGGGGTCTCCGGCGCCGCAGCTTCCCGGTCGGGTTCAGCTGCCGCCTCGCGTTGCCGTGCTCCCTCGGTCTCGTGGGCCGCCTCCGTCTCTTCGACCGCCTCCGAGCGCCGTACCGCCTTCTCCGCCATGGCCACCAGCGGGTCGCCGCCCTCCGAGCGGCCGTGCAGGACGTTGGAGTTGACCTCGGCGTCCACTCCCGGCAGAGAGAACGTCTGGGTGGCGCCGGTCACCGGTCCGGACGCCGGGCCGGACGCCGGGCCGGCGGCGGCGGGCGCTGCCGCCAGCAGGGTCTGCGGCACGACCACGACCGCCGCGATGCCGCCCTGCTTCTGCTCCCGCAGCTGCACGCGCACGCCGTGCCGGTGGGCGAGGCGGGCCACCACGTACAGGCCGAGGCCGAGGCCGTCCTCGCCCTTTTGGTCGTAGGGGGCCTCCGGGTCGAAGTCGGCGAGGCGGTTGTTGAGGCGGGCCATCCGGTCGGAGGTCATGCCGATGCCCTCGTCCTGGACGGAGAGCATGACCTCGCCGTTCTCCAGGAGCCAGCCGGAGACCTCGACGGGCTGGTCGGGCGGGGAGAACGAGGTGGCGTTCTCCATGAGTTCGGCCAGCAGGTGGCTGAGGTCGTCCGCGGCGAACCCGGCGACGTGCGCGTGCGGCGGCAGCGCCGAGATGCGGACGCGCTCGTACCGCTCGATCTCGCTGACCGCGGCCCGGACGACGTCGACGAGCGGCACGGGCCCGGCGCTCTGCTGGACGTGCTCGGTGCCGGCGAGGACGAGGAGGTTCTCGCTGTGCCGACGCATGACCGTGGCGAAGTGGTCGAGCTTGAAGAGGGTGGACAGACGCTCGGGGTCCTGCTCGCGCTCCTCCAGGCCCTCGATGACGGCGAGCTGCCGCTCGACCAGGCCGAGGGTGCGCAGGGCCAGGTTGACGAAGGTGCCGCCGATGCTGCTGCGCAGCCGCTCCAGCTGGGCGGCGGAGTGGGCGAGTTCGGCGCGCAGTTCCTCGCGGGCGTCGGCCATGCTCTGGCGCTGGCCGACCAGGTGTTTACGGTCGGCCTCCAGGGTGGCGACGCGCTCGGCGAGGGCGACGGCGTGCGCGTGCAGGGTGTTGACGGAGCGGACGACCTGGGCGAACTCGTCGTTGCGCCCGGTGAACTTGACCGGTTCCTCAACGGTCGGGTCCGCGGCGCCGGCCAGGCGGGCGGAGCCGATGCGGAGCACGGCGAGCGGGCGGGTGAGGGTGCGGGCCAGGGCCGTGGCGACGCCGAGGGCGACCAGCAGGAGGGCGCCGAGGAGGGCGATGCGGATCTCCAGCGCGGTGACGTCGTCGTCGCGCAGCTTGGCGAGGTCCTTGGTGCGGTGGTCGTAGAGGGAGGCCTCCAGGCCGCGCATCAGCTCGACGCGGGCGGTGAGCGCGGCGTCGGCCTTCTTGACGCTGGTGCCCAGGTCGCTGTCGGAGAGCGTCGGCTGGTCGGTGAGGGAGGCGAGGTACTTCTCGGCGGTGTCGACCTCCGGTCCGGTGACGGTGGAGTCGTACGACGTGCGGGCCGCCTTGGGCGCGGTGTCCCGGAAGTCGGCGAGGGCGGCGTCGGAGCGCAGGCGGGCCTGCTGGGCGGCGGCGCTCAGCGCGTCGCGCTGCTTGGTGTCGGCGGCCAAGGAGGTGGTGGCCGTGGTGGGCAGGCCGGTGGTGGGGCTGATGACGGTCTGCGTGGAGTGCGGCACGTTGAGGGCGGCCAGCAGCAGGCCGCGGGCGGCGGCGGCCTGCTGGACGGCGGTGTCGAGCTCGGCGAGGGCGTGGGCGCCGGAGCCCGCGCGCGGGGGCATCTGCTCGGCCAGCTGTTCGGCGAGCCTGTGGAGGTCGGCGATGGCGGCGGAGTACGCCTGGTGGGCCTGGAGGGCGGTGCTCTGTCCGGTGAGCGCCGCCCGGCGCACGGCCGCGATGCCGTCGAGGTCGCTGCGCAGCCAGGCGGGCGTGTCGGGGTCGGCGCGCAGCTCTTCGACCTCACGGTCGACCCGGGTGCTGCGCTGCTCGGAGGGCGCCTTGGACTTGGGACGGCCGGCCGCGACGTAGGAGGTGACCTCGTCGCGCTCGTCGGCGAGCGAGTGGGCGAGGACGAGGGCGTCCTGGGTCTGCCCGGCCAGCGTCACGAGGTCCTGGGAGTCGCTCAGCTGCCCGGAGGCGGCGATCACGGAGGGGGAGCCGGCCCCGGCGACGGCGGCGGCCACGACAGCGACCGCGGCGATGAGCCGGTTGCGTACGTGCGTCGGACGGCCCTTGCCGACGTCAGGCGTGCCGGGTGTGTGCTCCGGGCCTCCCGCGGAGGCCGTGTGCTTGCCTGTGCGCCGAGGCCGCGTCTTCTGCACCGGTGCTCGCATTCCTGTACTCGTGTACTCGTGGGTCCGGGTGGCGCCCCGTCAACTGGCGTGACTGGTACGTACACCTTCCCCCGAGCTCTCGACTTCCCTCGAGCAGGGGGGACCCCCATCGGTTCCCGACCCTCCCAGTGCCGGTGGGCGGTGGGCCCGCATCATCCGACCGGCCACCCGAAGGAGTGAACATCGGAGGGGAGTTGGCAGGCAAGTTCCTCTGGCGCGCGCGACGCTCTTGCGCGGCGGGCCGGTTGGACGTCGGCGTCAGGCTTTGGCAGTATTCGCCGTCACGCCTTCCCGGAGCGAACCATTCCCTCCCAAACCAGGCGCCTGACCACGTCGCTGCGCCAATTCCGGGACGGTTGCCAGCCTTCCGCAAACCTTGTGAAGGCCTCGTGCAGACTGGCCGAATGCGTATTGAAGTTGTTTCGGACCCCGGCCATCCGGACTGCCCCAACGAGGACTTCGCGAGTGTTGGACTACCGGCCTTTGGGCAGGGCGGTTGCCTTGTGGTCCTGGACGGAGTGACGCCGCCGAGGACCGGAACGGGGTGTCTGCATTCGGTCCCCTGGTTCACCGCGCGGCTCGGCGGCGCGCTGACCGAACTGACCGTTTCCTCCCAGGATCTGACGCTGCCAAAGATCCTGTCGCGCGCGATTCTGCGGACGTCCGAGGCCCACGTGACCTCGTGTGACCTTTCTCACCCGCGCACCCCCCAGGCAACGGTGGTCCTCGCCCGGTGGTCGCCGGAGACGGTCGAGTATCTGGTCCTGTCCGACTCGGCACTGCTGGTGGAGTCCTCCGGCGGCTCGGTCATGCCCGTCCTGGACGACCGCCTGGCCCGCCTCCCCCGGGCCTCGCTCGCCACGGACGCGCTCATCGACGCCACCGTCCGCAACAAGGAGGGCGGCTTCTTCACCGCGGCGGCGGATCCCTCGGTGGCGGCCCGGGCCGTGACGGGCACGCTGCCGCGCCGCGAGGTCCGCTCCCTGGCCGCGCTGACGGACGGGGCGACGCGGTGGGTGGAGAAGTTCCGGGAGGGCGACTGGGCGCAGTGCTTCGGCCTCGTACGGAAGAAGGGGGCGCGGGCACTGGTGGACCGCGTACGGGCGCTGGAGCGGGCCGACCGGGAGGAGCGGACGTTCCTGGGGCGGAGCAAGACGCACGACGACGCGACGGTGGTGTTCGTGGAGCTGTGACGGCCGCGGGAGCTGCCGCCCGGGGAGGTCACTTCTCCATGACGTGGTTCAACTCGTGCAGCAACCGGGCCAGTTCCGCCACCTCGCGGCGGTCCCAGTGGGCGAGCTGGCTGACGTACCGCGCCCGGCGGGCCTCGCGCACCTGGCCGACACGGCGGCGGCCCTCGTCGGTGAGGGCCACCAGCCAGGCCCGCCCGTCCGCCGGGTCGGGTTCCCGGGCGACCAGGCCGAGCTCCTCCAGGGCGCGCAGCTGGCGGGACATGGTGGCCTTGCCGACGCCGATGTACGCGGCGAGCTCGGTGGCACGCTGGCTGCCGCACTCGTCCAGCCGGACGAGCAGTCCGTACGCGGCGGACTCGAGGTCCGGATGGACCTCGCGGGCCATCTCGCCCTGGTTGGCCCGGGCGCGCCGCAGCAGCACCGTCAGTTCCCGTTCCAGGGACAGGAACTCCCGGTCCACACAACCCGGCGACGCGTCGGATGCGACTCGGCGTCCGTCGCCGTTTCCGTCTTCGTGCACGTCAGCCCCTGCCTGAAGTTTTCCCGGTTTTGAAAGTTTCCGCCCGTCGCCGCCATCACCGCAGCTCCGTAAGTATTTCGCAGGCGTAGACCAACGGCAGCCTCCGGGCCCCCTTCCCACCTTGCGGTCTACGTGCGTAGCTTCTTGAACAGGCCATCAATGGCATGCCCACGCCAGCACCACCGCGGGTCGACGGCGCCCCGCTCTCCCCACCCGGCCGGCATGCCCTGTGTTTCCCCCACCGAGCACCACCGAGTCTTCGGAGGCACGTCATGCCCGTGCACAGATCCGGCACGGCCCGCGCGCGGCGACTCACCGTCGCGGGGATCCTGCTCGCCGCGTTTTCCTGCCTGTTCACCCTCCCCTCCTCGGCCGCCACCACGCCCGCCCGCGGCTCCGCCCACATGGGCATGGGCGTCCTGGCGCACGACGGCCGGGGCGGCACGCCCGCAAACACCGCCGTCGCCCAGACGGAGGGCGTCGACGTCAGCGGCTACCAGGGCAACGTCGCCTGGTCGACCCTGTGGAGCAGCGGGGTCAGGTGGGCGTACACGAAGGCGACGGAGGGGACGTACTACACGAACCCCTACTTCGCCCAGCAGTACAACGGCTCGTACAACGTGGGCATGATCCGCGGCGCGTACCACTTCGCGACCCCGGACACCACCAGCGGCGCCACCCAGGCCAACTACTTCGTCGACCACGGCGGCGGCTGGTCCCGCGACGGCAAGACCCTGCCGGGCACGCTCGACATCGAGTGGAACCCGTACGGGGCCGCCTGCTACGGCAAGACGCAGAGCGCGATGGTCAGCTGGATCGCCGACTTCCTCAACACCTACAAGTCCCGCACGGGCCGGGACGCCGTGATCTACACGGCCACCAGCTGGTGGACCCAGTGCACCGGCAACTACGGCGGCTTCGCCTCCGCCAACCCGCTGTGGATCGCCCGCTACGCCTCCGACCCGGGGACGCTGCCGGCCGGCTGGGGCTACTACACCATGTGGCAGTACACGTCCTCGGGCCCGACGGTCGGGGACCACGACAAGTTCAACGGGGCACTGGACCGGGTGCAGGCGCTCGCCAACGGCTGACGGACCGACGTACGGCGCCGTGCGGCCGTGCGGCCGTGCGGAAACCGTACGCGTGGTGAAGGCCCGGGCCTCCCTCACGGGACCCGGGCCTTCCCTCATCCGGTCGCGTCCGTCACGCCGCGACCGGAACCTCCGGCGTCGCGCCGTTCGTGGCCGGCGCGAGCGCCAGCTCGAGGACCTGGCGGACGTCGGTGACGGTGTGGACGTCCAGCTTGTCCAGCACCTCGGCCGGAACGTCGTCCAGGTCGGGCTCGTTGCGCTTGGGGATGATCACGGTGGTCACCCCGGCTCGGTGCGCGGCGAGCAGCTTCTGCTTCACACCGCCGATGGGCAGGACGCGGCCGGTCAGCGACACCTCGCCGGTCATCGCCACGTCCGTGCGGACCAGGCGGCCGGAGAGGAGCGACGCAAGCGCCGTCGTCATGGTGATGCCCGCGCTCGGGCCGTCCTTCGGGACCGCGCCCGCCGGGAAGTGGATGTGCACGCCCCGGTCCTTCAGGTCGCCCACCGGCAGCTCCAGCTCGGCGCCGTGGCTGCGCAGGAAGCTCAGCGCGATCTGCGCCGACTCCTTCATCACGTCGCCCAGCTGGCCGGTCAGCGTCAGGCCCGCCGCGCCCGTCTCCGGGTCGGCCAGCGACGCCTCGACGAACAGCACGTCGCCACCCGCGCCGGTGACCGCGAGACCGGTCGCCACGCCCGGGACGGCCGTGCGCCGCTCGGCCGGGTCCTGGGCGGACTCGGGCACGTGGTGCGGCCGGCCGATCAGGCCGCGCAGGTCGCCGTCCGTGACGGTGAACGGCAGTTCCCGCTCACCCAGTTCGTGCTGGGCCGCGACCTTGCGCAGCAGTCGCGCGATGGAACGCTCGAGGTTACGGACGCCCGCCTCACGCGTGTACTCGCCGGCGAGCCTGCGCAGCGCGCTCTCGTCGATCGTGACCTCGTCCTTGTTCAGGCCCGCCCGCTCCAGCTGGCGCGGAAGCAGGTGGTCGCGGGCGATGACGATCTTCTCGTCCTCGGTGTAGCCGTCCAGGCGCACGATCTCCATGCGGTCGGCCAGCGCCTCCGGGATGGCCTCCAGGACGTTCGCCGTCGCGAGGAACACGACGTCGGACAGGTCGAGTTCCACCTCCAGGTAGTGGTCCCGGAAGGTGTGGTTCTGCGCCGGGTCCAGCACCTCCAGCAGCGCCGCGGCCGGATCGCCCCGGAAGTCCGAGCCGACCTTGTCGATCTCGTCGAGCAGGACGACCGGGTTCATGGACCCCGCCTCCTTGATGGCGCGGACGATCCGGCCGGGCAGCGCGCCGACGTACGTACGCCGGTGACCGCGGATCTCGGCCTCGTCACGGACGCCGCCGAGGGCCACGCGGACGAACTTGCGCCCCATGGCGTGCGCGACCGACTCGCCGAGCGACGTCTTGCCCACGCCGGGCGGGCCGACGAGCGCGAGCACGGCACCGCCGCGCCGCCCGCCGATCACGCCGAGGCCACGGTCCATACGGCGCTTGCGCACCGCCAGGTACTCGGTGATCCGCTCCTTCACGTCCTCCAGGCCCGCGTGCTCGGTGTCGAGGATCGCCTGGGCACCCTGGATGTCGTAGGCGTCCTCCGTCCGCTCGTTCCACGGCATCTCCAGGACCGTGTCGAGCCAGGTGCGGATCCAGGAGCCCTCGGGCGACTGGTCGGAGGCGCGCTCCAGCTTGTCGACCTCCTTCAGGGCCGCCTCGCGGACCTTCTCGGGCAGGTCGGCCGCATCGACGCGGGCGCGGTAGTCGTCGGACTCGTCCGCCTCGGACTCGCCGTTCAGCTCGCGCAGCTCCTTGCGGACGGCCTCCAGCTGGCGGCGCAGCAGGAACTCGCGCTGCTGCTTGTCGACGCCCGCCTGGACGTCCTTGGCGATGCTCTCGGCCACGTCCTGCTCGGCCAGGTGGTCGCGCAGCTGCTGGGTGGCGAGCTTCAGGCGGGCCACCGGGTCGGCGGTCTCCAGCAGCTCCACCTTCTGGTCGGTGGTCAGGAAGGGCGAGTAACCGGAGTTGTCGGCCAGGGCGGAGACGTCGTCGATGGCCTGGACGCGGTCGACGACCTGCCACGCGCCGCGCTTCTTGAGCCAGCTGGTGGCGAGGGCCTTGTACTCCTTGACCAGCTCCGTGACGTGGCCGGGCAGCGGGTCCGGCGCGCTCTCGTCGATCATCGTTCCCTCGACCCACAGCGCCGCACCCGGGCCGGTGGTCCCGGCGCCGATCTTCACGCGGCTTCGGCCGCGGATCAGGGCGCCCGGGTCACCGTCGGCCAGTCGGCCGACCTGCTCGACCGTGCCCAGCACGCCGGTGCTCGCGTACCTCCCGTCGATGCGTGGCACCAGGAGGACCTTCGGCTTTCCGGGCTCTGACGAGGCGGCGGCCTGCGCGGCCTCCACCGCGGCCCGCACCTCGGAGTCGCTCAGGTCCAGCGGGACCACCATCCCGGGCAGCACGACCTCGTCGTCGAGCGGCAGCACAGGCAGGGTGAGCGGTGTGGACGTCGAAGCCATGATCTCCCCTTCGGCAGTCAAGTTGAGCTATGCCGACTCAATGCTTGGCACTGTTTGATTGTTCCCCGACAGGTGTTCGCTCTGAGCGATCGGGTGGGAACCTTCGGCGCACAAGGGCGCGGGTGGTGTACTGGCACAGCCATCGGGGCGGGTCATCTGTTTTCCCGGCCGGTGCGGGAAGAGGGCGGCCGACTCCTAGACGTAGGCGGGGCCGTGGTGGGCCAGGTTCAGGGCCAGGGCAGCCACCGCCAGGCCGAAGAACGCGGCCCAGGCGCCGAAGTGATGGTCATGAGCTCGCAGATGGGCACCGAACGCGCCGAGGAAGTACAGCACGAGGCCGACGGCGGCGAACGCGCCCACCACCGGAACGGCGAACCCGACGAGCAACCCCAGTGCGCCCGCCCCCCAGCAGCGTGCCCAGCGGGCGCACCCAGGACCGGGGCACGCCCAGCTTGTCGGCCTGGCTCCTGGGATACTCGTGGCCGATGAGGTTGGCAACGGCGGCCAAGGCGTTGACGGCCGAGGCGACAAGGTGACGGCGACGTAGGCGGCGAACACAAAGGCCTCCTGCATCCGGAGAACGACAGCTGGTTGTTCACCTCAGGGACGAGTCGGCGCCGTCAGAAGTGACATGGTCGCGGACTCTCAGACGGCGGCCGGTCCCTGGCTGCGGGCGCGGTGCCGACGGCGTATCACCGGCCAGGTCGCCATGCCGAGGCCGACGGAGATGAGATGGCCCCAGCTCGTCATCGGGTCCGTGAACCCGATCAGGTCCTCCAGCACCATCCCGACGAAGACGGCGAGCAGGGGCCAGCGCAGCCAGGGGGTGAGCAGACCGGACAGGGCGCCGACGCTGGCGGCGACGCCGAAGCTGATGCCGTAGTCGAGGCGGTGCAGCGAACTGTCGGGCAGATGGCCCGCGAGCACCGCGAGCCCGACGGGGACCTCGGTGGCGAGGGTGGCCAGCACATGCCCGAACAGGAAGACACCCGCCGCGCGCAGGCCGCCTATCCGGCGCTCCAGGGCGGTCAGCACCAGCAGGAAGCACAGCGCGTACGGCGACGTGACCCCGCCCGCGATCCACAGCGCGCTGGCCGACAGCACCAGCAGGGGCGCCCGCACGAGGTGCGCGACGTCGGTGCTGGAACTCTGGTACAGGGCGTGCGTCAGCGCGGGATCGGCGTACCGGGCGACGAGCGAGGTGACGGCCAGCACGGCCGCGTACCCAAAGGTGAACGGCGTTCCCGTGGGACTGGGCAGCAGGCGCCAGGGGCGCAGCCCGCGGAGCCATGCGGGGAGGCGGGGAACCTTCGGAACCGTCGGCCGCACGAGGGGCGTTCCTCCGACAACCCCTGCGGCAGACCCGGCCGGCACAGCCTTGGCGGCCCGGCCCGGCACAGCCTCCGCAGCCCGGCCCGGCACAGCCTTCGCAGCCCGGCCCGGCACGGCCTCCGCGACGGTGGCCGTCGGCCGCCCCCGCTGCTGCGGCATGCCGTCCAGCAGCTGCGAGACGTCCGCGAGCACGACGTCCGCGTCCGGATCCGGTGGAAGGGGCGCGCCCGAAGGCGTCGACGAGGCCGCGGCGTCAGCCGTCGCAGTCCGATCCACGGTGAGGCGCTCCTTCCGTCCCGCCCCACCCTTGGCGCCTCAGACGTCCCTGTCTATGACCGACGCCACCCGAGTACCGATTCACAGCAACCTCTGAACTTCCCGACGCGTCCGCCACGGGTCCGTGTCCGGCTTCAACTCCCCGGTCCCAACGGCCCGCTGGCGGGTCGCGGACATGACCTCCACGAGTTCCCGGCAGCGCTGGACGACGTAACGTGGCCGTACCGGTAATTCACGTGGCCGTTCAGGCCCGTTCGGGCAGGATGAGCCCATGACCGCCTCGTACGACACTCCTGTGGTGCTGGACCGTCGCGAGGGTCCCTACGGCGAGATCGTGCTGCGTCGGCACGGCGCGCTGCTGCAGATCATCGCCAACGGCTGCTTCCTGATGGACACCTCCGACGGCCGCTCCGAGCGCCTCCTTGTCGACGCCGCCCTCGGCGCGCTGGACGGGCGCCCGGAGCCGGACGTCCTGATCGGCGGCCTGGGCGTCGGCTTCTCGCTCGCGCATGCGGCGGCCGATCCGCGCTGGGGCCGGATCACGGTCGTCGAACGCGAGCGCGCCGTCATCGACTGGCACCGCGACGGCCCCCTCGCCGAGCTGACCGCCCAGGCCCTCGCCGACCCGCGCACCGCGATCGTCGAAGCCGACCTGATCGGTTACGTCAATGAGACATCCGCCACGTTCGACGCGCTGTGCCTCGACATTGACAACGGGCCCGACTGGACGGTCACCGAAGACAACGAGGGCCTGTACGATCCGGCCGGACTGGCAAGCTGCGCAAGGGTGTTGAGGCCCGGCGGGGTGCTCGCGGTGTGGTCGGCCCAGCCGTCTCCAGAATTTGAAGGAACCTTGCGGAATGTCGGGTTCCAGCAGGTGCGCACCGAAGAGATCCCCGTTGCCCGGGGCGTACCGGACGTCGTGCACCTCGCCGTCCGACCTGGATAGCAAAGGCGCGGTGACTCCCCGTACTCTGCTTCCCTGACGCGGATCATTCAAGCGTCAATCGCAGTCATGGGATCACCCCACGGATTCCGGAAAGCACACTTCAGGGGCGGGCGATGGAGCAGACACACACCTCCCACAACGGCACGACGGCGGCAACCCCGGGCGCGCAGCGTCGGGTCCTGGTGGTCGAGGACGACGCGACCATCGTGGATGCCATCGCCACCCGCCTGCGCGCCGAGGGATTCCTTGTGCAAACCGCGGGCGACGGCCCGGCCGCCGTCGACACCGCCGAGGCCTGGCAGCCCGACCTGCTGATCCTCGACATCATGCTGCCCGGCTTCGACGGCCTGGAGGTCTGCCGCCGGGTGCAGGCCCAGCGGCCGGTGCCGGTGCTGATGCTCACCGCGCGGGACGACGAGACCGACATGCTGGTCGGACTCGGGGTCGGCGCCGACGACTACATGACCAAGCCGTTCTCGATGCGGGAGCTGGCCGCGCGCGTGCACGTGCTGCTGCGCCGCATGGAGCGGGCCGCCCTGGCCGCGGCCACCCCGCGCTCGGGCATCCTGCGCCTGGGCGAGCTGGAGATCGACCACGCGCAGCGCCGGGTGCGGGTGCGCAGCGAGGACGTCCACCTCACCCCCACCGAGTTCGACCTCCTCGTGTGCCTGGCGAACACCCCGCGCGCGGTGCTCTCCCGCGAGCAGCTGCTCGCGGAGGTGTGGGACTGGGCGGACGCCTCCGGCACCCGGACCGTCGACAGCCACATCAAGGCGCTGCGCCGGAAGATCGGCGCCGAGCGGATCCGCACGGTGCACGGCGTGGGCTACGCCCTGGAGACCCCGACCCCATGAGCGACGGGCCGGCCGCACGGAAAGGCCCCGGGGAGGAGCCCTGGGGCGGCGTACGCCCGTTCTCGATCAAGACCAAGCTGGGCGCGCTGGTCGTCATCTCGGTGCTGATCACCACTGGTCTGTCGATGATCGCGGTGCACACCAAGACGGAGCTGCGCTTCATCACGGTCTTCTCGATGATCGCCACGCTCCTCATTACGCAGTTCGTGGCGCATTCGCTCACCGCGCCGCTGGACGAGATGAACACGGTGGCCCGGTCGATCTCGCACGGCGACTACACGCGCCGGGTGCGCGAGAACCGCCGCGACGAGCTGGGCGACCTGGCGCAGACGATCAACCGCATGGCCGACGAGCTGGCGGCCCAGGACCGCCAGCGCAAGGAGTTGGTGGCGAACGTCTCGCACGAGCTGCGCACCCCCATCGCGGGTCTGCGCGCGGTGCTGGAGAACATCGTGGACGGGGTCACCCAGGCCGACCCCGAGACCATGCGCACGGCTCTGAAACAGACTGAGCGGCTCGGCCGGCTGGTAGAGACGCTGCTGGACCTCTCCCGCCTGGACAACGGTGTCGTACCACTGAAGAAGCGGCGTTTCGAGGTGTGGCCGTACCTCTCGGGCGTGCTGAAGGAGGCCAACATGGTCGCCTCCGTGCGCGCGGGCATCGCCTCGGGTTCCGGCAGCCACACGCGTACGGACGTCCATCTGCATCTCGACGTCTCCCCGCCGGAGTTGACCGCGCACGCGGACCCCGAGCGCATCCACCAGGTCGTCGCCAACCTGATCGACAACGCGGTCAAGCACAGCCCGCCGCACGGCCGCGTGACGGTGAAGGCGCGGCGCGGCCCGCAGCCGGAGTCGCTGGAGCTGGAAGTCCTCGACGAGGGGCCCGGCATTCCCAGGTCCGAGTGGCACCGCGTCTTCGAACGCTTCAACCGGGGAGCGGTGAGCCGACCGCACGGCCCCGGCAGCGACGGCGGCACGGGCCTGGGGCTGGCGATCGCCCGCTGGGCGGTGGATCTGCACGGTGGCCGGATCGGAGTGGCCGAATCCGAGCGTGGCTGCCGGATCCTCGTCACTCTTCCGGGACACTCGTCCGCGCCAAGTTGACGTAAAGTCCGAACCGGAACGACAAGATCCACGAGGGTCCCCGCAGACGGACACGTGTGATCAGGCAGGGGGCTGCGTCTTTCGAAGGCCAGGCCCGGGTCGACCCTTCCCTTTCACAACGGAACCACGCTTGTTTCCCGCCATTCCCAGCCCCGAAACACGCTGTGCGATGTGACTTACACGACGAAGAACCGGCCCGACCTGACCTTCCCGGTCCTGGAGGCGTAGCCTTTATTCCCGCTGTCCATCACCTTGTGAAGCGGAAGAGGGCGGTTGCCGCCGTGTCGCCACAGTCCCCCAGTAACTCGAGCATCTCGATCGACACCGACCAAGCCGGGAAGAACCCCGCGGCCGCGTTCGGTCCCAACGAGTGGCTCGTCGACGAGATCTATCAGCAGTACCTCCAGGACCCGAATTCCGTAGACCGCGCCTGGTGGGACTTCTTCGCCGACTACAAGCCGGGGGCCCCTGCCTCCTCGGCTCCGGCGGGTACTGCGGCCGCGGGGGCCGCAGAGACCACCACCACGGCTCAGGCGGCGCCCGCTGCCCCGGCTGCCCCGGCCCAGGCCGCGCCCGCGGCCCCCGCCGCGCCTGCCGCTCCCGCGCCGGCCCCGGCCGCCGCGAAGCCCGCGGCCGCCGCTCCGGCCCCGGCTGCGGCGAAGCCCGCCGCCCAGGCCCCGGCTCCCGCGAAGCCCGCCGCGCCCGCCGCCGAGCCCAAGGCGAAGGCGAAGGCCGAGCCCGCCGGCGAGAGCACCGAGGGCCCCGAGCTCGTCCCCCTGCGCGGCCCGGCCGCCGCGGTCGCGAAGAACATGGACGCCTCCCTGGAGCTGCCCACGGCCACGTCCGTGCGCGCCGTCCCGGTGAAGCTGCTGTTCGACAACCGCATCGTCATCAACAACCACCTCAAGCGTGCCCGCGGCGGGAAGATCTCCTTCACGCACATCATCGGCTACGCGATGGTCCAGGCCATCAAGGCGATGCCGTCGATGAACTGGCACTACGCGAAGGTGGACGGCAAGCCCACCCTCGTCAAGCCGGACCACATCAACCTCGGCCTGGCCATCGACCTGGTGAAGCCCAACGGCGACCGCCAGCTGGTCGTCGCGGCGATCAAGAAGGCCGAGACGCTGAACTTCTTCGAGTTCTGGCAGGCCTACGAGGACATCGTCCGCCGCGCCCGCGACGGCAAGCTGACGATGGACGACTTCACCGGCGTCACGGTCTCCCTGACCAACCCCGGCGGCCTCGGCACGGTCCACTCGGTGCCGCGTCTGATGCCCGGCCAGTCGTTGATCATGGGCGTCGGCTCCATGGACTACCCGGCGGAGTTCCAGGGCACCTCCCAGGACACCCTGAACAAGCTCGGCATCTCCAAGGTCATGACGCTCACGTCGACGTACGACCACCGGGTGATCCAGGGCGCCGCCTCCGGCGAGTTCCTGCGCCAGGTCGCGAACCTGCTGCTTGGCGAGAACAACTTCTACGACGAGATCTTCGAGGCGCTGCGCATCCCCTACGAGCCGGTCCGCTGGCTCAGGGACATCGACGCCTCGCACGACGACGACGTCACCAAGGCCGCCCGCGTCTTCGAGCTGATCCACTCCTACCGGGTCCGCGGCCACGTCATGGCCGACACCGACCCGCTGGAGTACCGCCAGCGCAAGCACCCCGACCTGGACATCGTCGAGCACGGCCTCACCCTGTGGGACCTGGAGCGCGAGTTCGCCGTCGGCGGCTTCGCCGGCAAGTCGATGATGAAGCTGCGCGACATCCTCGGCGTGCTGCGTGACTCGTACTGCCGCACCACCGGCATCGAGTACATGCACATCCAGGACCCCAAGCAGCGCAAGTGGATCCAGGACCGCTTGGAGCGCCCGCACTCCAAGCCGGAGCGCGAGGAGCAGCTGCGCATCCTGCGCCGCCTGAACGCTGCGGAGGCCTTCGAAACCTTCCTGCAGACGAAGTACGTCGGCCAGAAGCGCTTCTCCCTGGAGGGCGGCGAGTCCGTCATCCCGCTGCTGGACGCGGTGCTGGACTCGGCGGCCGAGTCCCGCCTCGACGAGGTCGTCATCGGCATGGCCCACCGCGGCCGCCTGAACGTGCTCGCCAACATCGTCGGCAAGTCGTACGCGCAGATCTTCCGCGAGTTCGAGGGCAACCTCGACCCGAAGTCGATGCACGGCTCCGGCGACGTGAAGTACCACCTCGGCGCCGAGGGCGTCTTCACCGGCCTGGACGGCGAGCAGATCAAGGTCAGCCTGGTCGCGAACCCGTCCCACCTGGAGGCCGTCGACCCGGTCCTCGAGGGCGTGGCCCGCGCCAAGCAGGACATCATCAACAAGGGCGGTACGGACTTCACGGTCCTGCCGGTGGCGATCCACGGCGACGCGGCCTTCGCGGGCCAGGGCGTGGTGGCCGAGACCCTGAACATGTCGCAGCTGCGCGGCTACCGCACCGGCGGCACGGTCCACATCGTCATCAACAACCAGGTCGGCTTCACCGCGGCCCCCGAGTCCTCGCGTTCCTCCATGTACGCGACGGACGTGGCCCGCATGATCGAGGCCCCGATCTTCCACGTGAACGGCGACGACCCCGAGGCGGTCGTGCGCGTCGCACGCCTGGCCTTCGAGTTCCGCCAGGCGTTCAACAAGGACGTGGTGATCGACCTCATCTGCTACCGCCGCCGCGGTCACAACGAGTCGGACAACCCGGCCTTCACCCAGCCGCTGATGTACGACCTGATCGACAAGAAGCGCTCGGTGCGCAAGCTGTACACCGAGTCGCTGATCGGCCGCGGTGACATCACCCTGGAGGAGGCCGAGCAGGCCCTGCAGGACTACCAGGGCCAGCTGGAGAAGGTCTTCACGGAGGTCCGCGAGGCCACCTCCCAGCCGGTCGCCGCGGACGTGCAGGAGCCGCAGGACGGCTTCCCGGTCCCGGTCGACACGGCCGTCTCCACCGAGGTCGTCAAGCGGATCGCCGAGTCCCAGGTCAACGTCCCCGACCACATCACCGTCCACCCGCGCCTGCTGCCGCAGCTGCAGCGCCGGGCGGCCATGGTCGAGGACGGCACGATCGACTGGGGCATGGGCGAGACGCTGGCCATCGGCTCGCTGCTCCTCGAGGGCGTCCCGGTCCGCCTGTCCGGCCAGGACTCCCGCCGCGGCACCTTTGGCCAGCGCCATGCGGTGATCATCGACCGCAAAACCGGCGAGGACTTCACGCCGCTGCTGTACCTGTCCGAGGACCAGGCCCGCTACAACGTCTACGACTCGCTGCTCAGCGAGTACGCGGCGATGGGCTTCGAGTACGGCTACTCACTGGCCCGCCCGGACGCCCTCGTCATGTGGGAGGCCCAGTTCGGCGACTTCGCCAACGGCGCCCAGACGGTGGTGGACGAGTTCATCTCGTCGGCGGAGCAGAAGTGGGGCCAGACGAGCGGCGTGGTGCTCCTGCTGCCGCACGGCTACGAGGGTCAGGGCCCGGACCACTCCTCGGCCCGCCCGGAGCGCTTCCTGCAGCTGTGCGCGCAGAACAACATGACGGTCGCGATGCCGACCCTGCCGTCGAACTACTTCCACCTCCTGCGGTGGCAGGTGCACAACCCGCACCACAAGCCGCTGATCGTTTTCACCCCGAAGTCGATGCTGCGCCTGAAGGCCGCGGCCTCGAAGGCGGAGGAGTTCACGACGGGCCAGTTCCGCCCGGTCATCGGCGACACGTCGGTCGACCCGGCGGCGGTGCGCAAGGTCGTCTTCTGCGCCGGCAAGGTCTACTACGACCTCGATGCCGAGCGTCAGAAGCGCGGCGTGACGGACACGGCGATCATCCGCATGGAGCGCCTGTACCCGATCCCGGGTGCCGAGCTCCAGGCGGAGATCAAGAAGTACCCGAACGTCGAGAAGTACCTGTGGGCCCAGGAAGAGCCGGCCAACCAGGGCGCCTGGCCGTTCGTCGCCCTCAACCTCATCGACCACCTGGACCTGGCGGTCGGTGCGGACATCCCGCCGGGCGAGCGCCTGCGCCGCATCTCCCGCCCGCACAGCTCGTCCCCGGCCGTCGGTTCCGCCAAGCGGCACCAGGCCGAGCAGGAGCAGCTGGTCCGCGAGGTGTTCGAGGCGTGAGCCTCTGAACCCGCCCGACGGCGAGGGCCCGGTCCCGGAGCTTTCGGAGCTTTCCGGGGCCGGGCCCTTTCGCGCCGGTCACTACGTAGGCTGTTGAGCAGGGCCATCCCCGTACGAACGCAGGAGAACAACCCCATGTACTTCACCGACCGAGGAATCGAGGAACTCGAGAAGCGGCGCGGCGAGGAGGAGATCACCTTCGCGTGGCTCGCCGAGCAGTTGCGGACGTTCGTCGATCTGAACCCGGACTTCGAGGTGCCGGTGGAGCGGTTGGCGACGTGGCTGGCTCGGCTGGACGACGAGGACGACGAGTAGGGATCACATCGCGGGCACCCCTTTGCGGGCGCCTCGTGCTTCCTGGGCGACCCCTCGCGGCGCCTCATGTTTCCTCGGGCGCCCCTTTGCGGGCGCCCTGACGTTTTTTCTTGAGGTGGGGCCGTCAGTCGAGGGGGCGGACGAGGTCGTACGCCAGGCCCAGGGCGCCGTGGACCAGGAGGAGGGCGCCCGCGGCGATCCAGCCGCCGCTGTGGCGTCGTAGGCCCCAGGCGGTGAGGGGCAGGCCCACGGCCACCTGGGCGAGGGACAGGGCGCGCGCCCAGGGGCCGCCCGGCCGGGGCGGCCAGGAGGCGAGGCGGCCGCGGTCGACCGCGGCGCGTGCCGCGCGGCCCGTCTCGCGCCGGCCGGACCACTCGACCCGGCGGGCGTCGGGCCGGGCGCGGGCGGCGTCAAGGAGGTGGTCGGCGCCTTCGCCGGGAGCGAGTCCGGCGGGCAGGGAGACGCCCACGCGGGTGAGGACGGCGAGCAGGCCGCGCAGGCGGGTGCGGGCGTCGGCCGCGGCGTCCGGTTGCGTCAGCCGGTCGAGGGACTGCCTGTCCAGGAGGGGGTCGAGGCCCAGGCGGGCGGCGAAGGTGCGCATCGCCTCGTCCTCGCCGGCCGGGGTGCCGTTCGCGAGCCAGACGTAGCCGACGGGGCGGCGGAAGCCGGACGCGAGGATGTAGCCGGCGCGGTCCACGTCCCACCACAGGGCCAGGACGGGCCAGGGGGCGCCGACAGCGAGCGCCGTGGCCCAGCCGGTCAGCACGCGGTCGACCGGCTCACCGCCGTGCCACCACGGCGTTCCCTCGGGGACGAGCACGCTCCACTCCTCGCCGGCCCGGACCAGCAGCATGTGCTCGCGCAGCAGGTGGGCGGCGGGGGCGACGGAGTCGGGTTCCGCCCGGCAGAGCAGCAGGGCGCCGGGGGCGGGACCGGCCTGGGGACGGGCCGGGGACTTGTCCGTCGACATGACCCCACGCTAGGGCAATATGCCCGATCTCAGGTGTTCTGGATCACCAGAACGGGTGTCTTGACTTTCCGTGGCCGCGATATATCGTGTTTTACGGGAGACGCGATATGGCGTGTCGCGTCGCCGTCCGGTCCCGTACCCGGTCCTGCGGTCCCGCGCGGTCCGGTCCGTCCCAGGAGGTCTGCACCATGTCCGAGTGGTCCGTCGGCGAGCCCAGGAAGCTCGCCTTCGACGAGCCCGTGACCGAGGTCCATGTCCGCATCGTCAACGGAACGGTGAACGTCGTGGGCACGGACGAAGGTTCCGCCCGCCTGGAGGTCTCCGAGATCGAGGGGCCGCCCCTGGTGGTCACCCAGCAGGGCGGCACGCTGACAGTGGCGTACGACGACCTGCCGTGGAAGGGCTTCCTCAGGTGGCTCGACCGGAAGGGCTGGCGACGCAGCGCGGTGGTGTCCCTGGCGGTTCCGGCGAGCACGCGCGTGGAGCTCGGCGTGGTCGGCGCCGCGGCGATGGTCTCCGGGATCGACGGGCGCGCGGAGGTGAAGGGTGTCTCCGGGGACACGACCCTGGTGGGGCTCACCGGCCCGGTGCGGGCGGACACCGTGTCGGGCAACGTGGAGGCGCAGGCCCTCTCCGGGGACCTGCGGTTCAACTCCGTCTCCGGTGATCTGACCGTGGTCGAGGGCGCCGGCTCCTCGGTCAAGGCCGACTCGGTGAGCGGGTCGATGATCGTCGACCTCGACGCGGCGGGCCGCGCCACCGACGTCAACCTGACGAGCGTCTCCGGCGAGATCGCCATCCGGCTGCCCCACCCGGCGGACGCGGAGGTGGAGGCGAACACCGCGAGCGGGACGGTGTCCAACGCCTTCGAGGACCTCCGGGTCAGCGGCCAGTGGGGCGCCAAGCGGATCACGGGCCGACTCGGCGCGGGCAACGGCAGGCTGAAGGCGACGACGGTCTCCGGCTCGATCGCCCTGCTGCGGCGCCCGCCCACGGAGGACGAGCCATGGGACGTGGGGGACAGTTCCGCTTCCGGTCCGGGCGACGGTTCCACCGGCGCTCCGACCGACGACACGACCGACAAGAAGGTGCTCTGACATGCCTCCCGTCTTCGCCCACGGACGCCTCCGCCTGTACCTGCTCAAGCTGCTCGACGAGGCCCCGCGCCACGGCTACGAGGTGATCCGGCTCCTGGAGGAGCGCTTCCAGGGGCTGTACGCACCGTCGGCGGGCACCGTGTACCCGCGGCTGGCCAAGCTGGAGGCCGAGGGCCTGGTCACGCACACCACCGAAGGCGGCCGCAAGGTGTACGCCATCACGGACGCGGGCCGTGCCGAACTGGCCGACCGCAGCGGTGAACTGGCCGACCTGGAGCTGGAGATCCGCGAGTCGGTCGCCGAGCTCGCCGCCGAGATCCGGGCCGATGTGCGCGGCGCCGCGGGCGACCTGCGGCGCGAGATGCGCGCGGCGGCCTCCGAGGCCCGGCAGGGCTCCCGCGCGGGAGCCGGGGAGCCGGGAGCCGGGGGGTACGGCGACCTCGGCGACAAGGAGTCGTGGCGCGTCGCCAAGGAGGAGATGCGCCGCGTGAAGCAGGAGTGGAAGGAGCAGGCCAGGCGCGCCAAGGACGAGAGCCGCCGGGCCCGCGAGGAGGCCCAGCGGGCCCGGCGCCAGGCCAAGGAGGCGCAGGAGCGGGCGCGGGCCCAGGCGCAGGAGGAGCTGCAGCGGATCGCCCGGCGGGTCCAGGAGCAGGTGCAGGACCACTTCGCGCGGGGCGACTGGCCGACGGGGGTGCGCGAGGGGCTGACCGAACTGGCCAAGGAGGTCGGCGAGTTCGGAAAGAACTTCGGGCAGGAGTTCGGCAAGGACTTCGGGTTCGGGCGCACGACGACCGGCACGTCGACGGCGGGGCCCGAGTACACGCAGACCCCGGAGGACTTCCCGGCCGACTACGAACCGGCCTGGGCCCACGAGGACTTCACCGGCGACCCGGCCCGTGACCTGGACCGGCTCCTCGACCGCTTCCGGGACGACATCCGCGACGCGGCCCGCGACCACGGCGTCACGGCCGACCAGCTCCGCGACGCCCGCCGCCACCTGTCGACGGCGGCGGCCCACATCGGAGCGGTGCTGCGCAGGCCGAAGGTCTGAGGAGCCTCAGCTCTGGCGGTGCGCCCGGCGGCCGGGTCGGGCTCGGTACGGCCCGGCGGCCGGATCTCGCTCAGCACGGCCCCGCGGTCGGATCTAGCTCAGCATGGCCCAGCGGCACGGGTCGGGCTCAGCACGGCGCAGGAGTCAGGCGCACCGCTGGAGGAAGCAGCCGTGCTTGCCGCCCGCGAACCCCCCTCCCTCGGTACGCCGGGCGCCGCCCGTCAGCCGGCCTGTGCCTCTCCCGCGCCGTACAGCACGCGGGTCAGCGACTCGTGCGTCACCCCCTGATCGGCGAGGACCTCGGCGGGCACGCCGGGGCGGACGGTCAGGGCGAGGAGGATGTGTTCGTCGCCGACGTGCCGGTCGCCGTGGGCGATGGCGGTGCGCAGGGCCTTTTCGAGGACACCCTTGGCCTCCCGGCTGAAGCCGCGGCGCCCGGACCACCAGCCCTTGTCCTTCCCACCACCGGACAGGGCGCCGACGCCGTGCACCTCCTCCACCCGGGCGACGATCTCGGTGACGTCGATCCCCAGCCCCGCGAGGGCGTCAGCCTCCGCCCGGGACAGCCCGGCCCGCCGCCGCGCTTCGCCCAGCTCCCGCCGCACCGGCTCCTTGCGCTCGCGCTCGCCCAGCCCCAGCGCGGCCAGCGCGAACGAGGCGCGGCTCGCCTCGCGGTCGAGCAGGGCGAGCAGCATGTGGTCCACGTCGACGGTCTGCGCCCCCGACCGTTCGCAGTGCTCCACCGCGCCCCGTACCACCTCGCGGGCGTCCTTCGTGAACCGTTCGAACATCACTGCCTCCCGTACTTCTTGTGCACGGCCTGCCTGCTCACGCCGAGTTCGGCGGCGATCTCCTGCCACGACCAGCCCTGGTTGCGCGCGCTGCGCACCTGCACCGCCTCCAGCTGCTCCAGCAGCCGGCGCAGCGCGGCGACGGCCCGCAGCCCGACCCGCGGATCGCGGTCGCCCGCGCGCTCGGCGAGATCCGTTGCTTCGGTCATGGTGTCAACCTACGTTGACAACCCTCCCTGCGTCAACCAGGGTTGACAAATGAAGGTGCGGACAGGCGGACGGCGGGCCCGGAAGCCCGAGCCCGCCGCCGAAGCACGAGAAGAACAGAAGAACGAGAAGAACGAGAAGAACGAGAAGAACGAGGAGGGAATCAGGAGGTGGTGAGGACGATCTTGCCGAACTGGTCGCCCGACTCCAGCCGTTCGAAGCCCTCGCGGGCACGGTCGAGCGGAAGCACCTCGTCGATGACGGGGCGTACGCCGGTGGCGGCGCAGAAGGAGAGCAGGTCCTCCAGTTCGTCCTTGGTGCCCATCGTCGAGCCGACGACCCTGAGCTCCAGGAAGAAGATGCGGGTGAGTTCGGCGTGGGAGGGCCGGTCACCGCTCGTGGCACCGGAGATAACGATCGTGCCGCCGGGGCGCAGCGACTTCACCGAGTGGGACCAGGTGGCCGCGCCGACAGTCTCGATGACGGCGTCCACGCGCTGCGGCAGCCGCGCTCCCGGCTCCAGCGCCTCCACGGCGCCCAGTTCCACCGCCCGCTTGCGCTTGGCCTCGTCGCGGCTGGTGGCGAAGACGCGCAGGCCGGCCGCCTTGCCGAGCACGATGGCCGCCGTGGCGACACCGCCGCCGGCGCCCTGGACGAGGACCGAGTCGCCCGGGCGTACACCGGCGTTGGTGAAGAGCATGCGGTACGCCGTGAGCCAGGCCGTGGGCAGGCAGGCGGCCTCCTCGAAGGACAGCTCCTTGGGCTTGGGCAGGATGTTCCAGGTCGGCACGGCGACCTGTTCGGCGAAGGTGCCCTGGTAGCGCTCGGTGAGGATGGAGCGGGGTTCCCCGGGGCCGACGCCGTGGCCGGTCTGACCGATGACGGAGTGCAGGACGACCTCGTTGCCGTCCTCGTCGACGCCGGCGGCGTCGCAGCCGAGGATCATGGGCAGTTTGTCCTCGGACAGGCCCACGCCCCTCAGCGACCAGAGGTCGTGGTGGTTCAGGGAGGCGGCCTTGACGTTGACCGTACTCCAGCCGGGGCGGGCCTCCGGGGCCGGGCGCTCCCCCAACTCGAGGCCGCTCAGCGGCTGGTCGCGGTCGATTCGGGCGGCGTAGACAGCGAACATGACCTTGACGATAGGGGTGCCGTTCGGCCGACGGAACCGTAGGGCCCTGTGAGACACGTCTTCTTGCGCAACGTGGGTGGCGTGGGCCGAGGCGGGCCGGGGGCGCAGACCGACGGTGACGGTGCGGCCGGCGCCGCGACCGGGGGTGGGCTGCGCAGCCCGCGGCGGCCCGAAACCGCCCGAAACGGGTGATGGGTAAAGAAAATGGCCCCACCCGAACGGGCGGGGCCATTCGCGTCACGTCAGCGACGGGCAACCCCTTCAGCCCGCGCCGCCGCAGCCACCGCCGCCGTAACCGCCGGGGCGACCCGCTCGTCGAACGGCGAGGGGATGACGTAGTCGGGAGCCAGGTCGTCCCCGACGACTCCCGCCAGCGCCTCCGCCGCCGCGATCTTCATTCCCTCGGTGATCCGGGAGGCCCGCACCTGCAGCGCCCCGGCGAAGATCCCGGGGAACGCCAGCACGTTGTTGATCTGGTTCGGGAAGTCCGACCGCCCGGTCGCCACGACCGCCGCGTACTTGTGCGCGACCTCGGGGTGCACCTCGGGATTCGGGTTGGCCATCGCGAAGACGAAGGCCCCCTCGGCCATCGACGCCACCGCCGGCTCCGGCACCGTACCGCCGGAGACGCCGATGAAGACGTCGGCGCCGGCCAGCCCGTCCTCCAGCGACCCCACGAGGCCCGCCTTGTTGGTGAACCCGGCCAGCTCCCGCTTGACCAGCGTCAGGTCGTCCCGGTCGGCCGACACGATGCCCTTTCGGTCCGCGACGGCGACGTCGCCGATCCCGGCCTCCACCAGCATCTTCGCGATGGCGACACCCGCCGCGCCCGCACCGGAGATGACCGCACGCAGATCGCCGAGTGCCTTCCCGCTCAGCCGCGCAGCGTTCCGCAGCGCCGCCAGCGTGACGACCGCCGTACCGTGCTGGTCGTCGTGGAAGACCGGGATGTCCAGCCGCTCCTGCAGCTTGCGCTCGATCTCGAAGCACCGCGGCGCCGAGATGTCCTCCAGGTTCACCCCGCCGAAGGACGGGGCCAGCCGGACGACGGTCTCCACGATCTCGTCGACGTCGGTGCAGTCGAGCGCGATCGGCACCGCGTCGACGCCGCCGAACTGCTTGAAGAGGATTGCCTTCCCCTCCATCACCGGAAGGGAGGCCTGGGGGCCGATGTCCCCGAGCCCCAGCACGGCCGTACCGTCGGTCACGACCGCGACCACGGACGACTTCCACGTGTACTCGTGGACCAGCTCCGGCTGCTCCGCGATCGCGGTGCACACGCGCGCGACGCCGGGCGTGTACGCCAGGGACAGGTCGTCCTTGTCACGGACGGGCACGGTGGCCTGCACGGCCATCTTGCCGCCGCGGTGCAGCGCGAAGGCCGGATCGAAGGAATCGAGGGGCTCGGCCCCGCCGTCCTGGTCCGTACTGTCGTCGCTGCGAGGATTGACGATCTCCGCTGCCACTTGGTTTTACCCCTTAAGTGTTCATGGGTTGAGGGTTGGCCACTCCTGGTGAGGGGTGGGCGGGCACCGCGTACGGCCCTGGTCGGTTGATCGTGACGGGTACATACGCGACGGGCGCGCCGCACACGCGCCCTGAGCCCCGGATGAGGGGTGTAAAGAACCTTCTTACCGGACGGACGGCGCCGACGACGAGTCCATAACGCCAAGGTCACATGACGACGACCCGACACTTGACCCAATATGGGGACAAGTCCTCGGCACACGCTCGACAAGGCCTCAAGCACCCACATACGCCCTGTCATGACTGATCGCATCCTGGGATGCGCCGAAGATCTTCCGGCTGGAAGAAGACATTCCCGCAGATGGTCCGGCCTTGATGGACCGGCTTCGGGCGGTTCGGGGATCACCCGTTATCCGATTTTGACATGGCGAGTCCCCTGAATGGCGCAACCCGAATGGCAAGATGCGGTCAATCACACGAGGTCGCGACACCTGAGGGTGTGTGTTCTCGTCGACCCATCGGCAACTCCACCCATCCGCCGGAGGAACCCACCATGACCGCACGCTCCACCCGTCGTCCGACCGCCGCGCACTCCCGGCTAGCTGCGGTCGGTGCGATCGCGGTCGCAGGCGCCCTGATACTCACCGGCTGCGGTGACCAGACCAAGGACAAGAACAAGTCCTCCGGCAGCGCGTCCACCAGCTCCGCCCCGCTGGCCGACAAGCTCCCGGCGTCGATCCGCGACAAGGGCGTCATCCGGGTCGGCTCGGACATCGCGTACGCGCCCGTCGAGTTCAAGGACGCCTCCGGCAAGGTCGCCGGCCTGGACCCGGACCTCGCGGACGCGATGGGCAAGCAGCTCGGCGTGAAGTTCGACTTCCAGAACGGCACCTTCGACGCCCTGCTCACCGGCATCCGCTCCAACCGCTACGACATCGCCATGTCGGCGATGACGGACAACAAGAGCCGCCAGCAGGGCATCGACCCCACCACGGGCAAGAAGGTCGGCGAGGGCGTCGACTTCGTCGACTACCTGACCGCCGGTGTCTCGATCTACGCGCGCAAGGGCGACACCAAGGGCATCACCTCCTGGTCCGACCTGTGCGGCAAGAAGATCGCCCTGGAGCGCGGGACCGTCTCGGAGGACCTCGCCAAGAGCGAGGCCAAGAAGTGCCCGAGCGGCAAGAAGCTCACCATCGAGGCCTTCGACGACGACCAGCAGGCCCAGACCCGCCTGCGCTCGGGCGGCGCCGACGCGGCCTCCTCCGACTTCCCGGTCGCCGCGTACGCGGTGAAGACCTCCGGCGGCGGCAAGGACTTCCAGCTCGTCGGCGACCAGGTCGAGGCGGCCCCGTACGGCATCGCCGTCGCCAAGAGCAACACGCAGCTGCGCGACGCTCTGCAGGCCGCGATGAACGCGATCATCAAGAGCGGCGAGTACGAGAAGATCCTGGAGAAGTGGGGCGCCCAGGACGGCGCCGTGAAGGAATCCGTCATCAACGGCGGCAAGTGACCGCGCCCGAGCGGCCACTGAGAGGCAAGACCCGTGACTGCTGACATCGACAAGACGGCGGGGCCGAAGGGCACGCCCCCGACCGGCCCGGAGGCCATCAAGGCCATTCCGGTCCGGCACTACGGGAGGTACGTCTCCGCCGTCATCGCGATCGCGATCCTCGTCGCGATCATCTACGCGTTCGGCCAGGGCAAGATCAACTGGCACGCGGTTCCGGACTACTTCTTCGACGACCGGATCCTGACCGGCGTCGGCAAGACCCTGCTGCTGACGGTCCTGTCGATGCTGATCGGCATCGTGGGCGGCATCGTCCTCGCGGTGATGCGCCTGTCGAAGAACCCGGTGACCTCGTCCATCGCCTGGTTCTACATCTGGTTCTTCCGCGGCACCCCGGTCCTGGTCCAGCTGTTCCTGTGGTTCAACCTGGGCCTGGTCTTCGAGTACATCGACCTGGGTCCGATCTACAAGAACTACTGGTCGGACTTTATGACGCCGCTGCTGACGGCGCTGCTCGGCCTCGGCCTGAACGAGGCCGCGTACATGGCGGAGATCTGCCGCGCCGGCCTGCTCGCCGTCGACGAGGGCCAGACCGAGGCCGCCCACGCCCTGGGCATGAGCCATGGCAGGACGCTGCGCCGGATCATCATCCCGCAGGCCATGCGGGTGATCGTGCCGCCGACCGGCAACGAGGTCATCAACATGCTGAAGACGACCTCGCTCGTGGCGGCCGTCCAGTATCCGGAGCTGTTCCGCTACGCCCAGGACATCGGCCAGGTCTCCGGCGCACCGGTGGAGATGTACTTCCTCGCCGCCGCCTGGTACCTGATCATGACCTCGGTCCTGAGCGTGGGCCAGTACTACATCGAGCGGTACTACGCCCGCGGCTCCAGCCGCAGCCTGCCGCCGACGCCGTGGCAGAAGGTCAGGGCGCACCTGACGTCCTTCTCGAGCAGGAAGGTCACGGCATGACCGACAAGCTCACCAAGATCGACGCCGCCCCCAAGGACACGTCCGTCCCCATGGTCAAGGCCGAGGGCGTCCACAAGTCCTTCGGTCAGGTCGAGGTCCTCAAGGGCATCGACCTGGAGGTGAAGCCGGGCGAGGTGTTCTGCCTCATCGGCCCGTCCGGCTCCGGCAAGTCGACGTTCCTCAGGTGCATCAACCACCTGGAGAAGATCAACGCCGGCCGTCTGTACGTCGACGGCGAGCTGGTCGGCTACCGGCAGCACGGCGACAAGCTCTACGAGCTGCGCGACCGCGAGGTCGCCATGAAGCGCCGGGACATCGGCATGGTCTTCCAGCGCTTCAACCTGTTCCCGCACATGACCGCGCTGGAGAACGTCATCGAGGCGCCGGTGCAGGTCAAGGGCCTGAACAAGGGCCAGGCCAAGGAGCGGGCGATGCAGCTGCTGGAGCGCGTGGGCCTGGCCGACCGGGCCGGGCACTACCCCTCGCAGCTCTCCGGCGGCCAGCAGCAGCGGGTGGCGATCGCCCGGGCGCTGGCGATGGACCCGAAGCTGATGCTGTTCGACGAGCCGACCTCGGCCCTCGACCCGGAGCTGGTCGGCGACGTCCTCGACGTCATGCGCGACCTCGCCGAATCCGGCATGACGATGGTCGTCGTCACCCACGAGATGGGCTTCGCCCGCGAGGTCGGCGACAGCCTGGTCTTCATGGACGACGGCGTGGTGGTCGAGTCCGGCCATCCGCGCGACGTCCTGACGGACCCTCAGCACGAACGCACCAAGTCGTTCCTGTCGAAGGTGCTCTGACGGTGCGTAGCGTGCGCTGACGGTACCCACGAAGGGGCGGTAGGGAGATTTCGTACCGCCCCTTTCCGTTGGCCTGCTTCAGCTCCGTCGGCCTACTTCAGCGCCAGCAGCAGCGTGTCCGACGGTGAGCACCACACCGCCCGCGCCTCCGCGAACCCCTTCTCGCGCAGCACGCGCGCGTGCCACGCGGGGGACGGCATGTCGCCGTCGGCATGTTCGCCGTAGATCTCGAAGCGGCGGGCCGTGGGCTCGGCGAGGACCGGGTCCTTGGCGGCCAGCTGCCACCACTCGGTCCAGTCAAGGGCACCGTCCCGCTTGGCCTGTTCCATGCGGGCGTGCCGCCGGGCGCGCTCGGCCGCGTTGATCCGGGGCGTCGTCTCGTCGATCATGTGGTCCGCGTTCATGAAGACACCGCCGTCGCGGACGAGTGCCGCGACCTGACCGTAGAGGGCCGCGAGCGGTTCGCTGTGCAGCCAGTGCAGGGCCGTGGCGGTCAGGACGGCGTCGTAGGAGTCGTACGGCAGCTTCGCCGGCCAGTCGGGGTCCTTGAGGTCGGCGGTGACGAAGGTGACCCGGTCGTCGCCCGCGAAGGTGCCCTCGGCGATCGCGAGCAGCGCGGGGTCGAGATCGACGCCGGTGCTGGTGGCGTCGGGGAAGCGGGCGAGCAGCCGGGCGGTGATGCTGCCGGTGCCGCAGGCGAGGTCGAGCACGCGCGGCGCGGTGCCGACGAGCGCCTCGACCATGTCGAGCATGATCCGGAAGCGTTCCTCGCGGTCGGGCATGTACCACTCCTGCTGCCGGTCCCAGCTCTCCTGCCACGCCCGCCAGTCGGCCCCCGCCGCGGTGATGTCCGCACCCGTGCCCGTGTCCGTCATCGTTGCCCTCCCTCGCGTACGTCGCGTAATACCCTGGAAGCACGACCGTCTGTTACCCGACCGCATCCATGACCATAGAGCGCCTCCGTAAGGACTACAAGTGGAACTGGCCTATTACTCGGATTACGCCGTACGTCTCGTCAACACCGAGGAACCGGCCCGGGGCAAGGACAGCCTGACCTCGGTCGAGGCCGTCCGCGACCTGTTCGGCGCCAACGCGTCGGCGGCCCGGCGCGCCACCGACGCCGACGTCACGCGCTTCCGGTCAGTGCGGGCCCGGCTGCGCGCGGTCTTCGAGGCGGCCGACAAGGGCGACGAGACCCTCGCGGTGGACCTGCTGAACTCCCTGCTGCTGGAGTTCCCGGTGAGCCCGCAGATCTCCGGGCACGACTACCGCGACGAGGACGGCCGTCCGCTGTGGCACATGCACCTGGCGGACCACCCGTCCAACGCGACCGCCGGCTACGCGGCCATAGCAGCGATGGGCCTGGCCTTCCACCTCACCGAGTACGGCGTCGACCGGCTCGGCCTGTGCGAGGCAGCGCCGTGCCGCAACGCCTACCTCGACACCTCGACCAACCGCTCCCGGCGCTACTGCTCGGACCGCTGCGCGACCCGCGCCAACGTGGCGGCCTACCGCGCCCGCAAGCGCCTGGAGGCCGACCGGTCGGACAAAACGGGCCTGGCGGCCGACAGCGTCCAGCGCACCAGCGCCAGCGGCGAGCGCCGACCGGGCTTCAGCGGCCGGTAGCGGAACCACACCTTGCCCAAAACCAGGTCCTCCGGAACGGTGCCGTAGTCGGTGCTGTCGCCGCCCGCGTACGCGTTGTCCCCCAGCACCCACCAGCCGCCCTCGCGCCGCTCCGCCGCACGCTTGACCACGAGCAGGTCCTGCTGGAACGGATGGCGCAGGACGACCACGTCCCCCGGCCGGATCCGGGCCCCGTACTGCACCACGAGCCGGTCCCCGTGGTGCAGCGTGGGCACCATGGACGGCCCCGTCACCTCGGCCAGCCCGAAGGGCAGCACCGCCCCCCTGCGGTCGGTCTCCTGCGACAGTTCCGGCATCACCCGGCACCTCCCCGGTTCTTCCTCCACCAGTCCCAGTCTCACCCCGGACTTTTGTCCTAAGCCCATGGGGGCACTCGCGAAAACAGGTCTTGCAGGGAGTAATGTCCCACCTGAGAAGACGATCACGAGGAAGGAATGCTCCATGCTTTCCCGCCTGTTTGCCCCCAAGGTCAAGGTCAGCGCTCACTGCGACCTGCCCTGCGGTGTGTACGACCCGGCCCAGGCCCGCATCGAGGCGGAGTCGGTGAAGGCCATCCAGGAGAAGATGGCCGGCAACGACGACCCGCACTTCCAGGCCCGGGCCGCGACCATCAAGGAGCAGCGCGCCGAGCTGGCCAAGCACCACGTCTCGGTGCTCTGGAGCGACTACTTCAAGGCGCCGCACTTCGAGAAGTACCCGGAGCTGCACCAGCTGGTCAACGACACCCTGAAGGCGCTGTCTGCCGCCAAGGCCTCCACCGACCCGGCCACCGGCCAGAAGGCGCTGGACTACATCGCCCAGATCGACAAGATCTTCTGGGAGACGAAGAAGGCTTGATCTCGAATCATGCCCTCTGACCTGCAGATTCTTTACTTGCAGTGTCTCCCTCTCCGCACCCGGTCCGCAGGCCGCCGAGCACGGCGTCCATGACGGTCCGGGTGCGGTCTTCTTCTCCCGGCCACAGGTGGCGTGGATCCGCAGCGTGATGACGGCGGACACGTGGCGGCGGACGCGCGGCGGCGGACGCGCGGCGGCGGACGCGTGGCCGAGGACCGTCTGGACCTGCTCGACGCTCGCTCCGCCGGCGATGAGCGCGGAGGCGAAGAGGTGGCGCAGGTCGTGGGTCACCATGCCCCGACCGCAGGCCTGATCAGCGCCGCCGCCCAGCAGGTGGCCAGAAGTTCGCCGGGTTGGTCGGCGACGCCGCGCTCGCCCTCGCCCTCGGCCGCGCCGAGACCGCCGGCCACAACCTCCGCCAACTCCTGGCGGGGCCACCGCCGAACGCCGACTCGACACCGCCGTTACCAGCGCCGCCACCGGGGAGGTGCCCACCCGGGCCGCCACCAGTAGCCGGCGCCCGTCCGGCTGCCGCCAGCAGCCGCGGTGACGGCCCGTCGACCCGGCGGCCACGTGCTCGGCGACGCCGGAGCGGACCTCTGGCCCGTCCGGCACGGTGGCCGCGCGGTCCCGGCTACCGTCGGCCTCCACCCACGCGCAGCACGCCGCCGCTGACGTACGCGATCCGCTGCCCGGTCGGACCGGGCCGCGGATCGGCCACCGGCTCGGCCGTGGGCGGTCGCCGCAAAGCCGTCCGCAGGCCGGACCGTCCCCAACTGCCCGGACAGCAGCGGGCGGGTCTGGCCGGTTCGTCGCGCTGAGCTCCCCGGGAGAGGTGGCCGCCGGGCAGACGTCCGTTGCCGCACCGCGGGGCTCCCGCAAGGTGGTGAGGGGGGTGGGGTCCACGGCCTGCGACATAGTCCCAAGGTGGTTTCCCGGGGGCCTTTGCGCACACCCCCTTGACCGCGGACTTCAGTGCCGTCAGTGGGGACGGTGCAAGGGGCCCGGTCGGCTGTCCGACCGGGCCCCTTGCTGGTGCCGTGACGATGACGACTGCCACGAGGAACCTCACCCCTCCTCCCGTGCCATGCTGACGGGGTGACGCCCGAAGACCTGGTCCGGCTCCGCCGGGCCCGTGACCGCATGGACCGCGAGTACGCCGAGCCCCTTGACATGGCCGCGCTCGCGCGCAGCGCGCTGATGTCGCCGGGCCACTTCCAGCGCAGCTTCCGGGCAGCCTTCGGGGAGACGCCGTACAGCTACCTCATGACCCGCCGCATCGAGCGGGCGAAAGCGCTGCTCAGACGGGGTGACCTGAGCGTGACGGAGGTGTGCCTGGCGGTCGGCTGTACGTCGCTGGGGTCGTTCAGCTCCCGCTTCACCGAGCTCGTCGGCGAGACCCCGAGCGCCTACCGGGCGCGGTCGCACGAGGACGGCGCGGTGATCCCGGCGTGCGTGGCCCGGACCTATACGCGCCCACGCCGGGCGGGACCGCCGCCGCGGCCCTAGCGTGAGGGTATGGATCTCAAACTCCACCAGTGCTTCATCGCCGTCGACGACCACGACAAGGCACTCACCTTCTACCGGGACGTGCTGGGCCTGGAGGTCCGCAACGACGTCAGTTTCGAGGGGATGCGGTGGGTGACCGTCGGGTCGCCGCTGCAGCCGGACGTGGAGATCGTCCTGGAGCCGCCCGCCGCGAACCCGGACGCCTCGCCCGCCGACAAGGAGGCCATGGCCCGGCTGCTGGCCAAGGGCATGCTGCGCGGGGTCATCTTCACCACCGCCGACTGCGACGCCCTCTTCAGGCGGGTCCAGGAGCACGACGCCGACGTCGTCCAGGAGCCGATGGACCAGCCGTACGGGGTGCGTGACTGCGCGTTCCGGGATCCGGCCGGGAATTTGCTGCGGTTCATGGAGCGGTCCGACGGCTGAAAACCGGTCGGGGAGCGGAAGTTCGCCGCCCTACGACCACGCCATGAGCATCCGCTGGACGTACGCCTGTCGACCGGCCCCGCCGCCGGTTTCGCGCGGACCCAGGATTTCTGGACGGCCGTCACGGACACCCGGCCGTCCGAACCCCGGGGCGAGCACGACGAGTTCGTGACTGCCGGACGGCGCGGACGCCTGCGTCAAGGCCCAGGCCGTCACCTCGGGCGACGGCGGTGCGCATCTCGACCTCGCCGTGGAGGACGTGGCGGGGTTCGTCACGACGGCGCTGCGGCTCGGCGCCGAGGCCGTCGCGGAGTACGAGGGCTGGGCCGTCCTGCGGTCGCCGGCCGGGCTGCTGTTCTGTGCGGTGCCCTGGCACGGGGAGTCGCTGCGCCCACCCGCCCGTGCTGCGGGGCAGCCGACTGGACCAGGTGTGCCTCGACGTCGCGCCCTCGGCCCACGACGCCGAAGTCGCCTTCTTCAGCGGGCTCCTGGACGGCTGGGAATGCCTGCCCGGCGCCCTCCCCGAGTTCCACGTCCTCAAGCCGCCGCCCGGCCTGCCGACCCCGCGTCCTGCTGCAACGGCTGGTCGAGGAACGGCCCGCCTCCGCCCACCTGGACCTGGCCTGCGCGGACATCGCCGCGACCCGGTCCCGGCACGAGACACTCGGCGCGGCCTTCGTCGCCGGCCACGACCGCTGGACGGTGATGCGCGACCCGGCGGGCGGCCTGTACTGCCTGACGGGGCGGGACCCGGAGACGGGCGGGCTGCCGCGGCCGGCGTCGGCTGGTCGTCCTTGACCAGACACACGACGACGACCCGCCCGTCCCCCGTCACCGTGGGGCTCGGGCACCGGGTGCTCCGGTGCTCGTCGGACAGGGGCGTCGGCGTGGGATCACTCGGCTCGACCTGCCGCCAGACGTACGGCTCCCGCGGCTCTGCCGCGTCCTGCAGCCACAGGGTGAGACCCGGCGGCCACCGTGACCGCCCAGACCGTCACGGCTCACCGCCACGCCGTACGGCGCCGCCGTGCCCCCGCCTCCGTCATGCCCGCCCCTCCCCCATCTCCCTCATCGGTCCGTATCCCGGCCAACGCCACGGCCTGGTCACCCCCGTACGCCCGTCACGTCCCGGCCCTCAACCATGCCGCCCGCCCGTGCAGGTACCGCTGTTCCGGCAGGCTCAGGGTCTTGCCGGCCGCCGACTCGTAGGCGGCTCGGGCGGCGTCGAGTTCGCCCGCGCGCT
Source organism: Streptomyces sp. NPDC005202 (assembly GCF_040608235.1). Taxonomy (NCBI): domain Bacteria; kingdom Bacillati; phylum Actinomycetota; class Actinomycetes; order Kitasatosporales; family Streptomycetaceae; genus Streptomyces; species Streptomyces sp. NPDC005202. The sequence continues at coordinate 136,429 of NZ_JBEXHW010000008.1, read as the reverse complement.
CCAGGAGGTGGCCCCGTACGGCGTCCAGGCGGTGTCCGATCCTCAACTCCCCTTCCAGCGAGTCCAGTTCGGCCAGTCCCGCGCGCAAGCCGTGGACCATGGCGAGGGCGACGGCCCGTTTGAGGCGCTCGACGGGACCGGGCACAAGGCGGACCGGCACGTCGTACAGGCCGAGGATCTCGCGCCAGTCCGTGGCCTGGGCCGAAGGCGCCTCGTCGTGGACGGCGGCGATGGCCGCGCGCAGTTGGTAGGGGCCCGCCCGGCCCTTCGACAGCGCCCGGGTGACCAGGGCGACGCCCTCCTCGACCGCGGCCTTGTCCCAGCGGTCGCGGTCCTGTTCGTCGAGGGGAACCAGCTCGCCGTGCGGTCCGGTGCGCGCTTCGCGGCGGGCGTCGGTGAGCAGCATCAGGGCGAGCAGGCCGGCCACCTCGCAGTCCTCGGGCAGGAGCCGGTGCACGGTGCGGGTCAGCCGAATCGCCTCCCCGGCCAGCTCGCGCCGCTGGAGGCTCGCGCCCGACGTCGCCGTGTAGCCCTCGTTGAAGATCAGGTAGAGGATGTGCAGGACGGCCGGCAGTCGCTCCTCCCAGTTGTCCGGCCGCCCGAAACGCACGCCCCGCACCTTCTGCTTGGCCCGGCTGATCCGCTGGGCCATGGTCGCCTCGGGGACCAGGTGGGCGCGGGCGATCTCGGCGGTCGTCAGGCCGCCGACGGCCCGCAGGGTCAGCGCGATCCGCGCGGGCGGGGTCAGGTCCGGGTGGCAGCACAGGAACAGCAGCGAGAGGGTGTCGTCCTCGCGCGGAGCGCGATCCGCTCCGGGCGGCGGGGTGATGAAGGTGTCGCGCGGGGCAAGGGCCGCCGCCTTCACCTCCCGCTGCCACCGCGCGTCCTCGGCACGCAGAGCGTCCGTGAGCCGTCGCGCGGCGACCTTGATGAGCTACCCGCGCGGGTTGTCGGGCACGCCGGCCGCCGGCCACTTCCCGGCCGCCGCGAGCAGCGCCTCCTGTACGGCGTCCTCGGCGGCGTCGAAGTGCCCGTACCGTCTGACGAGCGCGCCGAGGACCTGCGGCGCGTGGCGGCGCAGCAGGTCCTCGACCTCGTTCGTACGGCTCACAGGTCTCCGGAGCCGTCCAGGATGGGCCGGATCACCACCGGGTAGGTCATCGCCCCCTGGGGCCCGGGGCAGCGAACGACGCGTTCGGCGATCTCGGTGACGCGCTCCAGGCTCTCGCACTCCAGGACCCAGTAGCCGGCGAGCACCTCCTTGGTCTCGCCGTACGGCCCGTCGGTGATCACCATCCGGCCGTCCTCGCCGAGACCCACCAGACGGGTCTGCGCGGGCTCCGCCAGGCCCTGCCCGTCGACCAGCTCGCCGGTCTCGGAGAGGTCGTCGTTGATGGCGCCCATGTAGGCGTACATGGCCTGCAGCTCCTGCTCGCTCCAGGCCGGGGCGTGGGCGGAGGCCTTGCCGCGCATCCCCTCGTAGTCCGCCTGGGTGCCCTGCACCATGACCAGGTACTTCACAGTCCGCTCCTTCGGCTCTCACCGCCCTGCCGGGCGGCTCTCACGGGGAACGTCGGAGCCGGACCGGGATTCTCGACACGGGTTTCAGGATTTCTTCGCGGCGGAGGCGCCGGGTTCGTCACGGGTTGCGGTGCCCTCCTTGCCGTACGCCTCGCACTCGGGGTTCCGGCAGGGGCCGGGCACCCACACCGGGACCCAGGCGCCCAGCGTCTTGTGGCGTCGGATGACCGTTTCGACGGGCTGTCCGCAGACGGGACAGACGTGTTCTTCGCTGCCCATGTCCTCAGGGTAGGGCGGCCGCGGGCTCAGCGCTCCCTGCGGTACGTCCGGACCAGCACGCCGTTGGTGAAGGCGCGCACCGACTCCAGGGTGAAGTCGGTGACGGCGAAGCCGGTGCCCGGCGCCCCGATCTGCGCGCCTCCTACACCAGGTCGGTGCGCGGGGGCCTGGAGGAGGCCATGGAGTTCCACCGTGCGGCCGGGTTGCCCGGCGGCGACGAGACCGTGACGGTGCTTCACCTCGCGGTGCTCGGGCTGATCCTGGAGCACCTGACGCTGCCGGGCGTCCTCGACGGCGTCCTGCCCAGGGTGAGCGTGCCGGACGGGCTGGTGGAACGGATCGTGGCGACGATCGTGCCGGAGACCTAGCCATACACCCCTAGCGGGTGCGGGGCTCGCGCCACATCGGCCACATCTGCGGGCCGTCGGGCAGGTCGAGGGTGCGGCCGGTGGAGGCGAAGCCGAGGCGCTCGTACAGCTTGGTGCTACGGGCGCTGCTGGCCTCCAGGTAGGCGGGCAGGCCGTCGCGGTCGCAGCGGTCGAGGACGTGCTGGATGAGCGCGGTGCTCAGGCCCTCGCCCTGGCGGGCCGGTGTGACGCCGATCATCACGGGTGCAGGAGCGGCGGGTGAGAGGGCGGGCCCCGCACACCGTGGGGCAGTGCGGGACCCGCCGGACCGGAGCCCCCGGCGGCCGTATGGGGTCAGGAGCCGTACGGACCTGGTGACTCCGGCGTCTTCGGGGCTGTCGCCCGGTGACCGACTCGGCCGAGGGCCGCGAACCGACCTACGGTGTCGCGCCGGTGACCGACCCGGTCGGAGCGGTCGGGGCTGGACCGGGCCCCGGTGCTGTGGCCCCCGGCGGGACCGGCCCGGTGCTGTCTGACGGCCCTCAGCTGGTGCGCCTGGTCACGAACTCGGCCAGGGCGAGCAGGCCGCCGGCAGCGGCCGGGTCCGGGACGGCGCGGGCCAGTTCGTGCAGGGCCCGGGCCATCCGGTCGGCCGCCTCCGCCTGAACCCAGTCCCGGCCACCGGCCCGCTCCACGGCCAGCACCGTGCGCTCCGCTTCTCCTTCCTCGTAGGGCCTGGCGTACAACTCGGCGAGTTCGGTGGCGGCCGGCGTGCCGGAGGTGAGCGCGGCGACCACCGGCAGGGACTTCTTGCGGGCGACCAGGTCGGCGCCGGCCGGCTTGCCGGTGCGGCCCGGGTCGCCCCATATGCCGATGACGTCGTCGATGAGCTGGAAGGCGAGCCCCGCCTCACGGCCGAACGCGTCCATCGCTTCGACGTCCTCCTCGGCCGCCCCCGCGTACAGCGCGCCGACAGCGCAGGCGCAGCCGAGCAGCGCGCCGGTCTTGGCCTCGGCCATGGCGAGCACCTCGTCGAGGGTGACCTCGGCGGGTGCGCGCCGCTCCAGGGCCATGTCCGCCTGCTGGCCCGCGCACAGCTCGACGACGCAGGCCGCGAGCCGGGCGGTGGCCGCAGGGGACGCCGGGTGCGGGTCCTCGGCGAGCAGCCGCAGGGCCAGTGCCTGCAGCGCGTTCCCGGCGAGGATCGCGTCGGCGTCGCCGAACACCGTCCACGCGGTGGGACGGTGCCGGCGGGTGGGATCCCGGTCCATCACGTCGTCGTGCAACAGCGTGAAGTTGTGGACCAGCTCCACTGCCGCGGCGGCCCGCGCCGCCCCCGCCCGCGCCTGCGGCCCGCCGAGCGCGGCGGCCGCGGCGAGGACGAGCGCCGGGCGTATGGCCTTGCCCCCGTGCCCCGCCGCCGGAGTGCCGTCCGGCTGCTCCCACCCGAGGTGGTAGCGCGCGATCCGGCGCATCGAGCCGGGCAACGCTGCGACGGCAGCCCGCAGTTCGGGGTCCACGGATGCCCGGGCACGGTCCAGGATCACCTCCGCGTCCTGCCCGTCGAGGGCCCCTGCCGGGCCGTTCGTGCGGCTTCCGACGAGCCGCCGTGGGAGTGGCTCTGCGGGCGGTGCCGCCTCTCCCGGACACGCCGTCACGGCCGGCTGCCCGGTGTGACCCTGTGTCGTCTCCGTCATGAACTCGGCCATGGGATCCCCCTCGGAGAGTCCGCGGACGGTGGCACTTCCGCTGCCGGTACTGGGCGCGTACCCCCGGGGTGTACCCGCCGGAGGGGGCGGGGACACCGCGCGCGGGCGGGAGGTGTCAGCGCCAACGGCCGACCTCGACGTTCTCCAGGACGCCGAGCGCGTCCGGCACCAGGACCGCCGCCGAGTAGTAGGCCGTCACCAGGTACTTGATGATCGCCTGTTCGTTGATGCCCATGAACCGCACGGACAGGCTGGGTTCGATCTCGTCCGGGATGCCGGTCGCCCTCAGTCCGATGACACCCTGGTCCTCCTCGCCGGTACGCATGGCGATGATCGAGCTCGTACGAGCCGCGGTGACCGGGATCTTGTTGCACGGGAAGATCGGCACACCGCGCCAGGTGGGGATCCGGTTGCCGCCGATGTCGATGGTTTCCGGGACCAGTCCCCGTTTGTTCAGCTCGCGGCCGAACGCGGCGATCGCGCGCGGGTGGGCGAGGAACAGCTTGGTGCTGCGCCGCCGGCTGAGCAGTTCGTCCATGTCGTCGGGGCTCGGCGCGCCGTTGTGCGGCTGGAGCCGCTGGTCGTACTCGCAGTTGTGGAGCAGGCCGAACTCCCGGTTGTTGATGAGCTCGTGCTCCTGGCGCTCCTTCAACGCCTCTACGGTGAGCCGGAGTTGCTGCTCCGTCTGGTTCATCGGCTGGTTGTAGAGGTCGGCCACGCGCGTGTGCATGCGCAGGACGGTCTGGGCGACGCTCAGTTCGTACTCGCGGGGCCTTGGCTCGTAGTCGACGAAGGTGTGTGGAATGTCCGGCTCACCGCTGTGGCCGGCGGCGAGATCGACCGCCTTCTCACCGTACTTGTTGGTGCGCTGGGCGGGGATCGAGCGCTGCCGCTGGAGGTGGTCGCGCAGGGAGTCGGCGCGCTCCGCCACCTGCTCGAGGTCCCGGCGGGACAGGATGAGCACCGTGCATGCGGTGTCCGCGCGGGCCGTGTACTCCCAGATGGCGTCCGGGTCGAGCAGCGCCTGTTCGCCGAAGTACGCCCCGTCGGCGAGGACGCCGAGGACCTGGTCGTCGCCGTAGGGGCCGGTGCCGACCTTCTCGACCCTGCCGTGCGCCAGCAGGTACACCTCGTCGGCCTGGTTGCCGAACGAGGCGATCACCTGGCCCGCGCCGATCTCCCGCTGCCGGCAGCGCTGGGCGAGTTCGGAGAGCACCCCCTCGTCCTCGTACGCCCGCAGCGCCGGCAGTTCGCCCAGTTCCGCGGGGATGACCTCGACGCGGTCGCCGGTCTTCACGAAGGTGATACGGCCGTCGCCGACGGCGTAGGCAAGCCGCCGGTTCACCCGGTACGTGCCGCCCTGCACATCGACCCACGACAGCATGCGCAGCAGCCAGCGCGAGCTGATCTCCTGCATCTGGGGAACGGACTTGGTGGTGGTGGCCAGGTTCCGCGCGGCCGCGGTGCCGAGGCTCTGCTGCGGCCGGTCCTGCTCCGAGGGGACCTCTTCGCCTACCGACATAGAAATTTGCCCTCCCGTTCGTGCCCGGCACGGTCGACACCGGGCATCGATCTGCGTGCGCCAGCCTTCCATCACGGAGCGTGTCCGTGCCATTACCCGAAAGAGCGGGAATGGATCATCTCCGTCCCGGGCACACATGGGGGTCCGTCCCGCGGCGTCCGGCAGCAGCACGTCGGTGCACGGGGACGGGTCGCGCCACCCGGCGCCGACTGGGCACCACCCCCAGGCTCTTCAAGCAGGGGGTGCCACCGGTGCCGTCCTGCGGCACGACTGCCGCGGCTGGACGGTGACAATGGCTGGGTGACCAGCCGCGCCGCCGCCGATCTCGCCGCCCTGCACCCCCGGCTTCCGTCACCCCTGCAGGAGATCCCCGACGAACGCTTCACCCGCCATGGCCTCCGTCTCCTCCTCAAGCGCGACGACCTGATCCACCCGGAGCTGATCGGCAACAAGTGGCGCAAACTCGCGCCGAACCTGGAGGCCGCGGCCGGCCGGACGATCGTCACCTTCGGTGGCGCGTACTCCAACCACCTGCGCGCCACCGCCGCCGCGGGCCGGCTCCTCGGCCTGCCCACGGTCGGCGTGGTCCGCGGCCAGGAGCTGGCCGACCGTCCCCTCAACCCCTCCCTCGCCCGGTGCGCGGCCGACGGGATGCGGCTGCACTTCGTCGACAGGTCGACGTACCGCCGCAAGACCGAGCCGGAGACCCTCGCCGCGATCCTGCGCGCGGTCGCCGCGGACGACGCGCACGTCGTCCCCGAGGGCGGCAGCAACAGCCTCGCCGTGCGCGGCTGCCGCGCCCTCGGCGAGGAGCTCCGCGGTCACGCCGACGTCGTCGCCGTGGCCTGCGGCACGGGCGGCACCCTCGCCGGACTGGCCGCCGGGCTGGACCCCGGCCAGCGTGCCCTGGGCATACCGGTCCTCAGGGGAGGCTTCCTGAGCGCCGACACACAGGCGCTGCAGGAGCAGGCCTTCGGCGCCCGTCGGGGCACCTGGTCGCTCGACGACCGCTTCCACTTCGGTGGCTACGCCCGCAGCACCCCGGAACTCGACGCCTTCGCGGAGGACTTCGCCCACCGCCACGGCGTCCCCGTCGAGCGTCTCTACGTCGCCAAGCTGCTGTACGGACTCGTCGCCCTGGCCGACGAAGGCACCTTCCCGCGCGGAACGACAATCGCAGCGATCATCACCGGCCGCCCTTTCCCCACCCGCCCCTGACCCCTCCCGGCCCTTCCCCCGCCCGCCGGCCCGCGCCGCCCTTCACGCCCTTCCCTGCCGCCGTCCTTCTCGCCCTTCCCTACCGCCGTCCTCCCGCCCTCCCTACGCGGCCCTGACCCGCGCAGTCCTGACCTGCTCGGGCTCAGAGACCCCACGGCCCCTGCCCGCGCGGCCCCGCACAACGAAGTCCTGCCCCTGGGCCGCCGCATCCCCCACGCTTCCGCCCCCTCCGGGCCCCCGGATCCCCGCCACCTCCGGGGCCCGGTTCCCCGCCCCGTCCCCGCACCCTGCCCCACAGCCCTGCCCCGGACTCAGGTCCCCCCGAACCCGTCCCCACCTCCCCAGTACCCTTACGCGGCCTCCCGATAGGCCGCCGCCTCCTCCAGGTCCAGCCTGCGCAGCAGTGTGCGCAGCATCTCGTCGTCGATGTAGCGGCCGTCGCGCAGGCGTACGAAGATCGCGCGCTCGGCGCTGATCACCTCGCGGGACAGGCGGCGGTAGGTGTAGTCGACCGATTCGCCGGTGACGGGGTTGACCTGGCCGAGCCGCTCCCAGACAGCGTTGCGCCGACGTTCCAGCACCGTGCGGAGCCGGTCGGCGAGCGGCGGGGGCAGGGCGTTGCGCTCGTCGGAGAGGAGTTCCTCCAGGCGCCGCTCGGCGGCCCGGGACGCCTGCGCCTGGGCGTTGGCCTCCGCGAGTGTCGCGGCCTGCGGATCGTGGCCGGGGAACTTCAGCAGCCGGATCAGCGGCGGCAGCGTCAGGCCCTGCACCACCAGCGTCCCGATGACCGTCGTGAAGGTCAGGAACAGGAGCAGGTTGCGCTGCGGGAAGGGGGCACCGTTGTGCATCCTGACCGGGATCGAGAAGGCGATGGCCAGCGACACCACGCCCCGCATCCCCGCCCACGCGGTGACCATCGCGCCCCTCCAGGTGGGGCTCTCCTCCCGCTCCCGGACGCGCCGGGACAGCAGGCGTGGCAGGAACGCCGCCGGATACACCCACACGAACCGGGTGACGACCACCACCAGGAAAACGGCGACCGTGTACCAGGCGGCCTCGGTGCCCTCGTACGCCCCAAGTCCCCTCAGGACGATCGGCAGTTGCAGCCCGATGAGCGCGAACACCGCCGACTCCAGGATGAACGCGACCATCTTCCACACCGCCTCCTCCTGGAGCCGGGTGGCGAAGTCGACCTCCCACGCGCGGTGCCCGAGGTAGAGGGCGACCGTGACGACCGCGAGGACGCCGGAGGCGTGCAGCTGCTCGGCGACGCCGTAGGCGACGAACGGGATCAGCAGGGAGAGCGTGTTCTGCAGCAGCGCCTCCTTCAGGTGCGTGCGCAGCCAGTGGAGCGGCGCCATCAGCACCAGCCCGACCCCGACGCCGCCGACCGCCGCGATCAGGAACTTCTCCACTCCCCCGGCCCAGGTCGCGCCCTCGCCGACGGCGGCGGCGAGCGCGACCTTGTAGGCGGTGATCGCGGTGGCGTCATTGAGCAGGGACTCGCCCTGCAGGATCGTGGTGATCCGCGAGGGCAGCCCGACCCGGCGGGCGACCGCCGTCGCCGCGACCGCGTCCGGCGGCGCCACCACCGCGCCCAGCACCAGCGCCGCCGTCAGCGGCAGCCCCGGCACGATCAGGTACGCGGCCCAGCCGACCACGAAGGTCGCGAACAGCACGTACCCGACCGAGAGCAGCGCCACGGGCCGCAGTTGCGCGCGCAGGTCGAGGTAGGAGCTGTCGACGGCCGACGTGTACAGCAGCGGCGGCAGCAGCAGCGGCAGCACCACGTTGGGGTCGAGGGTGTAGTCGGGTACCCCGGGGACGTACGAGACCGCCAGCCCGGCGGCGACCAGCAGCAGCGGTGCCGACACGGGGGTGCGCCGGGCGGCCCCGGCCACCGCGGCGCTGCCCGCCACCAGCAACAGCAGCGGCATCACGTCCATCGTTCTCGCCCACCCATCGTCCTCGCCCGCCCTCTTTTCCGCGCGGCCACCCGCACGCCCGTCGTAACCTGGCAATCATGAAACAGTGCACGCACGCCGGCACGCTGCCGCATCCGGAGCCCGGACCCCAGAGCGAGACGTGTCCGGAGTGTCTGGCGGACGGCACGCATCCGGTGCAGCTGCGGCTGTGCCTGACCTGTGGCCGCGTCGGATGCTGCGACTCCTCGCCGGGGCAGCATGCGACGAAGCACCACAAGGACACCGGGCACCCGGTGATGCGGACCTTCGAGCCCGGTGAGGACTGGCATTGGTGCTTCGTGGACCACGTGCTCGTGTGACCAGCTCCGGACGGTTCGACCGTCTGACGTCTGGGTACGTCAATCCGGCGCGCGCTGTTCCCATTTGGGCCCGCAGACCCCTAGCCACGGAGCGTATCCGTAGTTTTACTATAAGTGACAGCAAGGGGTTGGGGTCCCGGGACAGGAAAGTCGATAGCGCGATAGCGTCACCGCTGAACCACGTACCGCGTTACCCCGGGGGGCGACCCTCGGCCCTGAGAAAGCTTGTACCACCTTGGAGGTGAGGGTGTCCCAGATCGCTGGCGAGCCCGCGACCCAGGACTTCGTGGAAGTCCGGCTGCCGGCTGCGGGTGCCTACCTGTCGGTGCTGCGTACGGCCACGGCCGGCCTCGCGGCCCGTTTGGACTTCACCCTCGACGAGATCGAGGACCTGCGCATCGCGGTGGACGAGGCCTGCGCGATCCTGCTCCAGCAGGCCGTGCCCGGCTCGGTGCTCAGCTGTGTCTTCCGGCTCGTCGACGACTCGCTCGAGGTCACCGTCTCGGCCCCGACCACGGACGGTCACGCCCCCTCGCGGGACACCTTCGCCTGGACCGTCCTGTCCGCCCTGGCGGGCAAGGTCTCCTCCGCCGTGGACAAGGACAAAACCGTTTCGATCAGCCTCTACAAACAACGCGGCGCGGGACCCGGGTCGGCGTGAGGGACGGGGACGGGCCGGTGCGGGACGAAGAGCGCGGCACACGGAAGCTGCCGGCCGAGGACGGGATCTCGCCCCGCTCGAGCGCGGCCGGGGGCCTGGGAGAGGGCGGCCCGAGCGGGTCGGTCGGGTCTCGGCGCACGGCGGGCGGCATCGACGGCATCCCCGAGCAGGCCAGGCAGCATCCGGAGGGCGCCTCCTTGGAGGTCGGCTTCCCGGGTGGCGGGCAGCGGGATCAGGACAGTGCCGTGCAGGGCGCGCCTCCACAAGGGCGGAGCGGGGTCTCTCCTGCCCGAGCGGAGACGAGCGCTCGGGGAAGGGCAACGGGCGGGACGATGAGCGAGCACGAGCGAGATGACGAGCCGGGCGTGCCGAACGTGCACGGCACGCAGCACGGCCCTCAGGACCGCAGTGGCGCACGCGCGATGTTCGTCGAGCTGCGCACCCTGAAGGAGGGCAGCCCGGAGTACGCGGAGCTGCGCAACCAGCTGGTCCGCATGCACCTGCCGCTCGTCGAGCACCTCGCACGCCGCTTCCGCAACCGCGGCGAGCCGCTGGACGACCTCACCCAGGTCGCCACCATCGGCCTGATCAAGTCGGTCGACCGGTTCGACCCGGACCGCGGCGTCGAGTTCTCGACGTATGCGACCCCGACGGTCGTCGGCGAGATCAAGCGGCACTTCCGGGACAAGGGCTGGGCGGTCCGCGTCCCGCGCCGCCTGCAGGAGCTGCGTCTCTCGCTCACCACGGCGACGGCCGAGCTGTCCCAGCTGCACGGCCGCTCCCCCACGGTGCACGAGCTCGCCGAGAAGCTCGCCATCTCCGAGGAGGAGGTCCTGGAGGGCCTGGAGTCCGCCAACGCCTACTCCACGCTGTCCCTGGACGTCCCCGACACGGACGACGAGTCCCCCGCGGTCGCGGACACCCTCGGCGCGGAGGACGAGGCGCTGGAGGGCGTGGAGTACCGCGAGTCGCTGAAGCCGCTGCTCGAGGACCTTCCGCCGCGCGAGAAGCGGATCCTGCTGCTGCGGTTCTTCGGCAACATGACCCAGTCGCAGATCGCGCAGGAGGTCGGGATCTCGCAGATGCACGTCTCCCGACTGCTGGCACGGACGCTGGCCCAGCTGCGGGAAAAGCTGCTGGTGGAGGAGTAGAGGAAGGAAGAGCGGCAGTCGTACGGCTACTGCTGCGGCCCACGATGCATGCGGTACTGCTGCGGCCCACGAGCTGCGTGCGGCTACTGCTGCTTGGGTTCCTCCGCGCCGCGTACGACTACTGCTGCTTGGGTTCCTGCGCGCGCCCCGGCCCCTTGATGCCGAGGGCCTGGGTCGTCGCCGGGTTCACGAGGAGCACCAGCGCGGCCACCGCCACGACCGCGAGAGCGATGCCGGCCGGGATGGCCACGCTGTCGGCCTGAAGCAGGTTGTAGGCGACGGGCAGCGCCATGATCTGTGTGATGACTGCGGGCCCCCGGCTCCAGCTGCGCCGCATCAGCAGACCGCGGGCCGCGAGCAGCGGCAGCAGCGCGAGCACGATCAAGGTGATCCCGCCGGTCACGGCCTGCTGGCGGCCGCTCGAGTCGCCCGTCACACCGAGGACGAGCATCCAGACCCCGCCGACGACCAGTGCGAGCCCCTCCAGGGCCGCCAGTGCGGCCGCGTAGGTCAGCCGCCGAGGGCGCGGTCCGGCGGCGTCCGAGGTCTCGGGGGTGGGGTTCTGCTCACTGCTCACCCCTGAAGGGTAGCCCTCGCCGCACCCGCCCCCGTGTCCAGGCTCACGCCCGGATCTCTTACCGGATCCCTACCTCGGTCTGGGCCGAGTACCGCCCAGTAGGTACGCTGCACCCCATGCGTGCACTTCTCGTGGTCAATCCGGCGGCTACCACCACAAGCGCACGTACGCGCGACGTCCTGATCCACGCGCTCGCCAGCGAGATGAAGCTGGAGGCGGTCACCACCGAGTACCGCGGCCACGCACGCGACCTGGGCCGGCAGGCCGCGGAGAGCGAGGACGTCGAGCTGATCGTGGCCCTCGGCGGCGACGGTACTGTCAACGAGGTCGTGAACGGCCTGCTGCACCGGGGCCCCGATCCGGAGCGTCTGCCCCGCCTCGCCGTGGTCCCCGGCGGCTCCACCAACGTCTTCGCCCGCGCCCTGGGCCTGCCGAACGACGCCGTGGAGGCCACCGGCGCCCTCCTGGACGCCCTGCGCGACGGCAGCGAGCGCACCGTCGGCCTGGGTCTGACCTCCGGGACGCCGGGGACCGAGGACGAGGCGGTCCCGGCACGCTGGTTCACCTTCAACGCGGGGCTCGGCTTCGACGCGGGCGTGGTCGGGCGCGTCGAACAGCAGCGGGAGCGTGGCAAGAAGTCCACGCACGCCCTGTACGTGCGCCAGGTGTTCCGCCAGTTCCTCGGCGAGCCGAACCGCCGGCACGGGACGATCACGCTGGAGCGGCCCGGCGAGGCTTCGGTCACCGACCTGGTGGTGGCCATAGTCTCGAACACCTCGCCTTGGACGTATCTGGGCAATCGCCCGATGTACACCTCACCCAAGGCCTCGTTCGACACAGGCCTCGACGTGCTCGGTCTCAGCCGTCTTTCCACCGCCGCGGTTGCCCGGTATGGCACCCAGTTGCTCACTTCGTCCCCGGAGCGCGGACCCCACGGCAGGCACGCCGTCTCGCTGCACGACCTGAGCGAGTTCACCTTGCATTCGAAGGTGCCACTGCCCCTCCAGATGGACGGTGACCACCTGGGGCTGCGAACGAGCGTGACGTTCACAGGCGTACGCCGTGCACTGCGTGTGATTGTGTGAGCGGAAGGGGCTAAAGTCCTTTCACTCGAACGTTTAGGCCAGGATCCACCCCATGGAAGTACGGCTGTGACCTAGTCGACACCGAGGAATCAAAAAAAACTTTCCGGAAGGGGTTGTATCCGCCGCTGAGGTTTGCGAGTCTCTACGTGGCGATCGGGGCGGCCCGTCACACTGGGCCCCAGAGATCACCGGAACCCCTCTTCAATCCCAAGGACCACGCCAGGGAAACCTGACGGTCGGCCCTTCACTTGTTGAGGGATTCGTGAAAGCGTTCACATTCACAAGCAACCCTGCACGAAATACCAAGGAGAGGTAGCAGCCATGGACTGGCGTCACAACGCCGTTTGCCGCGAGGAAGACCCCGAGCTCTTCTTCCCCATCGGCAACACCGGTCCTGCGCTGCTGCAGATCGAGGAAGCCAAGGCCGTCTGCCGTCGCTGCCCGGTTATCGAGCAGTGCCTGCAGTGGGCGCTCGAGTCCGGCCAGGACTCCGGCGTCTGGGGTGGTCTCAGCGAGGACGAGCGCCGCGCCATGAAGCGCCGCGCCGCCCGCAACCGGGCCCGTCAGGCCTCCGCCTGACACAACCCACCCCGCTGACAGCCTGAGCTTGGCGGCGCGTACAGCGAGTACGCATCTCCCGCCCCCGAGCCGCAGCGCGCAGTATCCCCCGATGCGCTTAGCAAACGAGCAGCAGCGAGCACTGGCCTCGGACCGAACAAGGTCCGGGGCTCTTTGCTGTGCGGGGAGTCTTCAGAGGCGGTGCCCAGCCAGGCTCACCGCCCGCTCGACCAGGCGTGGGATCCGCTGCGGCACGGGGTGGAGCTCTTCGTGGACCAGCGTCATGGGGGCGACCCGACGCGGGAATTGGTCACTGCCGACGAACTCGACGACGGGGGTCCAGCCCTCCGGAGCGGAGGCGTCCGGTACCGCCTTCCACACTCCCCCGTAGACTCCCCCGTAGACTCCCCCGTAGCTCTGGACGAGCACCTCCGCGCTGAACGCCGCCAACTGCGCGTGGATCCAGGCCCAGTCGTCCTGTTCGAACTCCTGCCACGGCAACCGGGCCACGAACTCGTCGAGGACCGGTGCGGCCGTCAGCGGATCGCGGTCGAAGGCCGCCAGGTCACCGCCGAGGTTCCCGACCATGGCTCGGATGGCCGGACGCGCCCCGCTCGCCCACTCCTCGATGTCGACGCCCACGTCGCCACTCATCCGAAGTCCCCCCTGAAGTGCGCTACTTGTGCGCCCGTACCGGAATGTCGAGTATCACGCGCGTGCCGCGCCCCGGGGCCGGGACCATGTCGAAGGTGCCGCCCAACTCGCCCTCGACCAGGGTCCGCACGATCTGCAGGCCGAGGTTGCCGGAGCGGTGCGGGTCGAAGCCCTCGGGGAGCCCGACGCCGTCGTCCTGGACGGTGACGAGCAGGCGGGACTCGCGCGAGGTGCCGCCGCGGACCGCGGAGACCTCCACCGTGCCGGTCTCGCCCTCGCGGAAGCCGTGCTCCAGGGCGTTCTGCAGGATCTCGGTCAGCACCATCGACAGCGGGGTCGCGACCTCGGCGTCCAGGATCCCGAACCGGCCGCTGCGCCGGCCGGTGACCCTGCCCGGCGAGATCTCGGCGACCATCGCCAGCACCCGGTCGGCGATCTCGTCGAACTCCACGCGCTCGTCGAGGTTCTGGGAGAGCGTCTCGTGCACGATCGCGATGGACCCGACCCGCCGTACCGCCTCTTCGAGGGCTTCCCGGCCGCGTGCGGAATCGATACGCCGGGCCTGGAGCCTGAGCAGGGCCGCGACCGTCTGGAGGTTGTTCTTGACCCGGTGGTGGATCTCCCGGATCGTCGCGTCCTTTGTTATCAACTCCCGTTCGCGGCGGCGCAGTTCGGTGACGTCCCGGAGCAGCACCAGCGAACCGATGCGCGTGCCCTTGGGCTTGAGCGGGATCGCCCGGAACTGGATTACCCCGTCGTTGGCCTCGATCTCGAACTCGCGGGGCGCCCAGCCGCTGGCCACCTTGACGAGCGCCTCGTCCACCGGCGCCCGGGACGGGGCGAGTTCGGCGGTGGTCTGGCCGAGGTGGTGGCCGACGAGGTCGGCGGCGAGGCCGAGGCGGTGGTAGGCCGACAGCGCGTTCGGTGAGGCGTACTGGACGATGCCGTCCGCGTCCAGCCGGATCAGGCCGTCGCCGACGCGCGGCGAGGCGTCCATGTCGACCTGCTGGTCCGGGAACGGGAAGGCGCCGGCCGCAATCATCTGCGCCAGGTCCGAGGCGCTCTGCAGATAGGTCAGCTCGAGCCGGCTCGGGGTGCGCACGGTCAGCAGGTTGGTGTTGCGCGCGATGACGCCGAGGACGCGCCCCTCCCGTCGTACCGGGATGGACTCGACACGGACCGGGACCTCCTCGCGCCACTCGGGGTCGCCCTCCCGCACGATCCGGCCCTCGTCCAGCGCGGCGTCCAGCATGGGGCGGCGGCCGCGCGGGACGAGGTGGCCGACCATGTCGTCCTGGTACGAGGTCGGGCCCGTGTTGGGCCGCATCTGGGCGACGGAGACGTAGCGGGTGCCGTCGCGGGTGGGGACCCACAGAACCAGGTCGGCGAAGGAGAGGTCGGAGAGCAGCTGCCACTCCGAGACCAGCAGGTGGAGCCACTCGAGGTCGGAGTCGTCGAGCGCGGTGTGCTGGCGTACGAGTTCGTTCATGGAGGGCACGTCTGCGAGCGTACCTGGGCGTTTGTACCTGCCCGAAAAACACCCGCGGGCCGCGGCGCCTGGGAGGGACCCTCAACCCTCCCGGCACCGCAGCCCGGAGCAATATCGGCCGTGGGGTGTGCGGTCCCGGTCGGCCGAGGATGAGGAGCCGGGGCAGTCAGGGCAGAGAGCTCCGGTTCCTCGGTCCGTCTTCCTGTGCGGGGAAGACGGAGGCTCGTGCGTTCACATCTTGTGCGCGGACGGTGCCGCGGCGTGCGCTGTTCGAGACTTCTCACGGCATTCTGGACTAGACCACTCGCGCCTGTCCATGTGCGGGGAGACGTTGTTGTTGTTTCTTCACCGATCGGCTGCACCGGCATGAGACGGCTCGGCCAAGTGGTCGGACGTCCCAGTATCCACCCCGCAGCCTAGCCCGCTCGGCTCAACTGCGGGGCCAGACGGCCATGGCAATTTCCGCAACCGCCTCGAGTTCCTCGCGGCTCGCGCCGTCGCGCGCCTGCTGGGACATGCCCTGGACGATTGCGCCGACGTACCGGGCGAGTGCGCCGGCGTCGGTGTCCGCGGGCAGCTCCCCGGCGGCGACACCCTCTTTTATACGACTCTCGAAGGCAGCGATGTTGGCGTTGCGCCGCTCGCGCAGGGACTCCTCGATCTCCGGGGTCGTGCAGTTGGTCGCCGCGTGGATGACGAGACAGCCGCGCGGGTGACCGGGGGCGGTGTACTCGACGGCGGCCTCCCGCAGCATCCGCTCGACGGCGGCCCGGGCGGTGGGCTCCTCGGCGAGGGCGCGGTCGCCGAAGGAGCCGTACCGCGCGCCGTACTCGCACACGACCTCCGCAAAGAGGGACTGCTTGTCGCCGAAGGCCGCGTACAGGCTCGGGGCGCCGATACCCATGACTCGGGTGAGGTCGGAGACAGAGGTGGCCTCGTAGCCGTGCTCCCAGAAGGCGAGGATCGCCTTCTCCAGCGCGGTCGCGCGGTCGAAGGAGCGGGGGCGGCCGCGGCGCTTGGACGCCGGCCCGGCCTGGGCTTCCGCCCCTTCCTGTTGCCTGGTCTCCTCACTGCTCACCATGGGGTGCATTTTATAGCGGGCGCTAGGGAAATGTCAGCGGTCTGTTGTACGGTCTTTTCTGTAGCGAACGCTAGGGAAATACGGAGGGAGCGTGGACATGGGCGTGCTCACGGGCAGGACGGCGCTGGTCACGGGCGCGAGCCGGGGCATCGGGCGGAATATCCCAAGCGGCTGGCGCGGGACCGGGGGCACGGGTCGCCGTGCACTACGGCAGGAGCGAGGCGGCGGCGAAGGAGACGGTCACCGCGATCGAGGCGGCGGGCGGCTCGGCGCTCGCGATCGGCGTCGAGTTGGGGCGAGGCGATGCGAGGCGCTGTGGGCGGGGTTCGACCGGCACGCGGACCGGCTGGACATCCTGGTGCCACAGAGAGGAGGGCGGATCGGCACATCGGAGCCTCCGAGTGGAGGGCGGATCGGCACATCGGAGCCTCGGAACGGAGGGCGGATCGGGGTGTCCCAGGCGCGACACCGGCTCATGTCCGCCCGTCGCGTCGACCCTCCGCCACACCGGCCCACTCTGTTAGATTGGTCTAAACCACACGGCCCCTCGTTACCGGGTCCAGTCCCCTCTCCTCAGATCGGCAGGCCCAGCGTGGAAGTTGTCATCGTTCCGGACGCCAAGGCGGGCGGCGAGCTCATCGCCGAGGCCATGGCGCAGCTGCTCAGGCGCAAGCCCGACGCTCTGCTCGGCGTGGCGACGGGCTCGACGCCGCTGCCCATCTACGAGGCGCTGGCGGCCAAGGTGCGCTCCGGCGCCGTGGACACCTCGCGCGCGCGGATCGCCCAGCTCGACGAGTACGTGGGGCTGCCGTCCCACCACCCGGAGTCCTACCGCTCCGTCCTGAGGCGGGAGGTGCTGGAGCCGCTCGGGATCGGAATGGAGGCGTTCCTGGGTCCCGACGGCACCGCCGAGGACGTACAGGCGGCGTGCGAGGCGTACGAGAGGGCGCTGGCCGAGGCCGGCGGGGTGGACCTCCAGCTGCTCGGGATCGGGACCGACGGGCACATCGGGTTCAACGAGCCGTGCTCGTCGCTGGCCTCGCGGACGCGGATCAAGACGCTGACCGAGCAGACCCGGATCGACAACGCGCGCTTCTTCGACGGCGACGTCGACCAGGTGCCGCACCAC
Source organism: Streptomyces sp. NPDC005202 (assembly GCF_040608235.1). Classification (NCBI taxonomy): domain Bacteria; kingdom Bacillati; phylum Actinomycetota; class Actinomycetes; order Kitasatosporales; family Streptomycetaceae; genus Streptomyces; species Streptomyces sp. NPDC005202. The sequence goes on along the minus strand of NZ_JBEXHW010000008.1, from coordinate 119,164 downwards.
GTCATCACGCAGGGCATCGGGACGATCCTGGAGGCACGGCACCTGGTGCTGCTCGCCACGGGTGAGGGCAAGGCGGACGCGGTCACCGCGACCGTCGAAGGACCGGTCGCCGCGATCTGCCCCGCCTCGGCCCTGCAACTCCACCCGCATGCCACGGTCGTCGTCGACGAGGCCGCCGCCTCCAAGCTGAAGCTGGCCGACTACTTCCGGCACACCTACGCCAACAAGCCCGACTGGCAGGGTATTTAGGCCCTCGGAAGGCATGAAGGCGCCGGTTGCCCGGAGCTGAAGTCCTGAAGCCGCGCCCTGCGGCAGGCCTCGCGGCGCCGCCCCACACGTCACTGCGTGCGAACGGCATCCCCGTGACGTACGAATCACCCGATGACGGCTTCGCGGCACAGCGGGCACGAACGGCGAAGGTGCCGGCCGCCGCTGGGGAAGGGGGGAGGGTGACCGGCACCTTCGCCGTCGGGGCGGGGGTCCGGAGGGCGTGAGCAGGGGCCCGGCACCTTCGTCGTACCGGCTACGCCCCCGCGATGACCTCCGCCGCCGCCCGGCCGCAGACACGGGCCGCACCGTGGGTGGCGATGTGGAGGGCGCCTCGCGGGGCTGCCTGGGGTACGCCCATTTCGACGACGATCGTGTCGGGGCAGGCCGCCAGCAGGGTGTCGAGGGCCGCCGCCATCCAGGGGTGGCGGTGTTCGTCGCGGACGACGGCCACCACGCGCCGGCCGCCGGCCGCCTCCAGGGCCGCGTGCCCCGCGTCCTCTCCGGCGAAGCTGCCCGTCTCCGTGCCGGGGAGGAGACGGAAGAGTTCCGCGGCCACGCCCCACGGGGTCTCGTCGCCGACCGCGATGTTGGCGACGGGGGTGAGCGCGGCGACGTAGGGCGGTTCGGTGAGCGGGGTGAAGGACTCCCCGCCGGTGACCTTCAGCGCGCGCCGGGCCGCCCGCAGGCCGACCTCGGTGTCGACGGCACCCCTCGCTCCGTCCGCCGTGGCCGTCCAGCGGGCGAGCCCGCGCACCCGTTCCGCCGCGTCCGCCAGCCGTTCCTCGGGCAGTTCGCCGGTGCGGACCGCCGCGACGAGGGCGTCCCGCAGGCGCCGTACCGTCTCGTCGTCCGCCAGGCCGCCACCCACGCAGATCGCGTCGGCGCCGGCGGCGATCGCGAGGACGCTGCCCCGCTCGATGCCGTAGGTGCCGGCGATGGCCTGCATCTCCATGCCGTCGGTGACGATCAGGCCGTCGTAGCCCAGGTCCCCGCGCAGCAGGTCCGTCAGCACCCCGTGGGACAGGGTCGCCGGGCGGTCCGGGTCCAGGGCGGGGACCAGGATGTGCGCGCTCATCACGGCCTTCGTGCCGGCGGCGATCGCCGCGCGGAACGGGGCCAGTTCGCGCGCCTGGAGCACCGACGCGTCCGCGTCGATGCGCGGCAGCGCGTGGTGGGAGTCGACCGCCGTGTCGCCGTGCCCGGGGAAGTGCTTGGTGCAGGCGGCGACGCCCGCGGTCTGCAGGCCGGTGACGTAGGCGGCGGTGTGCCGGGCGACGAGGTCGGTGTCGGCGCCGAAGGAGCGGACGCCGATGACCGGGTTGGCGGGGTTGGAGTTGACGTCGGCGGAGGGGGCCCAGTTGAGGTTCACCCCGCAGGCCGCGAGGCGGCGGCCGAGCTCGAGGGCCACCTGCCGGGTCAGCTCCACGTCGTCCACCGCGCCCAGGGCATGGTTGCCCGGGAAGGAGGAACCGGTCCGCGCCTCCAGGCGGGTGACATCACCCCCCTCCTCGTCGATCGCGACCAGGACGTCGTCGCGTTCGGCGCGCAACTGGGCGGTCAGCGCGGCCAGTTGCTCGGGCGAGGCGATGTTGCGGCCGAACAGTCCGACCGAGGCCAGGCCCTCGCCCAGGCGGCGCAGCAGCCAGTCGGGGGCGGTGGTCCCGGTGAAGCCGGGCTGGAGGACCGTCAGCGCGTCGCGCGTGAGGGTGTCGGTGCCGCTGGCGAATGTCGTCATCGGGTGGCGTTATCCCTTCACGGCGCCCGCGGTCAGGCCCGCGGCCATCTTGCGCTGGACGAGGAGGAACAGGACGACGATCGGCACGGCCATCATCGTGGCTCCGGCCATCATCGGGGCGTACTCGGTGCCGTGCTTGGTGGTGAAGTTGCCGAGCCAGACGGTCGCGGTCTGGTGTTCCTGGCTGAGCAGCATGAGGGCGTACAGGTATTCGTTCCAGGCCTGGATGAAGCCGTAGACGGAGGTGGCGACCATGCCGGGGGCCAGCAGCGGGAAGACGACCCGGATGAAGGCGCCCGTGCGGGAGCAGCCGTCGACCATGGCGGCCTCCTCCAGCTCCCGGGGGATGTTGACGATGAAGCCGCGCAGCGTCCACACCGTGAAGGGGAGGATGAAGGTCAGGTAGGTGATGATCAGACCGGTGAGCTTGTCGTACTGCTTCAGGTCGTTCAGCAGCAGGAAGACGGGGATGATCATGGCGACCAGCGGGACCATCTGCACCGCCAGGATGCCCACGATCACGATCTTGCGGCCGCGGAAGGCGAACCGGGAGATGGCGAGCGCGGCCAGCATGCCGACGACCATGCCGATCACCACCACCGTCAGGGACACGACCAGGCTGCGCCCGACCGGGCCCCAGAAGTCGGCGATGTCCAGCGCCCGGCGGAAGTTGGCGAGCGTGAGGCCGTTGGGCAGCAGGCTCGGGTCCGGGTCGATGGCGTCCTTGGCCGGCTTGAACGCCGTGTTGAGCATCCAGTAGAGGGGGAAGCCGGCGGTGACGAAGACGAGGAGGCCGAGGAGATTCCAGCCGAGCCTCGACGTCCGGCGCCGCCCGGGAGTCGCGACGGTGCTCATTCGACCTCTCCGATCTTCAGCATCTGGCGCATGTAGACGGCGACCACGCCGAGCAGCAGCAGCACGGTGATCAGGGCGATCGCCGAGCCCTGCGCGTAGTCGTTGACCACGAAGGCGCGGTCGTAGGAGTAGGTGTTGAGGACCTGGAACTCCGCCTCGGGGTGGCCGCCCCGCATCACGAACACCTGCGGGAAGACACCCATGTCCCAGATCACCGACAGGGTCGTGAGCATGACGATGATCGGCTTGAGGATGGGCAGGGTGACGTGGCGGAAGACGCCCCACGAACCCGCGCCGTCCAGCCGCGCGGCCTCCTCCAGCTCCCTGGGCACCTGGGTCAGTCCCGCGCTGAGCGTGATGACGACGAAGGGCAGGGCACCCCACACCACCAGCAGCATGATCACGGCCAGGCCTTCCGGCCCGCTCGCGAACCAGTTGTGGCCGATCATCTCGACCCCGGGCAGCTTGCTGAGCAGCGCGTTGAAGACGCCGTAGTCCGAGTCGAAGAGCCACTTGAAGACGGTGGTGGCCACGATGACGGGCATGCCCCAGCTCGCCACCAGCACGATGTTGATCAGCGTCTTCAGCCAGCCGGAGACCCGCTGCAGCAGCAGCGCGAGAGCCATGCCCGCGACCATCGTGAAGACGACGGAGCCGGCCGCGAAGACGACCGTCCGAAGGACGACGGCCCAGAACTCGCCGTCGCCGAGCACGTGGGAGAAGTTGGCGAAGCCGACCGATTCGGCCGGCTGGAAGCCCCACAGCTGGGACTGCCCGAACTTCTGGAAGGACAGCGTGACCAGGCGGACCAGCGGATAGCCCATGACGAGGGCGAGGATCAGCAGGCAGGGGGCGAGCAGCAGCCAGGGGACCGCTGCCCCGCTCGACGTCCGCTTTCTGCGGGGCGTTTCCGGGAGGCCCGGTGACGGCGCCTGCCGCGGCGGCACCTTGGCGGGGGTGGTCGTGTCTGCGGCACTCATCGCGCGCTCCTCAGCGGTCCCTCAGGTCGTACGAGAAGCAGGGCCCTGCCGACGGCAGAGCCCTGCGCTCAGGTCACTTGGTGTTGATGACCTTGTCGATCGCGGCGTCCGCCTCCTTGGCGGCGGCCTCGACCGACTTCTTGTCGGTGCCGATGTTCTGCAGCATGGTCTGCAGGACCTGGGCCTTCTCGACCTGGCCCCAGCCCGGGGCCATCGGGACGAACCAGTTGGCCTCGGCCGCGGTGGCCGGGACCGCCGTCGCGGGGTCGTTCTTCAGCGTCGCGAGGTCGGTCTTGTTGTTGGGCAGGTTGCCCTTGGCGATCAGGCCCTTCTGGCCGGAGGGACCGGTGAAGGCGTTGATCCACTCGGCGGCGAGGGCCTGCGCCTTGGACTTCACCGGGACGGCGAGGTCGGAACCGCCGAGGAAGACCGGCATGTTCTTGCCGGACGGGCCGGGCATCACGAAGTTCTCGAGGTTGTCCTTGAGCTTGCCGGTCTTGTCGTTCTTCGGGTCGGCCGAGGTCGCGCCCTCCCAGGCGGCACCGAAGATCATGCCGGACTTGCCCTGGCCGTAGACGATGTAGCGGTCGGACTCGTCCTTGGTCTTGTCGCCGTGCATGTAGGTGTCGACGACCTTCTTGAACTCCTTGAGCCCCTTGACCGACTCGGGCGAGGAGAGGGTGGCCTTCCACTGGCCGCCCTCCTGCTTCGCGATGGAGCCGCCGGCGTCGTAGACGAAGGACATGGCCGCGTACCAGTCGCGGGTCGGCTGGTACCAGGCGCTGAACTTGTCTCCCTCCTTCTTCTGGACCTTGTCGAGGGCGGCGGTGAGCTCCTGGTAGGTCTTCGGCGCGGACTTCACGCCCACCGAGGCGAACACGTCCTTGCGCCAGTTGGCGACGCGGCCGCCCGCGTAGTAGGGGACGCCGTAGGTCCTGCCCTCGTACGTCACCGAGGCCTTGAGGCCGTCCAGCCAGGCGGAGGAGTTGTCGAACTTCGCCGGGTCGACGGGGGCGAAGGCGCCCTTGACCATGTAGCCGAGCATCTCGGTGTTGCCCATCTCGACCACGTCGGGGGCCTTGTCGGTGGCGAGGACGGCGTCCAGCTTGGTGTTCTTGTCCGGCCAGCCGTAGTACTCGTGCTTGATCTTGAGGCCGGGGTGCTTCTTCTGCACCGCCGCGTCGGCGGCCTTCACCAGCTCGGGCCAGTTGTTCTGCGCGTCCACGGTGAGCCAGACGGTCAGCTCCTTGGCGTCCGCACCACCCTTGCCCGAGCCCTTGCTGTCGTTCCCGCACGCCGCGATGGAGACCATCAGGCCCGCGATACCGATCGCGGCTATCACCTTGCGCTTCACGCCACCCTCCTCAGGGATGCCACAAACCCCCCTGCCTCCCCGCGGTTGAGCTGGGGCCTGCCCGCGCATACCGCCCATGGGGCCGGGACCTGGACCAATGGTGTAGACCAGTACGGGGAGCTTGGCCCAGACCAATAGGGCTGTCAAGGGTGTGCAGGCGCGCTCCAGACGTCCGTTACGGGACCGCGATATGCAGGGACCTTTCATTGCTCATCCGGCAGAACGGACGGCTCCGCTCCCCTGAACCACCGGTGTCCGTCCGCGTGGACCACTCACCCCGGAGCCGCGCGATGGACTAGACCAACCGGAGTCACGACGGTATACAGAGGAGATCACGGAGCGTGCGGGTGACCACCTGACACACGAAGCCGTGCCACGATGTGAGCCGTGGCCGATGGGGATGTCGGTCGCTTCGGCACTGGAGCCGGGAAGGCAGAGCATGAGCACCGACGTCAGCAGTGCGGAGAACGAGGGTGGGGCGACCGTCCGTACCGCGCGCGTGCCCAAGTACTACCGCCTGAAGAAGCACCTGCTCGACATGACGGAGACGCTGCCGCCCGGCACGCCGGTCCCGCCCGAGCGCACGCTGGCGGCGGAGTTCGACACCTCGCGCACGACCGTGCGCCAGGCCCTGCAGGAGCTGGTCGTCGAGGGCCGGCTGGAGCGCATCCAGGGCAAGGGCACCTTCGTCGCCAAGCCGAAGGTCTCGCAGGCGCTGCAACTGACCTCCTACACCGAGGACATGCGTGCCCAGGGGCTGGAGCCGACCTCACAGCTGCTGGACATCGGCTACATCACCGCCGACGACCGGCTCGCCGAGCTGCTCGACATCACGCCCGGCGGGCGCGTGTTGCGCATCGAGCGGCTGCGCATGGCCAACGGCGAGCCCATGGCCATCGAGACCACACACCTGTCGGCGAAGCGCTTCCCGGCACTCCGCCGCAGTCTCGTGAAGTACACCTCCCTCTACACCGCCCTGGCCGAGGTCTACGACGTCCACCTCGCCGAGGCCGAGGAGACCATCGAGACCTCGCTGGCCACCCCGCGCGAGGCGGGCCTGCTCGGCACCGACGTGGGCCTGCCGATGCTGATGCTCTCCCGGCACTCGCTGGACCGGGAGGGGCAACCGGTGGAGTGGGTCCGGTCGGTCTACCGAGGGGATCGCTACAAGTTCGTGGCGAGGCTCAAGCGCCCTCAGGAGTAGCGCACGCGGTGTGGCGCAACTCCCGCTCCTGCTCTACGTTCCTCCCGTCGCCGCTCGGACGGGGAGGGCCAGGGGCGGGGTTCCGCTGCTGCTGACGATCGTTATGCGGACGAGGGGTTCCGTTTCCTGGGCACCGTGACCTAGATTGCCTGCGCATTGCACAGGTGATCAGTGAGGGGACGGAGCCGCCAGATGTCGAATGCCCCGGATATCAACAGAGCGCCAGTGACGCCCGTACGGGTCGTCATAGCCCTCTGCCTCGTCGCGCCCTTCGTGGCGCTGTTGTGGGTGGGGTCCTATGCGAAAGTGGACCCGACCTTCATCGGCATCCCGTTCTTCTACTGGTACCAGATGCTGTGGGTGATCGTCTCCACCGCCCTGACAATGATCGCGTACCGGTTGTGGCAGCGTGACCAGCACGCCCGTACCACCCGCGCACAGGACGGGGGTGCGTCGAAGTGAAGGACGGCGTCAACGGCGTCGCGCTCGGCGTGTGCGTCTTCTTCTTCCTGCTCGTCACCGTCATGGGCTTCCTGGCCGCGCGCTGGCGCCGGGCCGAGAACGAGCACAGCCTCGACGAATGGGGCCTGGGCGGGCGTTCGTTCGGCACGTGGATCACGTGGTTCCTGCTCGGCGGCGACCTGTACACCGCGTACACCTTCGTGGCCGTGCCGGCGGCGATCTACGCGACGGGCGCGGCGGGATTCTTCGCGGTGCCGTACACGATCCTGGTCTACCCGCTGATCTTCACGTTCCTGCCGCGCCTGTGGTCGGTGTCCCACCGGCACGGATACGTGACGACCTCGGACTTCGTGCGCGGCCGGTTCGGCTCCAAGGGCCTGTCGCTCGCCGTGGCGCTCACCGGCATCCTCGCGACGATGCCGTACATCGCGCTGCAACTCGTCGGCATCCAGGCCGTGCTGGACGTCATGGGCGTCGGCGGCGGCGACAACACCAACTGGTTCGTGAAGGACCTGCCGCTGCTGATCGCCTTCGGCGTGCTGGCGGCGTACACCTACTCGTCGGGTCTGCGCGCGCCCGCGCTGATCGCGTTCGTGAAGGACGCGCTGATCTACATCGTCATCGCGGTGGCGATCATCTACATCCCGATCAAGCTGGGCGGGTTCAACGACATCTTCGCCAAGGCGGGCCAGGCGTTCGCGCAGACCAACCCGGCGACGGGGAAGCCGCGGGGCGCGCTGGCTCCCCCGGAGGCGGGCCAGTGGACGTACGCCACGCTGGCGCTGGGCTCCGCGCTCGCGCTCTTCATGTACCCGCACTCGATCACCGCGACGCTGTCCTCGCGCAGCCGTGAGGTGATCCGCCGCAACACCACGATCCTGCCGCTGTACTCGCTGATGCTGGGTCTGCTGGCGCTGCTGGGCTTCATGGCGATCGCGGCGGGCGTGAAGGTGCAGAACGGGCAGCTGGCCATCCCGCAGCTGTTCGAGAACATGTTCCCGGACTGGTTCGCGGGGGTCGCCTTCGCGGCGATCGGCATCGGCGCGCTGGTGCCGGCGGCCATCATGTCGATCGCGGCCGCGAACCTGTTCACCCGCAACATCTACAAGGACTTCATCAAGCCGGACGCCACGCCGAAGGAAGAGACCCGGGTCTCCAAGATCGTGTCGCTGCTGGTGAAGGTCGGTGCGCTGGTCTTCGTCCTGACCATGGACAAGACGGTGGCGATCAACTTCCAGCTGCTCGGCGGCATCTGGATCCTGCAGACCTTCCCGGCCCTGGTCGGCGGCCTGTTCACCCGCTGGTTCCACCGCTGGGCCCTGCTCGCGGGCTGGGCGGTCGGCATGGTCTACGGCACGGTCGCCGCGTACGGGGTCGCCTCCCCGACGCAGAAGCACTTCGGCGGCTCGGCGAAGGAGATCCCTGGCATCGGCGAGATCGGCTACATCGGCCTGACGGCGTTCGTGCTCAACGTGGTGGTCACGGTGGTCCTCACCTTCGTCCTGAAGGCGCTGAAGGCGCCGGAGGGCGTCGACGAGACCAAGCCGGACGACTACACGGTGGACGCGGGCGACCCGGATGTGCAGGTGGAGCTTCCGCCGGCCACGGCGGGCACCGCGCACTGAGTCGTACGGAGACACTGAGTCGTACGGAGACAACGGGCCGTCGGAGAAAATCCGGCGGCCCGTTGTCGTACCCGTCCGGCAGACTCGGGCGCATGGACATCGTGATCCGGCAGGCGGAACCCGGCGAGTACGACACCCTCGGTGAGATCACTGCCCAGGCCTACCTCCAGGACGGACTCCTCGACTTCGGGGAGAGCGACGAGTACCTCGGCGAGCTGAAGGACGTGGCCAAGCGGGCGGCCGCCGCGGAGGTACTGGTGGCTGTTGCGGACAGCAAGGTACTCGGCGGAGTCACCTTCGTGCCGTCCGGCGGGCCCATGGCCGACATCGCCGGGCCCGGAGAGGCTGAGATACGCATGCTGGCGGTGGCGCGGGCGGCCCGCGGCCGGGGCGCCGGGGAGGCCCTCGTCCGGGCCTGCGTCGACCGGGCGCGGGCCACGGACGGCTGTGTCCGCATCGTCCTGTCGACCCAGCGCAGCATGCACGCCGCGCACCGCATCTACGAGCGCCTGGGCTTCGTCCGCACCCCCGAGCGCGACTGGAACCCGATCCCGCACATCACGCTGCTCACCTACGAGTTGACGCTCTGACACGCTCCGGAGTCGCCGCGACACAACATATGGGGATGCTCCCGGAGTCCGGCACAAGATGTATGCTCATGCTCGCTGTCGCCGCAGGGGAATCCGGTGCGAATCCGGAACTGTCCCGCAACGGTGTACTCCTACGCGTATGCCCGCATGCCGTCACTGCCGTCATGCCCGCATGCCGCGTACGAGCGTCAGTCCGAGGACCTGCCGACAGTGCGCCCGGCCGTCCGGTCCGGGTGCCCTGACGTCCGGGCCTCGTGGAATGGGCCGGTGGACGCGACGCCGCGTGCGCTCGTGAGCCGCCCCCTGCCCTCGGCGAGGCCCCGTGCCGAGCGAGGGAGAGCCCCACGTGACCATCGCGCCAGCCGATCCGGCTTCAGCGGCGACCCAGGTGTCCGACGACGGTCCCGGTGCCGCGCTGCTGCGGACCCTGACCGAGCTGACCGCCGACCTCCCCGACGCCGACCCCGGCCGGGTCGCCGCCGCCGCGCTGCGCGGCCGGTCGGCGCACGCGGACGAGACCGAGCTGCGCGAGCTGGCCACGGAGGCGGCCGCCGGCCTCATCTCCGAGGACCCGGCCTACTCGAAGCTGGCCGCCCGCCTGCTGACCCTCGGCATCCGCGCCGAGGCCGCCTCCCAGGGCGTCACGTCCTTCACCGAGTCCGTCGCCGTCGGCCACCGGGAGGGGCTCATCGCCGACCGGACCGCGGAGTTCGTGCGTATCCACGCCGAGCGCCTCGACGCCCTGATCGACCCGGACGCCGACGACCGCTTCGGCTACTTCGGCCTGCGCACCCTGCACAGCCGCTACCTGCTCCGGCACCCGATCACCCGCAAGGTCATCGAGACGCCCCAGCACTTCATGCTGCGCGTCGCCGCCGGACTGGCGGAGGACGACACCAGCCGGTCGGTGGACGAAGTCGCGGCGCTCTACGGGCTCATGAGCCGCCTCGACTACCTCCCCTCCTCCCCCACGCTCTTCAACTCCGGCACGCGGCACCCCCAGATGTCGTCCTGCTACCTGCTCGACTCCCCCAAGGACGAACTGGACTCCATCTACGAGCGCTACCACCAGGTCGCCCGCCTCTCCAAGCACGCCGGCGGCATCGGCATCGCCTACTCCCGCATCCGCTCCCGCGGCTCCCTCATCCGCGGCACCAACGGGCACTCCAACGGCATCGTCCCGTTCCTGAAGACCCTCGACGCCTCGGTCGCCGCCGTGAACCAGGGCGGTCGGCGCAAGGGCGCGGCCGCGGTCTACCTGGAGACCTGGCACTCCGACATCGAGGAGTTCCTGGAGCTGCGCGACAACACGGGCGAGGACGCCCGACGCACGCACAACCTGAACCTCGCGCACTGGATCCCGGACGAGTTCATGCGCCGGGTCAACGCCGACGAGCAGTGGTCGCTGTTCTCCCCCTCCGACGTGCCGGAGCTGGTCGACCTGTGGGGCGAGGAGTTCGACGCCGCGTACCGCAAGGCGGAAGCCGCGGGCCTGGCGAAGAAGACGATCCCCGCCCGGGACCTGTACGGCCGCATGATGCGCACCCTCGCGCAGACCGGCAACGGCTGGATGACCTTCAAGGACGCCGCCAACCGCACCGCCAACCAGACGGCCGAACCGGGCCACGTCATCCACTCCTCCAACCTCTGCACGGAGATCCTGGAGGTCACGGACGACGGGGAGACGGCGGTCTGCAACCTGGGGTCCGTCAACCTGGGTGCGTTCGTGGTCGGCGACGGCATCGACTGGGAGCGGCTGGACGAGACGGTCCGCACGGCCGTCACCTTCCTCGACCGCGTCGTCGACATCAACTTCTACCCGACGGAGCAGGCGGGCCGGTCCAACGCCAAGTGGCGCCCGGTCGGCCTCGGCGTCATGGGCCTGCAGGACGTCTTCTTCAAGCTGCGCCTGCCCTTCGACTCCCCCGAGGCCAAGGCCCTCTCCACCCGCATCGCCGAGCGCATCATGCTCGCCGCCTACGAGGCTTCCGCCGACCTCGCCGAGCGCAGCGGTCCGCTCCCGGCCTGGGAGAAGACCCGTGCCGCCCGGGGCGTTCTCCACCCCGACCACTACGACGTCGAGCTGACCTGGCCGGAGCGCTGGGCGGCCCTGCGGGAGCGCATCGCCGCCGTCGGCCTGCGCAACTCGCTGCTGCTCGCCATCGCGCCCACCGCCACCATCGCGTCGATCGCGGGCGCGTACGAGTGCATCGAGCCGCAGGTCTCCAACCTGTTCAAGCGCGAGACGCTCTCCGGCGAGTTCCTCCAGGTCAACTCCTACCTGGTGCAGGACCTGAAGGAGCTGGGCGTGTGGGACGCCCGCACCCGCGAGGCGCTGCGCGACGCGAACGGATCGGTGCAGGACTTCGCCTGGATCCCCGAGGACGTGCGGAAGCTGTACCGCACGGCGTGGGAGATCCCGCAGCGCGGCCTGATCGACATGGCCGCCGCCCGCACGCCGTTCCTGGACCAGTCCCAGTCCCTGAACCTGTTCATGGAGACGCCGACCATCGGCAAGCTCTCCTCGATGTACGCGTACGCCTGGAAGTCGGGTCTGAAAACGACGTACTACCTGCGCTCGCGCCCGGCGACCCGGATCGCCCGCGCCGCCCGGGCACAGGCGCAGACCCAAGCCCCCGTCCCCGTCCCGGTCCAGCAGGTCGCCGACCCCGACGCCGTCGCCTGCTCCCTGGAGAACCCCGAGTCCTGCGAAGCCTGCCAGTAATTCCCGCCCGCCACCCGACGACCACCCCTGGAGGACGGCGCTTCGCGCCGACAGCAATGATTCGTCACGCCAATCTCCTCGACCCCGGCTTCGAGCTGACTCTCCGCCCGATGCGCTACCCCGACTTCTACGAGCGCTACCGGGACGCCATCAAGAACACCTGGACCGTGGAGGAGGTCGACCTCCACTCGGACGTCGCCGACCTCGTGAAGCTCACGCCGGGCGAGCAGCACCTGATCGGCCGCCTGGTCGCCTTCTTCGCGACGGGCGACTCGATCGTCGCGAACAACCTGGTGCTGACGCTGTACAAGCACATCAACTCCCCCGAGGCGCGCCTGTACTTGAGCCGCCAGCTCTTCGAGGAGGCCGTCCACGTCCAGTTCTACCTGACCCTGCTGGACACCTACCTCCCCGATCCGGACGACCGTGCCGCGGCCTTCGCCGCCGTCGAGAACATCCCCTCCATCCGCGAGAAGGCCGAGTTCTGCTTCAAGTGGATGGACTCGGTGGAGCAGATCGACCGGCTGGAGACGAAGGCCGACCGCCGCCGCTTCCTTCTCAACCTCATCTGCTTCGCCGCGTGCATCGAGGGCCTGTTCTTCTACGGCGCCTTCGCGTACGTCTACTGGTTCCGCAGCCGGGGCCTGCTGCACGGCCTGGCGACCGGCACCAACTGGGTGTTCCGCGACGAGACGATGCACATGTCGTTCGCCTTCGACGTCGTGGACACCGTCCGCAAGGAGGAGCCGGACCTCTTCGACGACGAGCTCCAGCAGCAGGTCACCGACATGCTGAGGGAGGCCGTCGAGGCCGAGCTGCAGTTCGCGCGCGACCTGTGCGGTGACGGCCTCCCGGGCATGAACACCGACTCGATGCGGCAGTACCTGGAGTGCGTCGCCGACCAGCGCCTGACGCGCCTCGGCTTCGCTCCGGTGTACGGCTCCGAGAACCCCTTCTCCTTCATGGAGCTCCAGGGCGTTCAGGAGCTGACCAACTTCTTCGAGCGGCGTCCGTCGGCGTACCAGGTGGCGGTGGAGGGCACCGTCGACCTGGATGAGGACTTCTGATCCGCAACCTCCTTCCGCGCCTCCTGGGTCTCCCGGATCCGGCGGTCGACGCGCCGGTCGTGCGCGATGCCGATCGCTGACGGGAGGACCAGGAGGACCAGGATCCCGAGGACGGTGAGCATTCCGATCAGGCCTTGCAGATGTGTCGTATCCATGGACACCACTGTTGCGCCGAATGCTCCTTACCGTGAGTGGCAGGACTGTCGTCCACCCTCGAATTACTGCCACTTCCGTGGCACACTGGCAGCATGCTGAAGAACGTGGCCGCCGTCCTGCTCGACGGCGTGCACCCCTTCGAGTTGGGTGTCGTGTGCGAAGTGTTCGGCATCGACCGCAGCGACGAGGGACTGCCGGTGTACGACTTCGCGGTCGCCTCGGCCGAGGGGCCCACGCTGGGCACCCACTGCGGGTTCACGGTGTCGACGCCGTACGGCCTGGAGCGGCTCGAGGAGGCCGATCTGATCGCCGTACCGGCCGGTAACACGTACGAGACCCGCGAGTACCCGCCCGAGCTGCTCGACGCGCTGCGCCGGGCCGCCGAGCGGGGCACCCGGGTGCTCAGCGTCTGCTCGGGCGTCTTCGTGCTGGGCGCCGCCGGGCTGCTGGACGGGCGGCGTTGCACGGTGCACTGGCGGCACGCGGACGAGCTCGCCCGGCGCTTCCCACGCGCGGTCGTCGAGCCGGACGTGCTGTACGTCGACCAGGACCCGGTGATCACCTCGGCCGGTACCGCCGCCGGCATCGACGCCTGTCTGCACATCGTGCGCAAGGAGCAGGGCCCGGAGGTCGCCAACAAGATCGCCCGGCGCATGGTGGTGCCGCCGCACCGGGACGGCGGGCAGGCGCAGTACATCGAGCGGCCGCTGCCGAAGTCCGCGTGCGACACCGTCAGCGAGGTCCTGGTCTGGATGGAGGAGCACCTCGACGAGGAGGTCACCGTCGAGCAGCTCGCCGCCCGGGCGCACATGGCGCCGCGCACCTTCGCCCGCCGCTTCCAGCAGGAGACGGGCACGACTCCCTACCGCTGGATCCTGCGCCAGCGCGTGCTGCTGGCGCAAAAGTTGCTGGAGGCGACGGACGAGACGATGGACGCGATCGCGGCCCGGACCGGGTTCGGCACGGCGGCCGCGCTGCGCCATCACTTCGTACGGGCGCTGGGCACCACCCCGAACGCCTACCGGCGCGCGTTCAGGGGCCCTCAGGCCGCCTGACCGCGCGCCGGCCGCGTCACCGCGCAGGCGGTGTCACCGCGTCACCTCGGCTCCGGCTTCAGCAGCAGCTTGTGCGGGCGCAGCGTGATGCCCACGCGGGTCGCGTCGTTCGACCCGGCCACCTGCCGCAGGCGGAACTTCGTCGCCACCGCCGCCGTGACGAGGGTCAGTTGCGCCATCGAGAAGTGGTCGCTGGGGCACTTGCGATTGCCCACGCTGAACGGGCTCATGGCGTATTTCGGTACGTCCTTGGCACGTTCCGGAAGCCACCGGTCGGGGTCGAACTCCAGGTTGTCCGCGTACGAGTGCCCATCGCGCTGGATCGCGTACGGGCTGTACACGAGGTCCGCCCCGGCCGGAATGCGATAGCCACCGAGTTCGGTGTCCGTGACCGCCCGCCGCGTCAATATCCATACGGCGGGCCGCAAACGCATCGCCTCCACGACGACATTGTTGGTGTGTGTGAGCTTGCGGACGTCCTCGAATCCGACGGGCCGGCCACCGGTCACGGATTCGACTTCGGCGCACACCCGGTCCGCGTGTTCCGGGTGTTCTGCGAGCACCTGGAGCAGCCACATGATCGTGGAGGCCACGGTTTCGCTGCCGGGGGTGAGTATCGCGACGACCTGGTCGTGGATCTCCCGCTCCCCGATGGGCTCGCCATTGTCGTCCTTCGCCTCCAGCAATGCCGTCAGCAAATCGTCAGGCTTTTGACCGGATGCGCGGCGCTCGGCGACGATCTCGTCGACGAGGAGATGCAAATCGGCCAGCGCACGGTTGAATTCGCGGTTGGCCGGCAGCGGCAGCCGGTACAGCGGCCCGAGCGGGACGACCATCCGCCGGTACATGCCGCGGAAGACGGTGGCGAGTGCGACGCACAGCCGCTCGGCCCGCTCGTCCATGTACTGGCCGCGCAGCAGGCAGCGGGCCGCGATGCGCACGGCGATCCGGAAGGACTCCGAGGTGCAGTCGATCGTCTCCCCGGGCTGCCAGCGCTCGGTCAGGGCGTGCGCCTCCTCCTCCATGATCGGCCCGTACGCGGGGATGGCGTCGAGCCGGAAGGCGGGCTGGATGGTGCGCCGCTGGCGTCGGTGCTGGGGGCCGTTGGCCGTGGCCACCCCCTCCTTGCCGAGCAGGCCCTCCAGGGACTCCCACAGCGGGCCGGCGATGATGTAGTCGGGGCTCAGCGCCAGCGCCCCGGTGAGGGTCGGCGTGGTGACGGCGTACACCGTCTTGGGGCCGAGCCTGAGGCGGACGACGTCGCCGTGGTCGCGCAGCTGGGACATGAAGGCCAGCGGGTCGCGGACCAGCTTCAGGCCATGGCCGAGGACCGGGACCGCGCCGCCGGCGAGGGGCGGCTCACGCAGCTCCGAAGCCGCGATCGGCTGGGCTTCGGGCTTCACTGACTCGACGGTCATTTCTCACCTGCCGCTTCGTTGTTGACGTACGGGGGCGTGGACCGGTCGTCCCAACTGTCGACCATGTAACGGCCGGACTCGTGGTGGAACCAGTAGACGGAACTGAACCAGTTCCGCATATTGTCGAGGCAGACCCGTACGGCGGCACTCAGTTCCTTTCCCCGCACCGTGCCGTCCGCGAGGTCGTCGGCGAAGCGTAAGCCCTCTCGTTCCGCGACAAGGAATTCGGATATGCATTCCTCGACCCGTCGTCGGACTTCCGCGATCGCCTCCTCCAGGGTCAGCCCCTCGTATTTGATGAGGCTAATTCCGAGGTTGTGCACCTCGTTGCCCGCGATTTCCTTGGGCAGCGAGCACAGGTCGTTGTACCAGGCGGCGAATTCCTGACTGAGCAGTGCCGGACGCCGGTATGCGGGGTGTTCCCGCACGGCGTCCGGGAGTTCGCAGCCCGCGCTCGGCTCCAGCAGGTCGGTCCAGATCCAGTGTGCGAAGGTGAGCCGGCGCAGCGCGAGGTATTCCTCGACCGTGGGCACGACGCCCTCGGTGCGATTGTGGAACTCCCGGTCATAGGCTTCGATCACCGCATGGAAGTGCCGGGCGAAGCGGGCGTTCCACGACCCCGGCAGGAACGAGTACAGTCGCGCCACACTGTCCGCGAACCCCGCGACCAGGGGATCCTGGTGGTGCAGGTGCTCCTGGGGGGAGTCGAGGGCCGTGTGCAGCGCGAACCGGAGCCGCCGCCAGGCGACCGGCCGGCCGTGGACGATGTCGCGGTCGTGGCGGTCGTCCCAGACGAAGAACCACGCGCTGTAGTCCGCTATCGCCTGGAGGACCTTGTCGGAGGCACCGATGTAGTACCCCGCCATGAGGTCGGTGTAGCACAGGCCGTCGGCATGTTCCTCCACCTTGTCCGCCGACATGAGCCGCTTTTCGAGCAGCCAGCAGCGGGTCTTCTCCTGGAGTTTGGGCCAATACGGGTGCAGTTGCCTGGGAAACGCGGCCTCGATCACCGGGAGAGCGAGCGACGGTGGGACTGCGACCGCCGTCGATGTCGATGTCGATGTCGATGTGGTGCTGTATGGGAAAGCTGGCACGAACAAACCCCTCTCAGCCGCCAGTGGCACGCACCCCCCCTGCTGTGCCGGGCGCGCGCCGTCGCATATCCCCGCACCTCCATTCAGCACCACAACCGACCGGTCTGGGAACGCATTTGCTTCACTCACCACTCCGGCATGCCGAGAATCTCCCCTTGTGTGACTGATTACGAATCGCTTGAGGCGCACAAGGGATCGAATGTGCGAAGAACATACGAACGGCGCCTGGTCGGTTCCCTTCCGACCAGGCGCCGTGTCGATGGGGCACTCGCGCCCCAACTGCCCAGGTGAGTCTCAGTCGTTGGCGACCACGGGGTAGCGCGGTTCGTTCTCGGCCATCTGCCGCAGCGCGTCCTTGCGCTCACGCTTGGAGAGCCGGTCGATGTACAGGTAGCCGTACAGGTGGTCGGTCTCGTGCTGCAGACACCGCGCGAAGTAGCCGGTGCCGCGCACCTTGATCGGGTTGCCCTTCTCGTCCTGCCCGGTCACCTCGGCGTAGTCGGGACGGGCCAGCGGCGCGTATGCGGTCGGCACGGACAGACAGCCCTCGTTGCCGTCGTCCAGGCGGCGCCTGTCGGCGGGCAGCTCGACGAGCTTCGGGTTGCAGACCACGCCGACGTGCCGGACACCCTCGTCGTCCGGGCAGTCGTAGACGAAGACCTTCAGGTCGACGCCGATCTGGTTGGCGGCCAGGCCCACGCCCTCGGCGGTGCGCTGGCTGGCGAACATGTCCGCGACCAGCTGCTGGAGCTCCTCGCCGAACTCGGTGACGTCCTTGCACTCCTTGTGCAGCACCGGGTTGCCGACAACCGTGATCGGCCGCGAGGTGCCGCGCTCACGCCAGGCCGTCTCGCGCTCCTCGCAGTCCTCCGTGTCGATGACGAAGCCCTCGTCGTCGACCGGGAGCACGCCCGCGTTCTGCTGATCGGTGTCCTGCTGCGCCATGACCGACGTACGCCTTCCTGCAAGCCTGGGAAAATCTGCGAGTACAGCCTAAAGGGGACCGCCAGGTGCCCGGACCTCAGCAGACTTCTGCCCTAACACACCTCTTCCAGGTCCCGCCAGTCCCGCGAGTCCGGGCTGTCCGCCACCCAGCCGTCCAGCAGGCCCCGCACCAGCGCGGCGGGCGCCGCGATGCCACACTCCCGCTCCGGCACCCACAGCTGCCCGTCGGTGCGGTGGCCGAGCGGCCCGGGGCGCCCCGGCTCGCTGTGGTCGTGCGGGTCGAGGTGCACGCCGTCGCCCACGTCGGACGGCATCCGCGACTCCGAGCACATCCGGCACAGCAGCCGCACGGACGACGACCAGTCCTCGGCGGCGAAGCCGGCGTCGGCGGCGAGCTGCTCCAGGGCGTCCCGGTCGGCCTCGGTGGCGGCCTCCAGCAGCACCACCCAGGTGGGCACGGGCGAAGGTGCCCACAGCTCGATCTCGTCGAAGACCGGGTAGGTGTGCCCGGTGGCGGTGGTCCGCTCCCCGTGGGGCACGCCGTCGTGGAGCACGACCTCGCCCCAGCGCCGCCCGGAGGACGGCAGCGGGATGGACAGCACCTCGATCCGGGCCGGGTCCAGCCTGCGCCCCCACACGACCTCGGCCTCGCCCTCGGGCGACAGCCGTACGGCCGCGCTGCCCAGCTCCATGCCCACCGGCTCCCCGGAGGCGGCCGCGCCCCCGGGCACCCTCAGGCCGTACGCCTGCCAGGCGCGCCGGGCCAGCGGCCAGTCCTGCAGGGCGGTGGCGGCGATGCCGACGTTCCACCAGTCGGGCGCCCCGGTCTCCCGGTCGAGCAGGGCGACGGCCCTGAGACCCGCCGCCCGGGCCTGCTCCCAGTCGTGCCGGAACTTGTGCAGCAGGGCGAGGTTGAACCAGGACTCCGACAGCCAGGGCTCCAGGTCGGCGGCACGTGTCAACAGCGCGCCCGCGTCCTCGTACCGGCCGTCGCCGATCAGGGTGAACGCGCGGTCGGTGGCCTGCCGCCAGGAGGCGGAGGGCCGGTGCCGTCCCTTGCCGAAGATCCTCACGATTCCCGCCTGCCAGTTCCGTTCAGTGCGCTGGCTTGTGCCCCCGGACACCCTCTCATCCGCATCCAACCACGTACGGCTGGAGGGACGCTCATTACCCATGGGTTACCCCGTCGCGGGCAGGGTCAGACAGTCCCGGGAGAGCACCCGGGCCAGTGATTCGACCACCTCGGGGGCGTACTCCCCGGCGGTGGCCAGCCGCAGCTCCTCCAGCGCCTTCAGCGGCCCGCCGGGCCCGGCGTCCCGCGCCTTCTCCTCGTAGGCGTTCACGGCCCGCACGATCCGCGCGGACAGTGGCTGTTCCCGGTAGCAGTCGGCCTGCCGCTCCACCACCACCGCGACCGCCGCGTCGACCCCGGTCTGCCGTACGACGGCCCCCCCGAGCAGCGCGATGCGCCGCTGCTCCTCGGGGGGCAGCCCGGCGGTGGCGCCCGCGGGGACCGGGTCGACCAGGCTGAGCTGGCCGATGTCGTGCATGAGGGCCGCGTACTCCAGCACGGTCAGCTCGGGCTCGGACAGCCCCAGATCCCGCCCCACGGCCCGGCTGAGCGCGGCGACGCGCCGGGCGTGCCCGGCCGGGGTGTACCCGGCGACCTCGGTGGCCCGGGCCAGGGAGGCGATGGTCTGCCGGTACGTGGTCCGCACGGCGGCGTACCGCCGGTAGGACAGCTGGGTGAGCAACAGCGGCAGCGAGAACACGGGCAGCGCCCAGAGTCCGGCCACGGCGACCGCGAGGGCCATCACCGCGCCCGTCGCGCACACCGCGGACCCGATCCCGAGCAGGCCCCGCAGCTTTTCCCGCAGCAGCGGGCCGAACGGCCAGCGGGTGCGGCAGTGCGCCAGCGCGGCGGCGAGCACGGCGTCGCACAGGGCGGTGAGCACGAGGAGCGCGAGCAGCAGCAGGGCGTACGCGGGTCCGCCCCACGTCCCGAACGCCCCTCGGCCGTAGAGCGGTTGGAAGCACACGGCCGCGAAGGAGACGGTGAGCATCCGCCGCGCCAGGTGGTCGAGCGTCGGGGTCTGCCCGCGCGCGATGTGCGGCACGCTGCCGAGGAGGGAGGCGGCGAGCACGACGGTGACGACCTGGAAGGCGCCGTGGTGGGTGGGCCGGCCGGCGTCCTCTCCCAGCAGGGCGTACGACAACGCCCCGGCGGCCCCGAGCGGCGCGGCCTCCCTGACGTCGGCCCCCGTCCACCGGGTGAGCTCACCGACGAGCACGAGCACCCCGAAGGCGAGGGCGGCCCCACGCCCTTCGAGACCGGTTCGGAGCGTGACGGCGAGGGAGAGGAGGGCGAGGAGGAGGGCGCAGGCGCGGATGAGGACCATCAGGGGCGGCCGGCTCATCGGCGCGCTTCCTGGCGCTCGGAAGCGGGCGGCGCCGGTGGGACGACCCGCGATTCGTCCTCCGCCGTGACGGCCGGATGCCAGCCGTACCTGCCGAGCGCCCGCACCAGCGCGGCGACCATCCGCGGGTCGAACTGCGCCCCCGCGCACCGCTGCAGTTCCTCCACGGCGGCCCCGACCGGCCGGGCCCTGCGGTAGGACCGCGTGGACGTCATCGCGTCGAACGCGTCGGCGACGGCCACCACCCGTGCGCACTCCGGAATCTGGCTTCCCATCAGCCCGTACGGATAGCCGCTCCCGTCCAGCCGCTCGTGATGGTGCAGAATCGCCGCCCGTGCCTCCCCGAGGAAGGAGATGCCCCGCACCATCTCGTGCCCGTACTCGGGATGCAGCTCGATCACCCGCCGCTCCTCGGGAGTCAGCGGTCCGTCCTTGCGCAGCAACCGTGTGGGGACGCCCAGCTTGCCCACGTCGTGCAGGATCCCGGCGAACCGGAGCACCTCGACGCGCTCGTCCTCCATGCCGAGCTCGCGCGCGATCATCATGGAGGCCTGCCCGACCCGCTCGCTGTGCCCGCGCGTGTACCCGTCCTTGATGTCGACGGCCTGCACCAGCGCACGGATGGTCGCCCGGTGGGCGGCCCGTTCCTGGTGGGACTGCGCGTACACCCACCACGACACGTACATCGGCAGCAGCACGAGCAGCGCGGCGACCGGCCCGTACGGACTGCGCCACAGCACGGCCATCATCAGTCCCGCGAGCCCGTGCACGCCGATCGGCGCCAGCGACCGCAGGAACAGCCCCCGCCACGCCCGGCGTACCGGCCCCCTCCCCCGCTGCCTCGACGGCGCGGGCGGTCCCCCCACGGCCAGCGCGCGAATCCCGCCGTCCAGCGCCGTCAGCACCAGGCAGAACACCGGCACGGCGGCCCCGGCGGGGACGAGGGCGTAGGGGAAGTCGGACCCCACGACGGCGTCCCGCCCGCCCAGCGCCCAGTGCACCCGGGCGGCCGCCCACACGGCGAGGGTGAGCTGGGCCGCCCGCCAGATCCGCCGCAACCCCTCGGGCCGCTGCTCCGCCCGGGCGAGCACGGCACCCGGCAGCGGGACGAGCGCGGCGGCGGCCGGCGGCAGCAGGAAGGCCGCGGCGAGCAGTACGGGGTAGAAGGTACCGGCGAAGCGCCGCCGGGCGAGCTGCTCGCCGCCGGCGTACACCACGGCGAGCAGGGCGACCGCCCACCAGGGCGTCCGCAGGATCGGCAGCGGCAGCAGACAGAGCAGGGCGCCGAGGGCGACGCAGGCGACGTACACACGGGCCCGTGGCGGAACCGCCTCCATGACGCCCCTCCCCGGTCACGCCTGTCCAGGGCTCCGGAGCCTAGGGCGGGCAGGGGAGTCCGCGGGCCGATAGCACGCGGATTAGCACGTTCGGGTGACGGATGGACGGCAGTCCGGACGCGTGCCGGTCAGGACTCCTGCGGCGTCACCGGAACCGCGGTCACGTCGTGCTCGGGCACGATCTGGCCGGAGCGGATCAGCTCGATCCGTCCCATGACCTTGGCGCGGAGGTCGGCGGGCACGTCGTCATGGCCGCAGCACCGCTTGACCAGCTTCTTCACGGCCTGCTCCAGGCCGTACTTCTCGAGGCACGGCGAGCACTCCTCGAAGTGGTGCTCGAACTTGGTGCGATCGACTTCCGGCATCTCACGGTCGAGGAACTCGTACAAGTGACCGAGTACCTCACTGCAGTCCGTCTCATGCGGCTCTCCGCAGCTCATGAGCCCGAGCCTTTCGCTTCGTTCGACTCTCCGGCGCCGGCCGGGACCAGCCCGCGATCGCGGGCGTAATCCTCGAGCATGCCGCGCAGTTGACGGCGGCCCCGGTGCAGCCGGGACATCACCGTACCGATGGGTGTCCCCATGATGTCCGCGATCTCCTTGTACGCAAAGCCCTCCACGTCCGCGAGATAGACGGCGATGCGGAATTCCTCGGGGATCGCCTGCAGCGCTTCCTTGACGTCCGAGTCGGGCAGGTGGTCGAGCGCCTGCGACTCGGCGGAGCGCAGACCTGTCGACATGTGCGACTCGGCACGCGCGAGCTGCCAGTCCTCAATCTCCTCGGCCGCGCTGCGCTGGGGTTCGCGCTGCTTCTTGCGGTACGAGTTGATGAAGGTGTTCGTGAGGATCCGGTACAGCCACGCCTTGAGGTTGGTGCCCTCGCGGAACTGGTGGAAGGACCCGTACGCCTTGGCATACGTCTCCTGCACCAGGTCCTCGGCATCGGCCGGATTGCGCGTCATGCGCAGCGCGGCCGAGTACATCTGGTCGAGGAATTCGAGCGCGTCCCGCTCGAAGCGCGCACTGCGCTGCGCGGTCGACTCCGCGCCCGTGCCCCGGCCCTCGGGCTGCTCCGCCTGGCCGTTCTCGGTCCCTGCGCCGGTACCGGTGACCGGACCCACCTCCTCAAGACTTTGGGCGAGACCGAGTCCAGTCCCACCAGAATCGGAGGATAGACGACGATCCGGCCCGTCCGCCGCCCCAATGGGGGCGGTCACGGCCGCGTGCAGCACCGTCCAGTCCAGGTCAGTGCGGCTGCTGCGGCTCGGGCAGATGGTCGAACCCATGCGGCGGACTTCCTCTCCTACGACGTCGGTGCTGCCGACCAGCACGTCTGTCCGCCTCAACAGTGGCCGGGGGCTCGGCATTCCCGGACGTCAGCCGAGTACCCCGAGTGACCCGATCCACTGGGAAACACCCTCCGCGATGATCTCCAGGGCCCGGTCCTGCGTGATGTCCGCCCGCTTGGGCACGGCGAAGCCGTGATCACCGAAGGGCACCTCGATCAGCTCGTACGCCCACCCGTCTCCCACCACCGCCGTTGCGCCGACGCTCCCCCGGTCCTGAACGCCCGGGGGGACCCCCGGCGCGCGGCCCCTTCCCATCCCGGGGAATTCCCCGGGCTTGCCGAACGGATCGTTTCCCCCCTGGACGACGAGGGTGGGCACCCCGGCCCCGAGCAGCTCCTCGGCCCGTGACTTCTCCGGCCTGCCCGGCGGGTGCAGCGGGAAACCGAGCGCGAGGACGGCGTGGGCGCCCAGCTCGGTCGCGGTGCGACACGCCACCCTGGCCCCCGCACTCCGCCCACCGGAGATCACCGGCAGACCGGGCCCGCCGAGCGTCGGCCACACCCCGCGCCAGCCGACGTCGAGGGTCCTGGGCGCGGGCGCCACCTTCTTCCCGGCCACCCGCCAGGGCTGCTCGACCAGCGCCACGCTGACCCCGTGCCCGGGCAGCGCCCGCGCCAGCGCCTGCAGGTCGCGCGCCTCGATGCCGCCCCCGGCGCCATGGCTCAGGGCCAGGACGAGGCGTGCGTTCCCCGCCCTGTGCCAGGTGACGCGGGCGGTCCCCGCGTCCGTCTCGACGTTCTCGGTGGTTACGTGCGTCACGTCAGAAGAGTGTGCCCTCTTCGGGCGCCGCCAGCTCCTTCAGCAGCTCCGGTCCGTTGTTGCGGACGTTGCTGACGGCCGTGGTGACGGGGTAGGCGCGCATCAGGCCGGGGGCCGGCGGGGCGAGGAGCGCGCGCAGGTCGTCGACGTCCGTCCGCGCCGGATCCAGCCAGGCGTCCCAGCGGTCCGGCGTCAGCATCAGCGGCATCCGGGGGTGGATGTCCGCCAGGGACCGCGGCCCCTCGGCCGGGGCGACTGCCAGCGGGGTCTTCTCCGCCTCCGTCGTGATCACCGAGCAGGTCACCCACCAGGCCTGCGGGTGGTCGTCGGGCAGCGTCCGGTCCCGCCAGAACTCGTAGAGCCCCGCCATCGCGAACACGGACCCGTCCGCGGGGGTGACGAAGTAGGGCTGCTTGCGCGGCCGCTTCTTCCTGCCCTCGACCTCCAGCTCCCGCTCCTGCTCGCCGGTGACCCACTCGTAGTAGCCGTCCGCGGGCAGGATGCAGCGCCGGGCGGCGAAGGCGCGGCGGTACGACGGCTTCTCGTGCACCGTCTCCGCGCGCGCGTTGATCATCCGGGCGCCGCCCTCGGGAGACTTGGCCCAGGACGGCACCAGCCCCCACTTCAGCTTCCGCAGCTGCCGGAGCGGGCGCCCCGTGCCGGAGGAACTGGTGGATGCAGCGTCCGCGTCCTTCAGAGGGCGGTCCAGGACGGCGTAGACCTCCTTGGTCGGAGCCACGTTGTAGTCGGGCTCCAGGGTCTCCTCCGGCTCCCACTTCTCGATCTCAAAGATTCCTGCGAGATCCTCGGGTCTGCGACTCGCTGCATACCGTCCGCACATGCGTGCAACCCTGCCAGGTCCACCCGTCATCCGACGACCACCCCCAACGACGGCGCCACGCGCCGGCACCTGTTGGACTCGACCCGAGGGAGTCACCCGACAAACATGGACAGCACCGCATCCACCGCGCTGCCCGACCTCTGGGACCGCCTGATCGGCACCCAGCCCGACCCCGACCTGTGGGTGGTACTCGCCACCATGGTCGCCGCACTCGCCGTCGTCATCCCGCACACCCTGTGGCGCATCTCCCGCAACGCCATCACCATCGCCCACGAGGGCGGCCACGGCCTGGTGGCGCTGCTCACCGGCCGCACCCTCACCGGGATACGCCTGCACTCCGACACCAGTGGCCTCACCGTCAGCCGCGGCAAGCCGTACGGCATCGGCATGATCCTCACCGCGGCCGCCGGCTACACCGCTCCCCCGCTCCTCGGCCTGGGCGGAGCGGCCCTGCTCGCCGCCGGGCACATCACGCTGCTGCTGTGGCTGGCCACGGCGCTGCTGGTCACGATGCTGGTGATGATCCGCAATGCCTACGGGGCCCTGACCGTGATCCTCACGGGCGGGGCGTTCCTGCTGGTGTCGTGGCTGGCCGGGCCCCAGGTGCAGGCGGCGTTCGCCTACGCGGTGGTGTGGTTCCTGCTGCTCGGCGGGGTGCGCCCGGCCTTCGAACTGCAGACCAAGCGGGCCCGCGGGGGCGCCGGGGATTCGGACGCGGACCAGTTGTCGCGGCTGACGCATGTACCCGCGGGGCTGTGGCTGTTCCTGTTTCACGCGGTGTCGCTGTGCTCGCTGATGGGCGGCGGGCGCTGGCTGCTGGAGAGGTGACAACGCGTGGATGTGCTGCGAGGCGGCGCATATATGTCCGGCATTTCCCATGCCGCTGTTTCGCTCGGGTTTCGCCGTTTTTGATCAAGATTTCGGGTCGCCGCGAACCACTAAAGTGGGGCCATGACCGTTAACCCCGCACACACCGCCCTCTGGCCCGCCCCGCACGCGAGCGGAGCCGTCGACGCGACGGTCCACGTGCCCGGGTCCAAGTCGGTCACCAACCGCGCCCTGGTGCTCGCCGCCCTCGCCTCCGAGCCGGGCTGGCTGCGCCGCCCGCTGCGCTCCCGCGACACGCTGCTCATGGCCAGAGCCCTGCGGGCGATGGGCGTCGGCATCGACGAAGGGGTCGGCCCGGACGGCACCGGCGAGGCCTGGCGGGTGATCCCCGCGGGCCTGCACGGCCCGGCCACGGTCGACGTCGGCAACGCCGGCACGGTGATGCGCTTCCTGCCGCCGGTCGCGGCGCTGGCCGACGGTCCCATCCGCTTCGACGGCGACCCGAGGTCCTACGAGCGTCCCCTGCACGGCGTCATCGACGCCCTGCGCGTCCTCGGTGCCCGCATCGACGACGACGGCCGCGGCGCGCTGCCGATGACCGTGCACGGCGGCGGCGCCCTGGACGGCGGCGTGGTCGAGATCGACGCCTCCTCGTCGTCCCAGTTCGTCAGCGCCCTGCTGCTGTCCGGCCCGCGCTTCAACCAGGGCGTCGAGGTCCGCCACATCGGCTCGACGCTGCCGTCCCTGCCGCACATCCGCATGACCGTCGACATGCTGCGCGCGGTCGGCGCCCAGGTGGACACCCCGGAGTCGGGCGGCGAGCCGAACGTCTGGCGGGTCACGCCGGGCGCCCTGCTCGGCCGCGACCTGACCGTCGAGCCGGACCTGTCCAACGCCCAGCCGTTCCTGGCGGCGGCCCTGGTCACCGGCGGCAAGGTGGTCGTCCCGGACTGGCCGGCCCGGACGACCCAGCCGGGTGACCGGCTGCGGCAGATCTTCACCGAGATGGGCGGTTCCTGCAAACTGACCGAGTACGGCCTGGAGTTCACCGGCTCGGGGTCCATCCACGGCATCGATGTCGACCTGAGCGAGGTCGGCGAGCTGACCCCGGGCATCGCGGCCGTCGCCGCCCTCGCGGACTCGCCCTCCACGCTGCGGGGCGTGGCCCACCTGCGGCTGCACGAGACGGACCGTCTGGCCGCGCTGACCAAGGAGATCAACGAACTGGGCGGTGACGTGACCGAGACGGCCGACGGCCTGCACATCCGCCCGCGCCGGCTGCACGGCGGGATCTTCCGCACCTACGAGGACCACCGCATGGCGACGGCCGGCGCGATCATCGGCCTCGCGGTCGAGGGCGTGCAGATCGAGAACGTGGCGACGACGGCGAAGACCCTGCCGGAGTTCCCCGAACTGTGGACCGGGATGCTCGGGGCGTAGGGACTCATCGCCATGCGCCGCTACGGCAAGCACACCGACGAGGACGACATCCGCTCCCGCCCCAACCGCCGGGGCAACCGGCCCCGCACCCACATCCGCCCCAAGCACGAGGACGCGGCCGAGGGCATGGTGCTCACCGTCGACCGGGGCCGCCTGACCTGCCTCGTCGACGGCCGTACGGTCATGGCGATGAAGGCCCGCGAACTGGGCCGCAAGGCCGCGGTCGTGGGCGACCGGGTCGCCCTCGTCGGTGACCTGTCCGGCAAGAAGGACACCCTCGCCCGCATCGTCCGCATCGAGGAGCGGAAGTCGGTGCTGCGCCGCACGGCGGACGACGACGACCCGTACGAGCGCGTGGTCGTCGCCAACGCCGACCAACTGGCCATCGTCACCGCCCTCGCCGACCCCGAGCCGCGTCCGCGCCTGATCGACCGCTGCCTCGTGGCGGCGTACGACGGCGGGCTGGACCCGCTGCTGGTGCTGACGAAGTCGGACCTGGCCCCGCCGGACAAACTCCTGGAGCTGTACGGGGCGTTGGACATCCCGCACGTGGTCACCAGCCGCGAGGAGCTGGAGAGCGGCGATGCGGCGGACCGTGTGCGCGAGCAGCTCAAGGGGAAGATCACGGCGTTTGTCGGCCACTCCGGCGTCGGCAAGACGACCCTGGTCAACGCGCTGGTGTCGGAGGACCGGCGCCGCACGACCGGGCATGTGAACGCGGTGACGGGCCGCGGCCGGCACACCACGACCTCGGCGCTCGCGCTGCCGTTGGCCGGCGCGGACGGATGGGTCGTCGACACCCCCGGCGTACGGTCCTTCGGCCTGGCGTACATCGACCCGTCCCGCGTCATCCACGCCTTCCCCGACCTGAAACCGGGGACGGAGGGCTGCCCGCGCGCATGCACTCACGACGAGCCGGACTGCGCGCTGGACGAGTGGGTCGCCGAGGGACACGCGGACCCAGCCCGCCTGTACTCGCTGCGCCGGCTGCTGGCCACGCGGGAGCGGAAGGAAGGCGACTGACCGCCCGAGTACAGAAGGCGACTGACCGCCCGAGTACAGAAGGCGACTGACCGCCCCGGCCCGGAAGACAACAG
>NZ_JBEXHW010000008.1:0-91465 GCF_040608235.1 Streptomyces sp. NPDC005202 | reverse complement strand
TAGACCACCCCGGCCCGGAAGACAACAGACCACCCCGGCCCGGAAGACAACAGACCACCCCGGCCCGGAAGACAACAGACCACCCCGGCCCGGAAGACAACAGACCACCCCGGCCCGGAAGGCGGCTGACCTCCGCGTTGTTTGTGTGCACCCGAGTCCGGCAAGTGCATAATCGCACCGAGCCGGATCCAGGCCCGCCCCAGGCATGACGAAGCGGTCACGGAACGTGGACGTACGGGAGGACAGCACATGGCGTGGCTGCTGGTCATCGTGGCCGGGTTGCTCGAAACCGGCTTCGCCGTGTGTCTGAAGCTGTCGCACGGCTTCACCCGGCTCTGGCCGACCTTCGCCTTCTGCTGCTTCGCCCTCGGCAGCTTCGGGCTGCTCACCCTGTCCCTGAAGAAGCTCGACGTGGGCCCCGCGTACGCGGTGTGGACCGGCATCGGCGCGGCCGGCACCGCCATCTACGGCATGGTCTTCCTCGGCGACCTGGTGTCCACGTTGAAGATCGTCTCGATCAGTTTCGTCATCATCGGCGTGATCGGGCTCCAGCTCTCCGGTTCCGCGCACTGAGCCGGCTCAACCCCCGGACACCTAAGCCAGTTGCCGGGGCAGGGCGCTTCGCACGAGGTCGGCAACTCCGCCCTCGCCCGGTGGGGCCGCCACGCACGACAGGGCCAGGCGGATCACGAACTCGCAGGTGCGGGCCAGGTCGGCGGTGTCCGACCTGGGCGTACCGGGTCTGGCGAGGACGGCGACAGCACGGTCGCGGACCATCGCCACGAAGTCGCCGGGCGACGGCAGCGGGCCGTCCGCCCGGCGCTGCGCCGGCACGGCGGAGGAGGACGGCACCGCCGACAGCGTCGGGGAGGGCAGCCGCTCGCTCCAGAAGCCGGTGAGCATGGCCCGGACCAGCGCGTTCTCGCGGGCGGCCGTCGCCGTCCAGTCGGCGGCGGCGATGAGCCGCTCCCGCGGGTCGCTGTGGGCGGAGAGCGCGCGCTCGACCCCGGCGAGATAGCCGTCCGCCTCTCGCCTCACGAGCGCCCGGGCGAGCCCCTCCTTGCTGCCGAACTCGTTGTACAGCGTCTGCCGGGAGACTCCGGCCGCCGCGGCCACGTCCACCATCCGCACAGCGGACCACGGCCGGCGCGCCAGCGCCGTATAGGCGGCGTCCAGCAGGGATTCCCGCGCTGCAGGCATCATCGCCTCCCGGGGGCGAGCGACTCTGCGCTTCAGATTTGACGCACCCAGAAGCACTGTCAAGGGTGCGCGAAGGCACCGGGGGGCGCCCTTCGGCCATGGCGCGCGGGGCGCTCTGCGTAGCCTGCGCGGCCGCGGGCAGCGATCCCCGCCCAGCCACGGGCAGTCGTACGGCGCACGTAGCTGCGGGCAGGTCGTACCCACCGCCGCAGCGCAGCCCCGGGCGCCCGCGCACCCCGGCCCCGTGTAGCCCCGTATCCGTCCCGACAGATACCGTTCGTTACATGCCCGACTACCTCGACGACCTGCGCCTCGCGCACGTCCTTGCGGACGCGGCCGACGCCGCGACCATGGACCGCTTCAAGGCCCTCGACCTCAAGGTCGAGACGAAGCCGGACATGACCCCGGTGAGCGAAGCGGACAAGGCGGCGGAAGAACTCATCCGCGGCCAGCTGCAACGCGCCCGCCCCCGCGACGCGGTCCTCGGCGAGGAGTACGGCATCGAGGGCACCGGCCCCCGCCGCTGGGTCGTCGACCCGATCGACGGCACCAAGAACTACGTCCGCGGCGTCCCCGTCTGGGCCACCCTCATCGCGCTGACGGAGGCCGGAGAGGGCGGCTACCAGCCCGTCGTCGGCCTCGTCTCCGCCCCCGCCCTCGGCCGCCGCTGGTGGGCCGCGAAGGGCCACGGTGCCTTCACCGGCCGCAGCCTGTCGAAGGCGACCCGCCTGCACGTCTCGCGCGTCGCGAAGCTGGCGGACGCCTCCTTCGCGTACTCCTCCCTCAGCGGCTGGGAGGAGCAGGGCCGCCTGAACGGCTTCCTGGACCTGACCCGCGAGGTCTGGCGCACGCGCGCATATGGCGACTTCTGGCCCTACATGATGGTCGCCGAGGGATCGGTCGACCTCTGCGCCGAGCCCGAGCTGTCCCTGTGGGACATGGCCGCGAACGCGATCATCGTCACGGAGGCCGGCGGCACCTTCACCGGCCTCGACGGCCGCCCCGGCCCGCACAGCGGCAACGCGGCCGCGTCGAACGGACTGCTGCACGACGAGATGCTGGCGTATCTCAACCGGCGCTACTGAGAAGCACGGGTCTCAACCGGCGCTACTGAGAAGCACGGGACGACAGCGCACGCCCTCAACCAGCCGCACGCGCCCTCTTGTTGACTCCGGCTTTACCTGCGACTCTGAGAGTCCCCCACTTGTGAATTTGTGAATCCGCGAACTAACGGACCCTGAGTCCGTGACCGGCGCGGATTCCCTAGGAGGTGGCTCCAGTCCATGCTCGTCCGTGACGCCATGAGCACGGTGGTCCTCACCATCGGCCCCGCACACACTCTCCGCCAGGCAGCCGCCCTGATGTCCGCACGCCGCGTCGGCGCGGCCGTGGTCCTCGACCCCGACGCCGGCGGCATCGGCATCCTCACCGAACGTGACATCCTCAACTCCGTCGGCCTGGGGCAGGACCCGGACGCGGAGCGCGCCCACGCCCACACCACGACCGACGTCGTGTTCGCCGCCCCGTCCTGGACCCTGGAGGAGGCGGCCCGCGCCATGGCGCACGGGGGCTTCCGCCACCTCATCGTCCTCGATCGGGGCGAGCCCGCCGGGATTGTCTCGGTCCGCGACATCATCCGCTGCTGGGCACCGGCCCGGCAGCCCACGGCGACCCTGACCGGCTGAGCACGCGAACGGGCCGGATCCCCCGGGGAGGGGATCCGGCCCGCCGCCACGACAAGCGATCCGGTCCTGGGCGTCAGCCGCGCAGGGCCTGGACCGCGGCTTCCAGCCGCTTGCCGAAGTCGCCGTCGGCCTGACGGAAGTTGTTGATCGCGCGCTCGATGATGTCCTCGCGCGAGACCTGCGAGATGGAGCCGGCCAGGTTGTTGATCAGGCGCTCCTTCTCGTCATCCGACATCAGCCGGTAGAGGTTGCCCGCCTGGACGAAGTCGTTGTCCTCGGCGTGGACCGGGGCCTCGTGGTCACCGGTGACGCCGGAGACCGGGATCGGCTGCCACAGCGGCTTGTCCGTCTGGAACGGGCCGCCGAAGCTGTTCGGCTCGTAGTTCTTCGCGCCCTTGTGGCGACCGTCGTACAGGTAGCCGTCGCGGGAGTTGGTGCGCGCCTCGGTGGCGTGCGGGCGGTTCACCGGCAGCTGGTCGGCGTTGATGCCGACGCGGTAGCGGTGGGCGTCGCCGTAGGCGAAGAGGCGGCCCTGGAGCATCTTGTCCGGGGACGGCCCGATGCCGGGCACGAAGTGCGCCGGGGAGAAGATCGACTGCTCGACCTCGGCGAAGATGTTCTCCGGGTTGCGGTTGAGCTCCAGCTTGCCGATCTCGATCAGCGGGTAGTCGCCGTGCGGCCAGACCTTGGTCAGGTCGAACGGGTTGAAGCGGTAGGTGGCCGCCTCGGCCGCCGGCATGATCTGGACGGAGACCGTCCAGGTCGGGTACTCGCCGCGCTCGATGGCCTCGCGCAGGTCGCGCTGGTGGGAGTCGGGGTCCTCACCGGCGAGCTTGGCGGCCTCCTCGGTGGTGAGGCACTTGATGCCCTGGTCGGTCTTGAAGTGGTACTTGACCCAGAAGACCTCGCCGGCCTCGTTGTTCCACTGGAAGGTGTGCGAGCCGAAGCCGTCCATGTGGCGGTAGGAGGCCGGGATGCCGCGGTCGCCGAACAGCCAGGTCACCTGGTGGGTGGACTCGGGCGACAGGCTCCAGAAGTCCCAGACGTTGTCCGGCTCCTGCGAACCGGTGTACGGGTCGCGCTTCTGGGTGTGGATGAAGTCCGGGAACTTGATGGCGTCCTTGATGAAGAACACCGGGGTGTTGTTGCCGACGAGGTCGTAGTTGCCCTCTTCGGTGTAGAACTTCAGTGCGAAGCCGCGCGGGTCGCGGACGGCGTCCGGGGCACCCAGGTTGCCGGCCACGGTCGAGAAGCGGAGGAAGACCTCGGTCTGCTTGCCGACCTCGGAGAGGAACTTGGCGCGCGTATACCGGGTGACGTCGGCGGTGACCGTGAAGGTGCCGTAGGCACCGGCGCCGCGGGCGTGCACCACACGCTCCGGGATGCGCTCGCGGTTGAAGTGGGCCAGCTTCTCCAGGAGGAGCTGGTCCTGAACGAGCACCGGGCCGCCGACGCCCGCGGTCTCGCTGTTCTGGTTGTCGGCCACCGGAGCACCGGCCTCCGTCGTGAGCGGTCCCTGCGTCACGTGCGCCTCCTGCGTCATTTCGAACTATTCCTGTCGCTTAGCCAAAGCCGGTCCTGATCCTACAATGGACAATGTCTAAGTCAAGTGAAGCTCCAAAGTCACACCCGTTCGGGAACTGTTCCCCTAGCTGTTAGGCTGCAGGTATGAGTGACCTTCTGGAACGGCTGCGCGGCCGCGGATGGCGAATGACCGCGCAGCGGCGCGTCGTGGCCGAGGTACTCGACGGCGAGCACGTCCACCTGACGGCCGACGAGGTCCATGCGAGGGCCGTCGCCAAGCTGCCCGAGATCTCCCGGGCGACCGTCTACAACACGCTGGGCGAGCTGGTCTCCCTCGGCGAGGTCCTCGAGGTCACCACGGACAAGCGCGCCAAGCGGTACGACCCCAACGCCCACCAGCCGCACCACCATCTGGTGTGCGCACGCTGCGGCGCGATCCGCGACGTCCACCCGACCGGCAACCCGCTGGCCGACCTCCCCAACTCGGAGCGCTTCGGCTTCACGGTCTCGGACGTCGAGGTGACGTACCGGGGCCTGTGCCCGACCTGCGCGGCGGCGTAACCGCGACTTTCCCGCAGCCCCGGCACCACCAAGGTGCCGGGGCTGTTCGTTGCGTGGGGCGCGTCCATCGCCGGCCGGTGGGCAAACCGCTGGGCGGCATGCTCTACGGGCGCAGCCTGCTGCACGACGACGTGGCCCTGTACGCGGAAGCGGTGGGCCACCGCCCCTGAACACACCGAGGGCCGGAATCCGTTGATCGGATTCCGGCCCTCGGCCTTCAGTAGCGGGGACAGGATTTGAACCTGCGACCTCTGGGTTATGAGCCCAGCGAGCTACCGAGCTGCTCCACCCCGCGTCGACGAGTGCAACAGTACGTGAACGACGAGGAGAGAAGCAAATCGCTTGTCAGGAGCGTCCCGGCGGGCGGAGCTGCGGGCCGTCGCAGCGCACGTAGCTGCGAGCCGTCGCGCGCGACCCACGTGCCTCAGCTGCAACACCGGGCAACCAGGCAACCGACCCCAGAGCAGCCAACGCCCCCAGCCCCGGCCCCGGCCCCGGCCCCGGCCCCGGCCCACCGCAGGGTCACGCCGACAGCTCCTCCCGAAGCGCATCCCTGAGCCGGGCCGCCCGCTGCGACACCTCCGCCGGCCCCAACGACACGGCCCGGTCCGCCCACCGCTGCCCCTCCGCCAGCTCCCCGCGACGCGCGTAGACAAGGGCCAGCCGAAGCGCCGCCCGCCCGTGCCCGGCGTCGGCCGCCCGCGTCCACCACACCGCCGCCTCCGGTTCGCTCCCCTCCCGGGCCAGCAGCAGCCCCAGATTGAACGCCCCGTTCCGGGACCCGGCCTCCGCCGCCTCCCGGTACCACCGCGCGGCCTCGACCACGTCCCCCCGAGCGGCGGCCAGCATCCCCACCCGCACCTGCGCCCGCCGATGCCCCTGGGAAGCCGCCCGCTCGTACCACTCCTCGCACTCGGTCTTCTCGTGCACCGACTCCCCGAGCTCGTGGGCGGGCGCCGGGGGCCGCCGCGCGTCGAGCACGGTCGCCAGCCGGTACGCGGCCTCCGCGCTCCCCCCGCCGGCCGCGCACCGCAGATGCCGCTCGGCCTCCTGCTCGTCCCCCGCCCGCAGCCGGGCGATCCCCACTTGCAGCGCCGCCTCCGTGTGCCCGGCGGCGGCCGCCCGCTCGTACCACCGCAGGGCCTTGGCCTCCAGGCCCCGCCCCGCGTAGAGAATGCCCAGGTTGAACGCGGCGTCGACGCTCCCCGCCTCCGCGGCCTTGGAGAACCACGGCTCGGCCCCGGTCTCGTCCCCGCCCTGCAGCAGCAGGATCGCCAGCGCGTTCGCCGCCTCGCGGTGCCCGGCGTACGCCGCCCTCCGGTACCACTGTTCGGCCTGCGTCGTCCGCCCCTGCTCGGCGCAGAGCAGCCCGAGGTTGTAGGCGCCGTTCACGTCGCCCGCGTCCATCGCCGCCCGGTACCAGCGCTCGGCGGTCTGCGTCTCCCCGCGCTCGGCATGCAGCGCGCCCAGCGCGTTCGCCGCGTTGCCGTCCCCGTCCTGCGCGGCTCTCAGCCACCACACGGCGGCGCTCTCGGTGTCGCCGGCGTCCCGCAGCAGGAACCCGAGTGCGCAGGCGGCCCGCGCCTCTCCGTCTTTGGCCGACGTCAGATACCAGCGGCCGGCCTCCTTGAGCTCGCCCCGCTTCTCCAGGATCGCCCCGAGGTGCAGGGCGGCCCGCCGGTGTCCGCGCGCGGCGGCCTGCCGGTACCACTGCTCGGCCTCCTCGACGAGCCCGACACCGTTGTCACCGTCAGGGTCCTGCGCGGCCCGCCGGTCCAGTGCCCGGGCCAGCCGGTACGCCGCCTCCCGGTGCCCCCGCTCCGCGGCGACCCGCATCCAGCGCTCGGCCCCGGCGTCCCCGCGGTGCTCCAGCAGATCGGCGAGCGCATAGGCACCCAGCACGTGTCCCTGCTCGGCGGACTGGCGCAGCCAGTACTCGGCGGCGGGCTCGTCGCCGCGCTCGCGGTGGTGCCGCCCGAGCGCATGTGCGGCGGCCGCGGACCCTGCGACGGCGGCGATGCGCCACCATCCGGCGGCCTCGTCGGCGTAGCCGCGCTGGTGCAGGAGGACCCCCAGGTTGTTGGCCGCGGCCCGGTCACCGGCGGCGGTGGCGGCACGCAGATGGGGTTCGGCTCCGTCGAGATCGCCACGGCGCAGCAGCATGGCCCCGAGGACGCTCATCGCCTCGACGTCGCCGGCCTCGGCGGCGAGCCGCCGGCGCACCTCCTCGGCGGCCTCGTCGGCGGCCTCCCCGGTCTCGTCCCGGGTCTCGCCCCCGATCTCCTCAGGATCGGAAGGCTGCACAAATCGCCCTGTCTCGAACAGAGTTGCCTTGTCCCCCATAACGTCCATCGTCGCACCACCTGCAACCTGGGTACACCTGGTATACCGCAGCCAGTGAGGTCACTTCAGCGTTTTGTCGACATGCCCACAGAGAGACAAGTCAAACACAGATCTCCCAACTGCCCACGGCGGCACGGCCGACTCGCGCGTCGGCACATCCGTTCGCACACCACGAAGGCCCGGATCCCTTGCGAGGATCCGGGCCTTGGCCGTCAGCCGGCATGACCGGCCGGAGCAGCGGAATCAGCCGCTGTTCGGACTGCTGCTCGGACTGCTGCTCGGAGTGCTGCCAGGACTGCTGCTCGGACTCTTGCCCGGGGTCGGACCGGCGCTCGAACTCGGGCTCGCGCCGACCTTGTTGTCGCCGTTCTTGCCGTTGCCGCCGTTCTTGCCGTTGCCGCCGTTCTTGCCGTTGCCGCCGCTGGTCCTGTCCGCCTGGGACTGCGCCGCCTCGGCCCGCTTCAGCGCGTCCTGGAGGTCCTTCTGCGCCTGGCCGTACGCCTGCCAGTCACTCTTCTTCAGAGCCGCCTGGCCGTCGTCGAAGGCCTTTTGGGCGTCCTTCAGGGCCTGTTGGACCGTCGGGTTGCCCGACGTCGGCGGATTGCCGGTGCCCGTGTTGGGTGGCGTGGTCGAACCCGCCGCCCCGAACACCTTGTTGAGGGCCTCGTCGAGGGTGTCCTCGAAGGCAGTGCTGCCGCCGTAGGTCACCAACACCTTGCGCAGCAGTGGGTACTTGAGTCCGCCACCGCGTACGTAGACCGGCTCCACGTAGAGCAGACCCCCGTCGAGCGGAACGGTCAGCAGGTTGCCGTACTCGATCTCCGAGTCACCGCCCCTGATGAGCCGCACGAACTCGGCGATGTTCTGCTGCGAGTTGGAGTTGAACTGACTCTGCACCTGTTTCGGCCCGTCGACGGTCCTGCTCGTCGGCAGCTTCAGGATTCTGATCTGGCCGTAGTCGCTCGTGCCCGCCTGGGAGTCGACCGCCATGAAGGCGCTCAGGTTGTCCCGGCCGTTCGGCGTGAACGTCGTCGTCAGCGAGAACGCCTGGGAGGTCTGGTCGGGCATCTTCATGGTCAGGTAGTACGGCGGCACCGCGTTGCCCGACTTGTTGGTCGGGTCGTCCGGCACCTGCCACACCTCGCTGCCGCTGAGGAAGGTCTGCGCGTCCTGCACGTGGTAGCGGGTGAGCAGCTCGCGCTGGACCTTGAACAGGTCCTGCGGGTACCGGAGGTGGGCCATCAGCTCCGGGGAGATGTCCGACTTCGGCTTCACCGTCCCGGGGAACGCCTTCATCCAGGTCTTCAGGACCGGGTCCTGGCTGTCCCACTGGTACAGCCTGACCTGGCCGGTGTAGGCGTCGACGGTCGCCTTCACCGAGTTGCGGATGTAGTTGACCTGGTTCTGCTGGGCCATCACCGCGCGCTGGTTGTTGTTGTAGGTCAGCGAGTCGGCCGTCGTGGCGCCGAGGGTCGTACGGGAGGCGTACGGGTATCCGTTGGTCGTCGTGTACGCGTCGACGATCCACTGGATACGGCCGTCCACCACCGCCGGGTAGGCGTCGCCGTCGATGGTCAGCCAGGGTGCCACCGCCTCGACGCGCTCCTTGGGCGTGCGGTTGTACAGGATCCGCGAACCCTCGCCGATCGCCCCGGAGTAGAGGATCTGCGGCTCGCCGAACGCCACCGCGTACGCCGCCCGATTGAGCGGGCTGGCGAGGTTGACGCCGCTCCTGCCCTGGTAGCTGGTGGTCTTCTCGCCGCTGTCGTCGGAGTAGTCGATCTCCTTCTGGGGACCGCCGACGATCGAGTACGTGGTGGTCTTCTCGCCGTAGTAGATCCGCTGCTGGTACGTCCCCAGCTGACCGGTGGACGGCAGGTCGGACTCGGTGAACACGGGCTGGCCGTTGGGGTCGGCCTCCGTGCCCTTGGCCGCGACCACGCCGTAGCCGTGGGTGTAGCGGAAGTGGTTGTTGATCCAGTTCTTCTTCGGGATGCCGGCGAGGTTCAGCTCGCGCAGACCGACGACGGTGTCCTGGACCTTGCCGTCCTTGGTGTAGCGGTCGACGTCCAGATTGTTCGGGAACGCGTAGTAGTTCCGCATCTGCTGGAGCTGCTGGAACGTCGGCGAGACGATGTTCGGGTCCAGGATCCGGATGCTCGCCGCCGAGCCGACGTCGTTGCGCAGCTTCGACTTGTCCTTGGTGTCGCTCTTGCCGGCGTACTCGGACACCTTCGCGTCGTCGATGCCGTACGCCTCACGCGTCGCCTTGATGTTCTTCGCGACGTACGGGGCTTCCTTGGCCTGCTCGTTGGGCTGGACCTGGAACTTCTGGACGATCGCCGGGTACAGGCCGCCGATGAGGATCGCCGAGAGCACCATCAGACCGAAGCCGATGACGGGCAACTGCCAGGTGCGCCGCCACAGGGTGGCGAAGAACAGCAGCGCGCAGATGACGGCGATGCAGAAAAGGATCGTCTTGGCCGGCAGGTAGGCGTTGGCGTCGACGTACCTCAGGCCCGTCCAGTTGCCGGTCGCCTTGAAGTCGCTGGACTTGACCGCCAGTCCGTACCGGTCGAGCCAGTACGCGACCGCTTTCAGGGCGACGAAGACGCCCAGCAGCACCGACAGGTGCCCGGTGGCCGCGGCCGTGGCGCGCGCGCCCGGGCTGGTGATGCGCAGCCCGCCGTACAGGTAGTGGGTGAGGGCGGCGGCGATCAGGGACAGGATCGCGGCGGCGAAGCCGAAGCCCAGCAGGAACCGGTACCAGGGCAGGTCGAAGGCGTAGAAGGAGACATCGAGGTGGAACTGCGGGTCCTGCTTGCCGAAGGGCACGCCGTTGACCCACATCAGCCAGGTCCGCCACTGGCTCGAGGCCGAGGCGCCCGCGATCAGGCCCACCAGCGCGGTGATCCCGCACAGCAGCCACCTCTTGTACGGCGCGATGCCCATCCGGTACCGGTCGAGGCTCTGCTGCTCCATCGACATGGCGCTCAGCGGGGGCCGCAGCAGGTGCGCCAGCCAGATGTTGAAGCCGACCGCGGCCGCCATCAGCAGACCGAAGACGAAGAAGAGCCCGATCTTGGTCGACAGCGTGGTGGTGAACACGGACGAGTACTTCACCGACCGGTACCACAGCCAGTCCGTCCAGAAGCCCGCGAACATGGTGAACGCCATGCCCAGAACGGCAAGGACGCCCAGCGTCATCAGCAGGGTCCGGACGCGCCGGGACGGGCGGCCCACTCTGATCCGCGGCCCCGTCGGGCCTCCGCCGCGGTCCGGCATCTGGAAAGCCAAGGTGCGCACCTCGAAGTTCGCTGTTGATCCGTCAGGCCCTCGTCTTCGTGGACCGTACGTGCGCCCCCGTGATCGTGGGCCCACATCTATGCAACTTACTCACCGTTTACTCGGTTCCCGATTCCGGCCAGGAACGAGGCAGGATTGTGACCATGTCCAACACTCCCATGGCAGCGAGCCCGCTCACCCGGGCCGTACTCGAGATCGACGAGTACGCCTCCGGCCTCGGCTGGGACCAGCCCGCTCGCCTCTTCGCCCTCGTAGACACCGCGCGGCTGCGGGCCCAGCAACCTGCACTCGCGGCCCAGCTCGGCCTTGAGGACGAGCCGGAGACCACCGGTCTCACGCCCATCGAGCAGGACGAGATCCCGGCCGACCGGCCGCTCGACGAGTTCCTCGGCACTATCGCCTGGCCCGACGCGGTGACCGGCTGCGCGCTGACCGTGGAGCGCCTGATGCTCCCGCCGTCCGCCGAGGCACAGGTCCCGCAGGGCCTGGACGACGCCAAGCTGGCGCAGTGGGTGGCCGACCACCCCGAGCGCCAGGAAGTCCGCATGACA
Organism: Streptomyces sp. NPDC005202; assembly: GCF_040608235.1. NCBI lineage: Bacteria > Bacillati > Actinomycetota > Actinomycetes > Kitasatosporales > Streptomycetaceae > Streptomyces > Streptomyces sp. NPDC005202. The sequence goes on along the minus strand of NZ_JBEXHW010000008.1, from coordinate 80,295 downwards.
GTCGCGGTCCTGCGGGACGGCGCCCGGGAGTCGGCCCTGCGCCTGCGTGAGAAGGACTCTCCGACCGACGTCCTCACGGGCCCCGACCTGGTCCCGGGGCTGGCCGAGGCGCTGGCGGCCACGTTCGAGGACTGAGGTCTTCGGATACGTCACCGGGGGCGCCCTTGATCGTGAGGGCGCCCCCGGCCACGTATGAGGTCCTGCTCGTCAGCCCTTGACCGTGCACTTCGGCACATCGGCGGCCTTCCCGGAGCGGATGTCCTTCAGGGCGTCGAGCGCATCGCCGATGGTGTTCACCTTGACCAGGGTGAGCCCGGCCGGGGTGTCCTTGGCTGCGGCCGCGCAATTGTCGGCGGGCGTCAGGAAGTACTGGGCGCCCTTGCCGCGCGCACCGACGGTCTTCATCTCGACGCCGCCGATCGGGCCGACCTTGCCGTCGTCGTCGATCGTCCCGGTGCCGGCCACGAACTTGCCGCCGGTGAGATCGCCCGGCGTGAGCTTGTCGTAGATGCCGAGCGCGAACATCAGGCCCGCGCTCGGTCCGCCGACGTCGGCGAGCTTGATGTCGACCGTGAACGGGAACGTGTGATCGGTCCCGGCGGAGATCCCGACGATGGCGCGCTTGGCGCCGCTGTCGTCGGACTGCTTCGTCGTGATGGTGATGTCCTTGGTGGCGGTCGCCGTCCTGTGCGCCTTCTTGGCGGCGGCCTGCTCCTTGGCGGGCACGATGGTGAAGACGACGCTCTGACCGGGCTTGTGCTTGGTGACCAGCTTGGCGACGTCGGCGGGCTGCTTCACCGCCGTCCCGTCGACGGCCTTGATCACGTCACCGGCGTGCAGCTTGCCCTGGGCCGGGGTGCCCTTGATGACCGTCGAGACGATCACCCAGGACCGCACCGGGACGCCGAGCTCCTTCAGGGCGGCGACCTTGGCGCTCTCCTGGGACTGGCTGAACTCCTCGGCGTTCTCCTGGGTGGACTGCTCCTCCGTCTTGCCGTCGGGGTAGAGGGTGTCGTGCGGGACGATCTTGTCGTCGTGCGCGAGCCACCCGTAGACGGCCTCGACGAGGTTCATCCGGTAGTCGGCGCTGGTGACCCGGACGGTGGTCATGTTGAGGTGCCCGGTCGTCGGGTAGGTCTTGTGCCCGGAGATCTGCAGCACCGGCTCGCCGTCGTGCTCGCCGAGGGTGTTGACCGTCGGCCCCGGAGACATCTCCGAGTACGGCACGGGGAGGAACACTCCCGCGCACAGGAGCGCGATCAGCATCAGGGTGGAGGCGAGCATCGTCGCAGTGCGGCGTGGCATGACTCGACAGTACGGGACGCGTCTGTCAGCGCACCGTCAGGGCCGCCTTCCGTCACATACCGGAGTGGGACCTCTCCATGGCCTCGCGGAATCGGGCGTATCCGTCCAGCTCGGGACCGTCGCCGCGCACCTTGCGGGTCCGGTTCGCCCAGCTCCCCCACAGTCCGGCGGCTATCGCAGCCACAAGCGGAATCAGCAACCAGGCGAGTGCCGCCATGCCGACCTCCCAACCCCAACCGAGCGACCGCAACTGACTGATCAGCAGATTAGCCATCCGCACTCACAACGCTCACGCCAGGGGTGCGGTTACGCAACCGGAGTTGCGGCACAGGGGTTGAGCAGACCGCGCGGGGGCTCAGCGGACCGTGCGCGGGGGCTCAGCAGACCGCGCGGGGGCCCATCAGACCGTGCGGAGGGGGCTCAGCAGGCCCCCACCCACTCCTCGGTGCCGTCGGAGAACTTCTGGTGTTTCCAGATGGGCACCTCGTGCTTGAGGTCGTCGATCAGCTTCCGGCAGGCCTCGAAGGCCTCGCCCCGGTGCGGACATGACACGCCGACGACAACGGCGAGGTCCCCGACCTTCAGGTCCCCCACACGGTGCACGGCCGCCAGCGCCCGCACCGGATACTCCGCGACGACCTTCTCGGCGATCCGCCGCATCTCGGCCTCGGCACTGGGGTGACAGGAGTACCCCAGCTCGTCGACATCGGCACCCCCGTCATGATTCCGCACGGTCCCCACGAAGAGGGCGGTACCGCCGGCAGCGTCGTCCCCGACCGCCCGGAAGACCTCGTCGACGGAGAGGGGGGTCTCCCGGATGCCGATCAGCTTGATCGGGTCCTCAGCGGCCTGCTCTCCGGGATGATCGTTGGTGGGTGCCATGCCTCCATCGTGCCGCACGCGCGGGACCACGGGGAAGAGCGTTTTCCCCCGGCACGCGCGCGTGCCGGTTTGGAGCCTCCTACAGGACCCCTCCTGTTCACGCCCGCTCCTCAGATCCGCCGCCGCGCCATCCGGGCCCGCCCCTCAGATCCGCCGCCGCGCCTTCCGCGCCCGCTCCTCAGATCCGCCGCCGCGCCTTCCGCGCCCGCCGCACCACCGCGGCCGCGCCCAGCAGAGCCACCGTCGCCCCCGCGGCCCCCGCGGCCGTCGCGTCCTTCCGCCCGAGCCGCCGCCCGGCGACCGTGTGCCGCCCGGAAACCTCCTCCAGCAGCTGCGCGAGGACCTCCTCATTGGTCCACTTCGGCCGCCACCCCGCGTCATGCAGCCGGCTCCCGCTCACCACCCAGGGGTACATCGTGTACGCCAGATCACCCGCCGGAGACGGCGTGAGCCCGATCCGGTGCAGCCGGGCCGCCGCCCCCAGCGCGACCGCCGACGGCAGTTCCATGCGCCGGATCCCGCTGAGCTCCTCGACCTCCTCCTGCTCCAGCCATCCGTCGCACCCGACGGCCAGCTCCCCGTCGACCTTCTCCAGAACGGCGTACTCCAGCGCACTGCACAGATCCTCCACATGGCAGAACTGCCACGCGGGCCGCGACCCGGCCACCACGAGCAGCCGTGGCGACTCGAAGTACCTGGTCAGCGCGGTGTCCGTACCCCCGACCAGCACCGCCGGGCGTGCGACGGTGACGTTGAGCCCGGGATGCGCCCGCGGAGCGCGCCGCGCGAGCCGCTCGATCTCAAGCAGGTCCCCGACCCCGGTCGCCTCGGCGGTGGCCCGCAGTTCCGCGTCCTCCGACAGCGGCAGCTCGTTGTCCGGCAGCGCCCCGTACACCATTGCGGACGTGCACAGCACCACGCGGTGCACCCCGGCCGCCGCCGCGGCGGTCAGCACGGTCTGCGTCCCCCGGACGTTGTAGGCCGTACGGGCGGCAGGATCGGTCTCCAGATCCAGATCGAGCGCCAGGTGCACCACCACGTCCGCCCCGCGCAGTTTGTCCGCGATCGCCGGATCCCGCACGTCGAGGATGTGCCACTGCGCCGCCGCGCACTCACCGCGCCGCTCGTCGATGGCAATGACCTGCTTGATCCCCTCGGACGCGGCCAGCCGCTCGGTGAGCAGCGCACCGACCCCGCTCGCGGCACCGGTGACCGCGACGACGGGCCCGCGCACGGCGGGAGTGCTTTCGTGGTTTCGCGCTGCGCGAACCTGCGGATCTGGGGAACTCACCGGGCGTCTCCAGCGGTTGTCTTCAGTACGAGCGCGAGTGACGCGTACGTACCAGGTGGCATCCATCCTGCCGCAGGCCTTCAATCGGCGAAGCACCGAGGCCCGAACCGCCCATGGTGTCTACGCTGGGTGGTGTTGTCGGGCAGCCGCGCCGCCGGAGAGAACCGGTGGCCTTACCAGCCGAGGAATCCCGTGAGTGACACCCCATTCGGATTCGGCCTTCCGCCGGAGGAGCCGGAGAACGGCGACGAGGGCAAGAAGAAGGACCAGGAGAGCGGTGGTGGGCAGGGACCGGCCAACCCGTTCGGTTTCGGGTGGCCCGGAGCCGGAGGCCTTGGCGGACCCGGCGCCGACAATCCGCTCGCAGCCATGTTCGGTTCCCTGAACCCCACCGACCTGGGCGCCGCGTTCCAGCAGCTCGGCCAGATGCTCTCCTACGAGGGTGGCCCGGTGAACTGGGACATGGCCAAGCAGATCGCCCGCCAGACGGTTTCCCAGGGCACCCCGGACGGCACGAAGGACGCGAGCGTCGGCCCCGCCGAGCGCACCGCGGTCCAGGAGGCGGTCCGCCTGGCCGACCTGTGGCTGGACGATGTGACGTCCCTGCCGTCGGGCGCCGCCTCCGCGGTGGCGTGGAGCCGCGCGGAGTGGGTCGAGGCGACCCTGCCCGCGTGGCGGGAGCTCGTCGACCCGGTCGCCGAGCGCGTCGGCACCGCCATGGGCGACGTTCTGCCGGAGGAGATGCAGGCCATGGCCGGCCCGCTGATCGGCATGATGCGCTCCATGGGCGGCGCCATGTTCGGCACGCAGATCGGACAGGCCGTCGGCGTGCTGGCCGGCGAGGTCGTCGGTTCCACCGACATCGGCCTGCCGCTCGGCCCGGCCGGCAAGGCCGCGCTGCTGCCGGTGAACATCGAGGCGTTCGGCAAGGACCTGGGCGTGCCGAAGGAGGAGGTGCGGCTGTACCTCGCCCTGCGCGAGGCCGCCCACCAGCGCCTGTTCGCGCACGTGCCGTGGCTGCGCTCGCACCTGTTCGGCGCGGTCGACGGCTACGCGCGCGGGATCAAGGTCGACACGGCGAAGCTGGAGGACGTGGTCGGCCAGTTCGACCCGGAGAACCCCGAGCAGCTGCAGGACGCCCTCCAGCAGGGCATGTTCCAGCCGGAGGACACGCCGGAGCAGAAGGCCGCCCTGGCCCGTCTGGAGACCGCTCTGGCGCTGGTCGAGGGCTGGGTGGACGCGGTGGTGCACGCGGCCGCGAAGCCCCGCCTGTCGTCGGCCGACGCGCTGCGCGAGACGCTGCGCCGCCGCCGTGCCTCGGGCGGTCCGGCCGAGCAGACGTTCGCCACCCTGATCGGCCTGGAACTGCGCCCGCGCCGCCTGCGCGACGCCTCCCGCCTGTGGGCCTCGCTCACGGACGCGCGCGGGGTCGACGGCCGCGACGCCCTGTGGGCCCACCCGGACATGCTCCCGACGGCCACCGACCTGGACGACCCGGACGGCTTCGTGCACCGCGAGCAGCTCGACTTCTCCGAGCTGGACAAGATGCTCGGCGAGGCGGCCGACGGCTCCTCCGCAAAGCCGGACCTGAAGAAGAAGGACGACGGCGAGGCCAAGGGCGACGACGCCGAGTGAGCCTCCATGACGACGCGGTCCTCGTACTGAAGGAGTACGAGGACCAGCAAGAGCTGCGCCACGCCTACCTGGAGCACCTGGAGACGCACCCGCACGGCCTGTGGAAGGCCTGCAGGGACGGGCACATCACGGCGAGCGCCCTGGTGATCGACCCGCAGCAGGGACGGGTGCTGCTGACCCTCCACAAGAAGATCGGCATGTGGCTGCAGATGGGCGGCCACTGCGAGCCGGCCGACGAGACGCTGGCCGCGGCCGCCCTGCGCGAGGCCACCGAGGAGTCGGGCATCGCGGGGCTGACCCTGCTTCCCGGTGGGCCGGTGCGCCTGGACCGCCATCACACGCCGTGCGCCTGGCACTTCGACGTCCAGTACGCGGCGCTGGCTCCGGAGGGGGCCGTCGAGGCGATCAGCGACGAGTCGCTGGACCTGCGCTGGTTCGCCTACGACGAGGTGGCGGACGTGGCGGACGAGTCGGTCCTACGGCTACTGGAGGCCACGCGGGCGCGCATCTGAGCCGGACACAGGTGTAAGGGGCGGCCGCCTAGCGGACGCCCCTTACCTGTGCTTCCTGGGCGGTCAGCTCCGGACGTTCCCCTGGTCAGCTCCAGACGTTCCCCTGGTTCTGCCCGCGCGCCCCGTGCTGCCCCATGCCGAACTGCGCGGCGAGCCCCTGCCCGATGACGGCGTTCTGCGGCGGCAGCAGCTCGCTGGGCTGGACGAGCGCGTAGCCGCTGCCCATGAAGCTGAGCTCCCAGCCCTCACCGGTGTTGCCGCGGCGCCGCCACACCCCGGAGGAGTGCGTCTGGGCCTGCATCTGCACGCGCAGGCCGGTGGACCAGGCGACGATCGCGTCGGCGTCGCAGTTGACGTACTTGTCGGGCGTCACCTGCAACATCAGCGGCGCACCCGAGGTCATCAGGGCCACCTTGCCGCGGCCGGTGATGTTGAGCTGGTACTTCCCGGAGCCGGAGATGCCGTACATGCTGTCGACGGCGATGACCTCGTGGTGGAGCGAGGAGTCCATCGCCAGCACGTAGCTGCTGTCGACCGTCAGGCCGTCCTGCTCCACGTCCATGATGTGGACGTGCTGGGCGAGGTTGGCAAGGTAGACCGTGCCCTGCCCGTGGCAGCGCATCAGGTCGAGGCCCTCACCGGTGTACGCACGCGCGCGTGCCTGGTTGTTGCTCTGGTACTCGACGTCGAACTCGACGAGACCCTGGTAGGCGATCATGGTGCCCTTGCGGGCGAGGATGTCGTCGTGGCCCTCCAGGGTGACGCGCAGCATCTGCTTGTTCTGCAGGCTCCAGCGCTCCTGGGTCTGCACGTCGTTGAAGGCGAAAAGCGGGCTCTGCATGGTGTCCTGTCTCCCCCTCAGCCCCGGATCCGGAGGCGGTCGGTGCTGTCCTCGCTGGGCTGGACGACGACGATGCCCTGGCCCGAGAAGGCCATCTGGTAGGCCTCGCCGCTGCCCCGGCCGATCAGCGACTGCGCCTTGAAGCTGTGCTTGCCCTTCACCTTCAGGTTCGGGGACCAGGCGACGAGCGCGTCCGGGTCGACGTACGTCTCGTCCTCGCCGCCACCGCAGTCGACGACGATGGGCTTGCCCCGGGAGGTCAGCGCGACCCAGCCCTGCCCGGAGATCTTGGTGTTCCACAGGCCCTGCCCGGCGAACTTGGCCAGCCCCTTGACCCGCTCCACGCCCCACGTCAGGTGGGCGTCGAAGGCCAGCAGGTTGGTGGCGTTGACGGAGATGGCATCGCCGTTGAGGTTGATGACGACGACGTTGGCGCCGTAGTCGGCGAGGTAGAGCAGGCCGTCGCCGGAGCACTTCATCAGGGGCGCGCCCTCGCCGGTGATCCAGTCGCGCGCGATCTGGCGCACGGCCGGCGGATTGGGCTCGTACTGGATGAAACCTTCGTAGGCCACCATCGACCCCACGCGCGCGAGGAGGTCGTTTCCGGTCTGCATGGCGACCTTCAGCATGTGGCTGCCGTGGTTCTCCATGCGGGCGGTAACGGGTGCGGGGGCGTAGCCCGCGAGCGGCTGGTTCATGACGGGCTCCCTCAGACCTCGTAGGGCTGGACGACGACGAAGTTGCCGGGCGCGGCCCGGAACTGGAGGTTGACGCCCTCTCCGGTGTGGCCGGGGTAGGCGTTGCGGCGCATGCGCACCTGGCTGGAGACGATCACCTGGGCGGCGGCGGACCAGGCGACGACGGCGTTGGAGTCGACGAACGTCGTCGGCGTCACGGGCAGCACCACGGGGACGCCCTGCGTTTTGAGGACGATCGTGCCGGTGCCCTGGAACTGCATGGTGAACAGCGCACCGCCGGGAATGCCGTGTCCCTCGATCCGGCGGACCTCGTACTGGAGGCTCTCGTCGAAGGCGAGGACGTTCTCGGCGGAGACGCAGATCGCGTCGCCCTGGAGCTCCACCGGGTGCAGGTGGGAGGAGTTCTCGGCGAGGAACACCTGGCCCTGGCCCGTGCAGCGCATCAGCTGCATCTCCTGGCCGGTGGCGTTGCCCACAATCCGGCCGGCGAAGCCGGCGCCCTTGTAGCTGAAGTCGACCTTGCCCTGGTAGAGCACCATGCTGCCCTGCCGGGCCAGCACGGGCTGGCCGCCCATGCCGAGGTCGGCGCGGACGAGCTTGCTGTTCTGCAGCGTCCAGCGCTGCCCGGTGGGGGTCTCCTTGAACTGCTGCAGAGCGGCGGCCACACCGGCGCCCTGGGGAGCGCCCTGCGGGGCCCCGTACGGCGCGGGCTGGCCCGGGACCTGCCCGGACGGCTGCTGGCCGTATCCGGGCGGCGGAGTGGCCTGTCCGTAGCCGGCTGGCGGGGCCGGGGCCTGCGGCGCCTGGGGCTGGGGGTAGCCGGGAGGCGGGGGCGCGGTCGGGCCGGGGGCCTGGCCGTACGGAGGCTGCTGCTGGGCCGGCTGGCCATAGGGAGCGGGCACCCGGGCTGGGGGCGGGACGGTGCCACCGGGCGGGGTCATGGGCGCGACGATGGTCGGCGCGGCGTGCACCGAGGGCGCGGGCGCCGGAGCCGGGGGCGGAGTGGCTCCCGCGGGTGGCGCATAGCCCTGGGCGGCGGGCTGCGGCGCGGGAGTCGGGGCGGGAGTGGGCATGGGAGCAGCGGGGGCGACCGGTCCGGACGGCGTACCGAACGCCGGCGGCGCGGAGGCCTGGGCGGGCGGGGCGAAGCCCGGGGTGCCACCGGTCTGCGGCTGCTGCTGCGGGACGCTGCTCTCCTCCTCCAGGACCTCGCCGCCGAAGTTCTTCAGCAGCGCCTCGAGCCCCCCGTCGAAGCCCTGGCCGACGGCGGCGAACCGCCACACGTCCTTGAGGTAGAGGTCGCCCAGCATCACGGCCCGCTCGGTGGAGAACTCCGAGCCGTCGAACGAGTACCGGGCCACCTCCTCGCCACCGGCCACGATGCGCAGGTATCCGGGATTGATCTGCGACATCTGCCCGGCGCCGTCGATGGTCGCCGTGAACGACAGCTTGTGGATCTGCGGCGGGATCCGGTCCAGCGTGACCCGGAAGGACTCCGTGTCACCCGCCTGGGGACCCAGCAGTTGGATGGCCTCTTCGGGTGACTTGGGCTGGTTGAAGAAGACGAAGTACCGGTCGTCCGAGAGCCGTTCGTCGGCGTCGAGACCGAAGCAGCTGATGTCGAAGGTCAGTCCGGGGGCAGAGATCTGCACGCCTACGTACAGATCCGTGCCCGCGGTCAGGTCACTGATCCTGGCCTTGTGGCCGCGTTGGAATTCCCTGGACATGCGTAACGACCGTCCCCCATCCCGAATGTGAGTGCGTCGCGTCAGGCTAACGGCAAAGTCCGACACCGGACGAAGTCGGTACAGACCCGGTACACAATGCCCGTCCGGCGGTGCCGGACGCCCTCCGAGGGGAGCGGTCACTCGCTGCGCGCGCCCGCCAGATACGGCAGCCGGCCCGCGGCGACGACCCCTTCGAGGTAGCCCCGGGCCCGCTCGGTGCGCGGGTACGCCTCCAGGAGCCGCCAGAAGTCGGGCCCGTGACCGGGGACTAGCAGATGCGCGAGCTCGTGCACGAGGACGTAGTCGACGACGTACTCGGGCATGCCCTGCAGGCGGTGCGAGAGGCGGATGCTGCCCTCGGACGGCGTGCACGACCCCCAGCGCGTGTTCTGGTTGGTCACCCAGCGGACCGAGGCGGGCCGGGCCCGGCCGTCGAAGTACTGGGCAGACAGCCGCTCGGCGCGCTCGGCCAGCTCGCCGTCACCGAGCGCCCGCCTGCTCTCCTGGGCGGCCAGCTTGTCGAGCATGACGTTCACCCAGCGCTGCTCCTCCGCCTCGGACATCCGGGCGGGGATGAGCACGACGGTGCGATCGCCCTCGCGGTACGCGGAGACCGTCCTGCGGCGGCGGGCGCTCCTGCGGACCTCGATCGCGCTCGCCGCCGAGCCGCTCGGCGGCAGGCTCGTCTTGCTGCGCTGTGGCATTCCGGCGCGGTGCAGTGGGTCGGCGGACACGCCCCGACGTTACCGGGTGCACACGGGGGAAGTCCCGAGTCCGGGACGGTTCCGTTCCGATCCCCCACCGAGCGTTTGATTTGTACGACGAATATCCACCGCCTGTGGACAACTTTCGGCGCCGCCCGGCCGGGCCGGGCATGCTGGCACTCGTCGGCAGAGCGAGGACCGGCTCACCGGCATACGGGGACGTTCTGGAACTTTTCTTCGGCTACGGGGGCCTGCATGCATCCGATGGTGAAGCCCGCGCTCCGGCGCGGCTGGCGCAATCTCAACACCGTGCAGTTCGGGATGACTCCGGCGCACGCGATGACGCTGGGGCCGATGGACATCGCGACGGGCAATTTCCTGGACCTGCTCAACGGCACGCGCGGACTCCCCCTCCTACGGCAGGAGGGGCACAGCATGGACCTGCCCGAGGGCCACGTCGACGGGCTCCTGGAGCGGCTGGCCCGGGCCGGGCTCCTCGACGACGCGCGGGGAGGCGGTCCGGCTGCCGACGCGCTGCGCGGGAAGAAGAAGGTCATGGACCGGCTGCGCCCCGACCTCGCCTCGCTCTCCCTCGTCGCACGCGCACCGGGCGACGCGATGGCGCGCCTGGCCGCCCGCCGCAGCCTGCGCGTGCAGGTCAGGGGCGCGGGCCGGGTGGGCGCGGTGCTGGCCGCCGTGCTGTCCGGCGCGGGTGTCGGCGAGGTCGACGTGCGCGACGGCGGCTGCGTCGAGCCGTGGGACGTCACGCCGGGCGGGCTGCCCGCTGAGGCCGTCGGCGAGCGCAGGGACGAGGCGGCGCGCCGGGCGGTACGCCGGGCGGCGCCGGACCGCCCGGTGCGCCGCGGCCCCCAAGCGCCGCCCGAGGAGGGCGACCCGGGCTTCTCCTTGGTGATCCTCGCCCCTCGCGACGATGTCGCCGTACACGCGCCCGACCCGTCCGCGGCCGCTCCCCTCATGGCGTCCGGAACACCGCACCTGTATGCCGGTGTCGTGGAGGGAACAGGCATCGTGGGCCCCCTCGTCCTGCCCGGCGGGACAAGCTGTGCCGGCTGCCTGCACCAGGGCCGCACGGACCGGGACGAGGTCTGGCCGCGCCTGGTGGCGCAGTGGCGCTCCGGGAGGCAGCGCCCTGTGCGGCCCTGCGACCTGGCACTCGCCACGACGGTCGCCGGGCTGGCGGCCGCGCACGCACTCGCTTTCCTGGACGGGGAGGCGCCCTCCAGCGCGGGCGCCCGCTGGGAGGTGTCCGTGCCCGGCCTGAACTGGCGTGCGCGACCGATCCGTCCGCATCCCGCATGCCCGTGCGGAGCGGTGGGGAAAGCCAAGGGGGAACACGCCTCAAAGGACGGGGAGCCACACGAGACAATGGCGGTGCAACGGCCGTCATCGGAGCTATGCCGTCAGGCAGGCGCGGCGCGGCTTGCTGGGACTTGGAGGGCGCATGTCTGATCTTCCCCGGAAGGCGGTTACCCGTACCGCCAAGCTCGCTGCGCTGCCGCTCGGCTTCGCCGGGCGGGCGACCTGGGGGCTCGGCAAACGGATCGTCGGCGAGTCCGCGGAGATCGTCGGCCGCGAGCTGCAGCAGCGGACAGCCGAGCAGCTGTTCAAGGTGCTCGGCGAGCTCAAGGGCGGGGCGATGAAGTTCGGGCAGGCCCTGTCCGTCTTCGAGTCGGCGCTGCCCGAGGAGGTCGCCGGTCCCTACCGGGCGGCGTTGACCAAGCTCCAGGAAGCGGCGCCGCCGATGCCTACACGCACCGTGCACTCGGTGCTGGAGGAGCGTCTCGGCGCGGACTGGCGTGAGCTGTTCGAGGAGTTCGAGGACAAGCCGTCCGCCGCGGCGTCGATCGGCCAGGTGCACCGGGCGGTGTGGCACGACGGCCGCGAGGTGGCGGTCAAGGTGCAGTACCCCGGCGCCGGCGAAGCCCTCCTGTCCGACCTGAACCAGCTGAGCCGCTTCGCCCGCCTCCTGGGGCCGCTGATCCCCGGCATGGACATCAGGCCCCTGATCACCGAGCTCAAGGACCGGGTCTCCGAGGAACTGGACTACGGCCTGGAGGCTCAGGCCCAGCGGGCCCACGCGGAGGAGTTCGCCGACGACCCGGACGTCGTGGTGCCCGCGGTGATCCACCAGCGCGAGCAGGTCCTGGTCACGGAGTGGATCGACGGCATTCCGCTGTCGGAGGTGATCGCGGCCGGCACCCCGGAGCAACGCGACCGCGCCGGCCAGCTCCTGGCCCGCTTCCTCTTCTCGGGCCCGGCCCGTACCGGCCTCCTGCACGCCGATCCGCACCCGGGCAACTTCCGCCTCCTGCCCGGCGGCCCGGCGGGCGAGGACGACTGGCGCCTGGGCGTCCTGGACTTCGGCACGGTCGACCGCCTCCCCGGCGGCCTGCCGACGCCGATCGGCGAGTCCCTGCGCATGACCCTTGACGGCGAGGCCGAGGCGGTCTACGAACTCCTGTGCGCGGAGGGCTTCGTCAAGGAGTCGATCGAGCTGGACCCCGCCGCCGTCCTCGACTACCTCCTGCCGATCATCGAACCGGCCCGGGTGGACGCGTTCACCTTCACCCGCGGCTGGATGCGCAGCCAGGCTGCCCGCGTCGCCGACCCCCGCTCCCCCGCCTATCAACTGGGCAAGCAGCTCAATCTGCCCCCGGCCTACCTGCTGATACACCGCGTCACCCTGAGCACGATCGGCGTGCTGTGTCAGCTGGGATCGACGGTGCGGCTGCGGGAGGAGTTGGAGGAGTGGCTGCCGGGGTTCGTTTCCGAGGCGGAGGACGAGAAGCCGGCCGCCGAGGCGTGAGCCCCTACCACCAGGCCGAGTCGAGGCGCCCCTCGATCGATCTGAGGTTCTGCCGGGAACAGGCGTCGCAGAAGTAGTGGCGGGCGCCGTTCTCCACGGAACACGTCCAGGTGGGTTGCGGGCCTTCGGACACCGTGCCGCAGCGCGCGCACACGAGGGGCGGGCGCTCCACGGTGGAGTCGCCGTGGTCACTGCCTCCGGAAAGACTCGTCACCCCGTGACGATATCGCCGTGCCGCGAACCGGCGGGCGCAACGCACCGCGGGGGCCGGTCCGTTCGGACGGACCGGCCCCGGCGTAGAGGGTTTCGCCTCCCTGACCGGGAGGTCACTGCGTGACGGTGTGGTCGGTTACTGCATGACCGCCATGGCAAGCGCGCGGCGGGCGCGCCGCGAGGCGCGCTCGGCGCGGCGCTGCATCCTGCGGGCGGCCGCCAGGCGCGCGGCCTGGCGTTCCTGCTCCGCCTCCTGCAGCCGCTGGTGCATATGCGCACGAGCCAGGGCTTCTGGAATGAGTTGCATCTCTCGGGTCCTGTTCTGACGCGAGTCGTTCGCGCCGGTGGTGGTGACGTCTTCGGTCGCGGAGCCTGCGGGCTCGCTGGTGGACGGCTTCATCGGGGCCTGCTTCTGGGGGTCGTGCGTGAGGGGGCGGTCGATCGTTCCTGCGGTGTTCATGCCGTGACCGGGTTCTTCCGCGGGCGACCACGCGGCCGCTTCCGGGCAACGACGACACCCTGGACGAACAACTCGCCACCCCAGACGCCCCAGGGCTCACGCCGCTCCTTGGCGCCGGCGAGGCAGGCCTCGATCAGCGGGCAGGTGCGGCAGAGGGACTTGGCGTACTCCACGTCCGCCGGCGACTCGGCGAAAAAGACCTCCGGGTCGTAGGAACGGCAGGGGACGGGCACGCCGAGGTTCTCGATGGCGTCGTCGAGCGCGGTGAGCGCGGTGAGCGGAGTCAAGGTGGAGTCCTCCGTGAGGCCGGGCGGGGGGATCGTGTCGGAAGGCGGTACGGACGGGGCGTGCGCTTCGAGTTGCACGGTTCGTCTTCCTCGTCTGGTCGGTCCGGCCGGTTGGCCGGGTGTCGGCTGGGTACCGGGTTCTTTTCTTTGTCCCGAGGCCCCTTCGCTCCGCCGTCCCCGTTCGGGGAAAACAGAAGGGCCGCGGATCCCGGATGGGGTTCCGCGGCCCTGAAGGCGCCGGCCTGATCGGCGATCAGGCTGGATCACTCCAGGGTTTTGGCCCACGGAAGGCCCACATCAGGTGGTGCTGCGTCGTCTGCTCCCGGTTTCCGGCACCGGCCGCAAAGGCATAGGCCTGCGCCTGTGCCGCTACTGCTTCCAGTGCCTTGGTCGGTCGATCGTTGCGCTCACGGATGGGAAGACCCGCGAGAGACACGGAGGACGCCGGACGCACGGCAGGAATGCCGGACAGACCGGTGCCCTGGTTCGAGACGCCGAGCATGCACAGAGAGGCGACCGAGCGATCGGTCATTTTGGCGGTGCTGATGGAGCTGCTCTTGATGCTGATCACTGGACTCGCCTCCTCTCGGCGTCTCGGAGACTGGGGGTGACCCAGCCCGTTCGGATATGCAAGTACAACACGGAATCAGGGCCTCAAGGAAGGCCGCTGTTCCCGTGGCTAAGAACCTATGGGGATTGCCGGGGCATGCGCAAACTATTTTTTCGACGAGTTCGTATCAGTCCCCCTCTTCTTCTTCCCCAGGCTCCTGGCCTGCGCAGATGGCGAGAACATCGGCCCCGTAGCGGTTGAGCTTGCGCATCCCGACCCCGGGGATGCGCGCCAGCTCGCGCTCGTCGTCGGGGGCGGCCTCGGCGATCGCCATGAGGGTCTTGTCGGTGAAGACGCAGAAGGCGGGCTGCCCGCTGCGCCGCGCCTGGTCCGCTCGCCACTCGCGCAGCCGCTCGTAGAGGCCCTCGTCCATGTTGGATGGACAGTCCTCGCAGCGCATCAGCTTCATTTCTCCGGCGTCGGTGAGCGTGCGGCCGCAGACCCGGCAGCGGGCCGGGGTGCGCTGGGTCCGCCGCGGGGCGCCTCCCACGGTGCCCACCGCCTCCGCGCCGCCGGTGAGGCCCCGCTCGATGCCGGCGGCGCCGGCCGCGCCGGTGCGGCCGGCGGTGGCGGTCGAGCCGGGGCGCAGTCCGTCGAGGAAGCGGCTGGGGCGGCGGTTGGGGCGGCCGCCGGGTGAGCGGGACAGCGCCCAGGAGACATGGAGCCGCTCACGGGCCCGGGTGACGCCGACGTAGAGGAGACGGCGCTCCTCCTCGATCTGCTCGTCGGTTCTGGCGTAGGTGATCGGGATCATGCCCTCGGCGACACCGACCAGGAAGACGACGTCCCACTCCAGGCCCTTGGCCGAGTGCAGGGAGGCGAGGGTAACGCCCTGGACGGTCGGGGCGTGCTGGGCGTTCGCCCGCTCGTCCAGCTCGGCCACGAGGTCGCCGAGGGTGGCGCCCGGGTGGGCGGCGGCGAAGTCATGCGCGAGGTTCACCAGGGCGGCCAGCGACTCCCAGCGCTCTCTGACGGCGCCGGAGCCGGCCGGGGGCTGAGGGGTCCAGCCCTCGCCGGACAGCACGGCGCGCACCTGGGAGGGCAGGTCGACGGCGTCGTCGAGGAGGGAGTCGTTGCCCCCGAAGCGGGCGGCGCCGCGCAGGGCGATGCCCGCCTTGCGCACCTCCGGCCGGTCGAAGAAGCGCTCGGCGCCGCGCAGCTGGTAGGGGACTCCGGCGTCCGCGAGGGCCTGCTCGTAGGTCTCGGACTGGGAGTTCGTACGGAACAGGATCGCGATTTCGCTCGCCGGGACGCCGGAGTCGATGAGGTCGCGGATGCGGCGGGCGGCGCCCTCGGCCTCGGCCGGCTCGTCGGTGTACTCGGTGTAGACGGGCTCGGGGCCCGGAGGGCGCTGGGAGACCAGTTCCAGACGGTGGTCGGCGGCACGGCCGCGCGCCTGGGCGAGCAGTCCGTTGGCGAGGTGGACGACCTGGGGGGTGGAGCGGTAGTCGCGAACCAGCTTGACCACGGTGGCACCGGGGTGGCGGGTGCGGAAATCGAGCAGGTGGTCGGGTGTTGCTCCCGTGAACGAGTAGATCGTCTGACTGGCGTCACCGACGACGCACAGGTTGTCCCGGTCGCCGAGCCACAGCTCCAGCAGGCGCTGCTGGAGGGGGCTGACGTCCTGGTACTCGTCCACCACGAAGTGCTGGTACTGGGCGCGGACCTGTTCGGCGATGTCGTGCCGGTCCTGGAGGATGGCCACGGTCAGCAGCAGGACGTCCTCGAAGTCGATGACCGCGCGGTCCCGCTTGAGGTCTTCGTAGACGGAGTAGAGGTGGGCGATCTCGGCCGGGTCGCGCGGGGCCTCGCGGCCGGCCTTCGCGGCTGCGAGCGGATAGTCGGCGGGGACGGTCTGGGTGACCTTGGACCACTCGATCTCGGCGGTGACGTCCCGCAGCTCGCCCCGGTCGAGGCGGACACGGCAGGCGGCGGCCGCGTCCGCGACGAGCTGGATCTTGCGGTCGACGAGCCGGGGCATGCTGCCGCCGACCGCTTTCGGCCAGAAGTACTGCAGCTGACGCAGGGCGGCCGAGTGGAAGGTCCGGGCCTGGACTCCGTGCGCGCCGAGCTGGCGCAGTCGACCGCGCATCTCTGCGGCGGCACGGTTGGTGAAGGTGACCGCGAGCACGCTGGAGGGCTGGAGGATGCCGGCGCGCACGCCGTAGGCGATGCGGTGGGTGATCGCCCGGGTCTTGCCCGTGCCGGCGCCTGCCAGCACACACACCGGGCCGTGCAGGGCGATGGCCACCTCGCGCTGCTCGGGGTCGAGCCCTTCGAGCACCGCGTCGGCCGAGTCCGGTACCTGCGGGAAGAGCGTGGAGTGCGTTGCTGCTGTCACACGGCCATGCTGCCAGGTCGCAGGAGACGGCTGTGCCGGTTGTCCACAGGCAGGGCCTTGCAGTCGTACTAATGCGGCAGGCGTCACGTCCTGCCGGATACCCCCGGTGGGAATGCCGGGTCCCTTCGCGTACGTTCCTCCCCTGCGACCACTACGTCCCCGAGCCGCCGAAGGAGCGCGAGAGACATGCCGGGCACTGTGACGATGTACAGCACCACGTGGTGCGGCTACTGCCGTCGGCTGAAGAGCCAGCTGGACCGCGAGGGCATCGCGTACACCGAGATCAACATCGAGCAGGACCCGGATTCCGCGGCGTTCGTCGAGAAGGCGAATGGCGGAAACCAGACCGTTCCGACCGTGCTCTTCCCGGACGGCTCGACGCTGACGAACCCGTCGCTGGCGCAGGTCAAGCAGAAGATCGGCGCGTAGGCGCCCCGCGGTTGCGCGGAAGGCGGCCCCCGAGGCGAACTCAGGGGCCGCCTTCTCGTGGTTTGTCCCACACCAGCGTGTAGCGCCGCAGGAGTCGGCGGCGGAAGCGGCAGCCGGGCAGGAGGTGACGCGCGGTCCGCCGCACCTCGCTCCAGGTCGTCGTCGAGCCCTCGAGGGGCATGCCGGCCGGGCCGCCCTTTCCGCCTCGCAAGCAGCGTGTGGTATCGGCTCGCGGGCACGCCGAACCCGCTGATCACCCAGTCCAGGGGCGTCCGGTCGTTCGCCAGGCCGACGATCACCAGGCGGCCGCCGGGCGCCAGCAGCCGTACCAGCCGTCCCACCGCGCCATGTGGTGGACGACGGCGACGGCGCTCACGAAGTCGTACCCGCCGTCGGGCAAACGCGGGTCGTCCAGGAAGTCAGCCTCCAGGAAGGTGACGTTCCCGTGCACGCACCGACGGGCGAGCCGGATCATCTCCGGCGACCGGTCCACCGCGGTCACCGCGTCGGCCCTGGCTGCCAGCTTGCGCGCCGGCAGACCGTCGCCGCACCCCACGTCCAGGGCCGTGCGGCAGCCGTCGGGGACGGCGGCGAGCACCACGGGGTGGTAGTGGACGTTGTGGTTCCAGTACGGGTCGGTCATCCGCCCGTCCAGGTCACCCGCTCCTCGTGGGCAGTGGCTTGCCGTACCAGAGCTCGATCAGGCGGGCCGCGATCGAGATGCCGTACGGCGGCAGGACCTCGCCGGAGTCGAAGGCGGCACGCAGTTCGTCGCGGGAGAACCAGCGGGCCTCGTGGATCTCGTCGCCGTCGACGTTGATGTCGGTCGAGGTGGCGCGGGCCATGAAGCCCAGCATGAGGCTGGAGGGGAAGGGCCAGGGCTGGCTGGCGACGTACTCGACCTGGCCGACGGTGATGCCGACCTCCTCCTGGACTTCGCGGCGCACCGACTGCTCGATGGACTCACCGGGCTCGACGAAGCCGGCGAGCGTGGAGAAGCGGCCCTCGGGCCAGTGCACCTGGCGGCCGAGCAGGATGCGGTCGTCCTCGTCGGTGACGGCCATGATCACGGCGGGGTCGGTGCGCGGGTAGTGCTCGGCCCCGCAGGCCGGGCAGCGGCGGATGTGGCCGGCCGCGGCGATCACGGTGCGCTCCCCGCAGCGCGAGCAGAAGCGGTGCAGGCGCTGCCAGTTCTCCAGGGCGACGGCGTGCACCATCAGGCCGGCGTCCCGGGGCGACAGCAGCGGGCCGGCCTCGCGCAGCCCCGCCGGGCGGGCGGACTGGTCCATGCGGCCGGGCAGGGAGTCCTTCTGAAGGGCGAAGTAGCTGACGCCGTCCGCGTCGGTGCCCAGGAAGTAGCGGTGCGCCTCGGTGAGGGGGGCCTCGAAGGAGGGGGTCATGACGAGTTCGGTGCGCCCGTCGGGTGTTTCGTCGATGAGGACCTGACCGCCGGAGACCACGAAACAGCGCGTCGAGGGGTGGCTCCACGCCGCGGCGAGCCAGGCTTCGTCGAGCCGGTGGTGGGCGGCCCGGTCGATGCCGCTGGGCGCGGTGAGTGAGATGGGTCGGTCGGCGGTGTGGTCGGTCCAGGTGGTCACGGGTGCTTCCAACTCCCCCGGGGGAACGGTTGTTTCGGCGACGGTTCAGCAGGACGTGCGGCAGGAGGCGACCGCGTCCGGCGAGGCCTGGAGGTGCGGGGCGGCCCTTCCAGTGTGCCCCGCGCGCGACACCGCTCCGGACGCCTGCCCGTCAGGGTGCATCGCGCCAGTGCTCCGCGAGGTCGCCCCACAGGTACGCGCTGGTCTCCACGCCCTTGAGCAGGAGGCCGAGTTCGACCTTCTCGTTCGGGGCGTGCCAGCCGTCGGACGGGACGGAGATGCCCAGGAAGAGGACGGGGGCGCCGAGGACCTCCTGGAGGTCGGCGGCCGGCCCCGAGCCGCCCTCGCGGGTGAAGCGGACCGGTTTGTCGAAGGCGCGGCCCATCGCGCGGACCACGGACTGCAGGGCGGGGTGGTCCAGGGGCGTCAGGCACGGGCGCGTGGCCGAGCCGAACGTGATCTCGTGCCGGACGCCGGCGGGCACCTGCTCGGCAACCCAGGCGCGGACGGCCGTCTCGACGTGCTCGGGGTCCTGGCCGGCGACCAGGCGGAACGACAGCTTCACCATCGCCGTGGACGGGATGATGGTCTTGCTGCCGGGTCCCTGATAGCCGCCGCCGATGCCGTTGACCTCGACGGTGGGGCGGGCCCAGATGCGCTCCAGGGTGGAGTACCCGGCCTCGCCGTGAGTGGCGTACGACTTGGCGGTGCGCAGCCACCGCTGCTCGTCGAAGGGCAACTCGGCGAAGAGAGCGCGCTCGCGGTCGGTGAGCTCGACCGTGTTGTCGTAGAAGCCGGGAATCGCCACGCGCGCGTGCTCGTCGTGCAGGGCGGCGACGAGGCGGGCGGCGGCGGTCGCCGGGTTGGGCACGGCGCCGCCGAAGGAGCCGGAGTGGATGTCCTGGTCGGGGCCGAACAGCCGGATCTCGCACTCGGCGAGGCCGCGCATGCCGGTGCACACCGTGGGGGTGTCCTCGGACCACATGCCGGTGTCCGAGACGATCACCGCGTCGGCGGCGAGACGGTCCGCGTGCTGTTCGACGAGCGCCCGGAAGTGCGGGGAGCCGGACTCCTCCTCGCCCTCGATCAGCAGCTTCAGGTGCACGGCCGGGGCGGTGCGGCCGGTGGCGGCGAGGTGGGCGCGGACGCCGAGTGTGTGGAAGAACACCTGACCCTTGTCGTCGGCCGCCCCGCGCGCGTAGAGACGGCCGTCGCGGACCACGGGCTCGAAGGGCTCGCTGTCCCAGCCGTCCTCGCGGGTGGCGGGCTGCACGTCGTGGTGACCGTAGACGAGGACCGTGGGTGCCCCGAGGTCGTCGGAGGGCCACTCGGCGAAGACGGCCGGGGCGCCCGGTGTTTCCCAGACCTCTGCGGTCGGGAAGCCGGTCTCCTTGAGCTTGGCGGCGAGCCAGTCGGCGCTGCGCCGTACATCGGGCGCGTGGTCGGGCTGGGCCGACACGGAAGGGATGCGCAGCCACTCAACGAGGTCGTCGAGGAAGGCGGCGCGGTGCTGCTCGATGTACGTGCGGACGGCGCTGTCCGGGGTCTGGCTCATGGTCCCGAGCCTATCGGCCCGCGGTGACATCCTCTTCGGGCGGTTCGTCACACGACGGCTCCCCCAGCAGCAGGCGCTCCAGTGCGGCCCGTTCCGGAAGGTCGTCCGGCCGCACGACCTCGCCGCTGCGCACGTACAGGAAGGCGGCGGTGACGCGCTCCAGGGGCACGCCGTGCTGCTCGGCCCAGGCGAGCCGGTACACCGCGAGCTGGAGCGGGTCGGCGGTGGGGGTTCGCCCCGTCTTCCAGTCGACGATCTCGTACGTCGCCTCGTCGCCGTCGCCCTCCTTGTAGACGGCGTCGATGCGGCCCCGTACGACGCGGCCGGCGATCGCCAGCTGGAAGGGGGCCTCGACGCGGTGGGGCGTGCGGTGCGCGTACTCGGTGCGTTCGAAGGCCTTCTTGAGGGCCTCGAGGTCGCGTTCGTCGGCGATCTCCGCGTCGCTGCCGGGCAGTTCCTCCGGCTCCAGCATGGGAAGCGTCAGCTCTTCGAAGCGGGCCTCAACCCAGGCGTGGAAGCGGGTACCGCGGCGCGCGGCCGGTTGCGGGGGGCGCGGCATGGGGCGCGCGAGCTCCCGCGCGAACCCGTCCGGGTCGGCAGCCAGCCGCGACAGCTGCGTCGCGGTCAGCGTAGCCGGCAGGGGTACGTCCGTGACGCTCTGCCGGGCGCGCTGGAGCTCTCCTGCCAGCGCGTCGAGGTCGCGGTCCCAGGAGGCGACGATGCGGGCCTCCTCCGGGGTGAAGGGGACGGGGTCCGGCTCTGTGGGGTAGGGGCGTGCCGGCTGGGGCGCGGAGTGCTGTTCCGGTGCGGTCGCCTGGTGCGGGACCGTCGGGCGGTCGCTCGTCCACGCGTCCCAGTCGGCGCGGTCCTCGCCGACAGCGTCGCCCTCGAACGTGTCGTCCTCGAAGGGGCCGTCCGCGAAGGGGCCGTCCGCGAAGGGGTCGTCCTCGTCGTAGGGCGGTTCGTCGTCCTCGGGCGGCGGGGGCCAGTCCGGGTCGTCGTGGGTGTCCGGGTCGTGCGCGGCCGCGGGGTGGCCGTCCGTGTGGGCGGCGAGGTCCTCCAAGTGGGCGAGGACCGTCGCGGCGGCCGCGCGGCGGCGGGCCAGGGCGGCCTCGTCCAGGGGCAGGGGCCAGACCTGGTCGGCGGTGGCCCGGTGCAGGGCCGGGTTCTCCTCGCCCTCCTCGGGCTCGTCCGCCCATGCCTCGATCTCGCCGTACCCGGCGGCGCAGTGGTCGTACAGGGCCTGGAGGAAGGGGGACGGGCCGCGGGACTTCTTCTGGCTCGGGCCCCACCAGTGGCCGGAACCGAGGAGCAGGGAGCGGGGGCGGGTGAAGGTGACGTAGCCGAGGCGGAGTTCCTCGGTGTGCTGGTGCTCCTTCATGGCCTCGTGGAAGGCCTTCAGCCCGCGCGCGTCCCAGCTGTCGACGTCGGGCAGGGTGTCGGCGTCGCCGCGCAGCGCGTGCGGCAGCACCTTGCCCTGGCTGGTCCACTTCTCGCGGCCCTGGCTGCTGGGGAAGGTGCCGGTGACCAGGCCGGGGACGGCGACGACGTCCCACTCCAGGCCCTTGGACTTGTGGGCGGTGAGCACCTTGACGGTGTTCTCGCCGCCGGGCAGCGCGTTGTCGAGGCCCTTCTCGTACTGGGCGGCAGTGCGCAGGAAGCCGAGAAAGGCCAGCAGGGTCGCCTCGCTCTCGTTCGCGGCGAAGGAGGCGGCGATGTCCAGGAAGTTGGACAGGGTTTCGCGGCGGCGGGCGGCCAGGGCGTGCGGGGACGCCGACAGCTCCACCTCCAGGCCGGTGACGGCGAGGACACGGTGCAGGACGTCCATCAGCGGGTCCGACAGCGAGCGGCGCAGGTCGCGCAGTTCGGCGGCGAGCCGGGCGAACCGCACGCGCGCGTCCGGCGAGAACGGCAGCCCGTCGTCGTCCCCGTCGCCGTCCAGCGGCGTCTCCAGGAACGTGTCGAGGGCGTCGGCGAGTGAGATCACCTCGGCCGGGTCGACGCCCTCGACCGCCTCGGCGAGTCGGCGGTCCGGGTCGTCGTCGGCGTCCACGCGCGCGTGGGCGACGAGCAGCCGCGCCCGGCGTCCCAGGAGGGCGAGGTCGCGCGGGCCGATGCGCCAGCGGGGGCCCGTCAGCAGCCGTACCAGGGAGGCGTTGGCGCCGGGGTCCTGCAGGACCTCGCAGACGGCGACGAGGTCGGCGACCTCGGGCAGGTGCAGCAGCCCGGACAGGCCGACGACCTCGACCGGGATGTCGCGGGCGACGAGCGCTCCCTGGATCTCGGCGAAGTCGGTGGCCGTACGGCACAGGACGGCGATCTCTCCGGGCGCCTTCCCGGTCCGTACGAGGTGGGCGATGGAGTCGGCGAGCCACTCGATCTCCTCGGCGTGGGTGCGCAGCAGCGCGCAGCGCACCATGCCGTCGCGCTCGGCGCCGGGGGCCGGGCGGAGGGCTTCCACGCCCGCGTGCATCGCGCGCAGGGGCTCGGCCAGGCCGTTGGCGAGGTCGAGGAGGCGGCCGCCGCTGCGGCGGTTCTCGCTGAGCGCCTGGCGGGTGGCGGGGCGGCCGTCGACGTGCGCGAAGTGCTCGGGGAAGTCGTCGAGGTTGGCGACGGAGGCGCCGCGCCAGCCGTAGATCGCCTGGCAGGGGTCGCCGACGGCGGTCACCGGATGGCCCGTGCCGCCGCCGAACAGGCCTGCCAGCAGGATGCGCTGGGCGACGGACGTGTCCTGGTACTCGTCGAGCAGGACCACCCGGAACTCGTCGCGCAGGATGCGACCGACCTCGGGGAGCTGGGCGAGCTGCGCCGCGAGGGCGATCTGGTCGCCGAAGTCGAGCAGGTCCCGCTCCCGCTTGGCGGCCCGGTAGCGGAGCACCAGCTCGGCCAGTTCCCGGCGGGCGGCGGCCGTCTCGGGGACTTTGCGCAGGTCGGCGTTGGTGAGCTTGGCGTCCTGAAGGGTGCGCAGCAGCTCGGCGTCCCAGGCGCGCAGGTCCTCGGGACGTACGAGGTGTTCGGCGAGCTCGGCGTCGAGGGCGAGGAGGTCGCTGACCAGGTCCGGGAAGGAACGAGTCAGGGCCGGGTACGGGCCCGGGGCCTCGCGCAGCACGCGTGCGGCGAGCTGGTAGCGGGTGGCGTCGGCGAGCAGACGGGCGGTGGGTTCGAGCCCGATGCGCAGGCCGTGGTCGGTCAGGAGACGGCCGGCGAAGGCGTGGTAGGTGGAGATCACCGGCTCGCCCGGGGGGTTGTCCGGGTCGATGACGTCGGGGTCGGTGACGCCCGCCCTGACCAGCGCCTTGCGGACGCGCTCGGCGAGCTCGCCGGCCGCCTTGTTGGTGAAGGTCAGGCCGAGGACCTGCTCGGGGGCGACCTGTCCGGTGCCGACCAGCCACACCACGCGGGCCGCCATCACCGTCGTCTTGCCGGATCCGGCGCCGGCCACGATCACCTGCGGGGCGGGCGGCGCGGTGATGCAGGCCGTCTGCTCCGGGGTGAACGGGATTCCGAGGAGCTCCTTGAGCTGCTCGGGATCAGTGATACGGGCTGGCACGTCAGAGAGGCTAGCGACCAGCACTGACAACGGGTGCCCGACTGCCCTGGGGGGCAGCAGAAGCGCAGGTCAGCACGCGTGGTGCGGTCGATCACACAGCTCGCAGTCGGTCACTCGACCACGTGCCGGCCTTCCGGCCGCGCGCTGCAGGACGCCCGGAACGCGCAGTGCGCGCAGTGCTGCCCAGCCGTCGGCGTGAACCGCTCGTCGAGGACTTTTCCGGCGGCGGTCGCCAGCAGCTCGCCGACCCACTCCCCCTCCAGCGGCTCCTGGGTCTGCACCTTGGGCAGGCTGTCGCCGCCGTCCCGTTTCGCCGCGCCCTGGCGCAGCTGGACCAGTTCCGCGCCGCCCGGATCGGGGCGTATCCCGTCGAAGGCCTCGTCGACCGCGCCTTCGCGCACAGCGAGCTGGTAGACGGCGAGCTGCGGATGGCGGGCCACCTCGGCTGCGGTGGGTGCCTGCTTGCCGGTCTTGAAGTCGACGACGTAGGCGCGGCCCTCGCGGTCGGCCTCCACACGGTCCATGGAGCCGCGGATGCGTACCTGGTAGTCGCCCGCCCCGAGGGTCACGTCGAAGTCGTGCTCGCTGGCCACCGGGGTACGGCCGGTGCGCTCCAGGACGTGCCACTTCAGGAAGCGTTCGAGCGCCACGCGCGCGTTCTCCTTCTCCTGCGCCGACTTCCATGGCGCGTCGAAGGCGAGCGCGTTCCACACCGACTCCAGGCGCTCCATGAGAACCGCCAGGTCGGCGGGCGTGCGACCGGAGGCGACCTCGTCGGCCAGGACATGCACCACGTTGCCGAAGCCCTGCGCGGCGGTCGCGGGGGCGTCGGCCTTCACCTCGCGGCCGAGGAACCACTGCAGGGCGCAGGTGTTGGCGAGCTGGTCGAGGGCGCTTCCGGACAGCACGACGGGCTGGTCGCGGTCCCGCAGCGGCACCTTGCTCTCGGTCGGCTCGACCATGCCCCACCAGCGGTACGGGTGCGCCGAGGGCACCAGCGGACGGCCGTCCTCGTCGGCGAGCGCGGCGAGCCGGGCCAGTCGGCGGGCGGCGGCCTCCCGGAGGGTGTCGGACACGCGCGGGTCGACCGTCGTGGCCCGCAGCTCGGCGACCAGAGCGGCCACGGACAGGGGGCGGCGCGGGCGACCCGTGACCTCCCTGGGTTCCACGCCGAGCTCGGTGAGGAAGCGGGAGGGCTGGTCGCCGTCGTCCGCGGGGGCCTTCACGGCGGTCACGACGAGGCGTTCCCGCGCGCGCGTGGCGGCCACGTAGAACAGGCGGCGCTCCTCCGCCAGCAGCGCCCCGGGGGTGAGCGGCGCGGCGAGTCCGTCGCGCCCAATGCGGTCGGCCTCCAGCAGGGAGCCGCGCCGCCGCAGGTCCGGCCACAGCCCTTCCTGGACACCCGCGACGACCACCAGACGCCACTGAAGCCCCTTGGAGCGGTGCGCGGTCATCAGGCGCACGGCGTCGGGGCGTACGGCGCGCCGCGTGAGCGTGTCGGCGGCGATGTCCTCGGCCTCGATCTCCTCCAGGAAGTTCAGGGCGCCCCGGCCGCCGGTGCGCTCCTCCGCGCGGGCGGCGGTCGCGAACAGCGCGCACACGGCGTCCAGGTCCCGGTCCGCGTTCCGTCCGGCGGCACCTCCGCGCCGGGCGGCCCGCTCCAGGCGCGCGGGCCACGGCGTGCCCTCCCACAGGTCCCACAGCGCCTCCTCGGCCGTACCGCCGCCCGCCAGGCGCTCCCTGGCCTTCCTGAGCAGGGCGCCGAGACGCTGGGCGCCGCGCGCGTACGTCGGGTCGTGCACGGCCAGCCGCTCCGGCTCGGCCAGCGCCCGTGCGAGCAGCTCGTCCGAGGGCGGCGGCAGGGGGTTGCCCGCGGCCCGCTCCTCCTCGCGCAGCGCGCGGCCGAGGCGGCGCAGGTCGGCGGCGTCCATGCCGGCGAGGGGCGAGCCGAGGAGGGTGAGGGCGGTTTCGGTGTCGAGCCAGCAGGTGTCCGGTTCCGCCTCTTCGGAACGAGGCTCCTCTCCGGGGCGCTGCGCAGCTTCCGCCGTGGCAACCGCGCGCAGCGCCGTCAGCAGCGGCGCCACCGCCGGTTCGTGGCGCAGCGGTAGGTCGTCGCCATCGACGTCCAGGGGTACGCCTGCGGCCGTGAGGGCGCGGCGGACCGTCGGGATGGTGCGGGCGCCCGCGCGCACCAGGACGGCCATCTCGCTCCACGGGACGCCGTCCTCCAGGTGGGCCCGGCGCAGGATGTCGGCGATGTTGTCCAGCTCCGTGCCGGGCGTCGGGTACGTGTAGACCTCGACGCGGCCGCCGTCCCGTACCGGGGTCAGCTCCCGGTGGGCGCGCACCTTGTCGGCCGGGAGACGGGTCAGCGGCATGCGCTGCGCGAGCAGGCGGGTGGCGGCCAGCAGCGCGGCGCCGGAGCGGCGGGAGGTGCGCAGCACCTCCACCGGTGCGGGACGGCCGTCCGCGCGGGGGAACGCCTGCGGGAACTCCAGGATGCCGTTCACGTCCGCGCCCCGGAACGCGTAGATCGACTGGTCGGGGTCGCCGAAGGCGAGCAGGGTGCGGCCGCCGCCGGCCAGGGCCTGCAGCAGCCGTACCTGGGCCGGGTCCGTGTCCTGGTACTCGTCCACGTACACCGCGTCGTACTGCGCGGCGAGCCGCTCGGCGACCTCGGGGCGCCGGGCGAGGAGCACCGCGCGGTGGACGAGTTCCGCGTAGTCGAGCACGCCCTGCAGGTCGAGGACGTCGAGGTACTCGGCGAGGAAGGAGGCCGCGGCCTCCCAGTCGGGGCGGCCGATGCGGCGGGCGAAGGCCTCCAGGGCCTCGGGGCCCAGACCCAGTTCGCGGCTGCGGGCAAGGACCGCGCGGACCTCGTCGGCGAAGCCGCGGGTGGTCAGGCAGGCGCGCAGCTCGTCCGGCCAGCGCACGTGCGCGAGGCCGAGCCGTTCGAGGTCGACCTGGCCCGCGAGGAGCTCGCGGACGGTCACGTCCTGCTCGGGGCCGGACAGCAGCCGCAGCGGCTCGACGAACAGGTCGCTGTCCTGGTGGGCGCGGACCAGGGCGTAGCAGAACGAGTGGAAGGTGGTCGCCCGGGGCGCGCGGGCCGCCCCGGTGCGCAGCGCCATGCGGTCGCGCAGCTCGACGGCCGCCCTGCGGCTGAACGTCAGCACCAGGATGCGCTCGGGGTCGCCGCCGCGGGCGATCCGCGCGGCCACGGACTCGACGAGCGTGGTGCTCTTGCCGGTGCCCGGACCTGCGAGGACGAGCAGCGGACCGGCCTCGTGGTCAACCACGGCGCGCTGTGCGGCGTCCAGACGAGGGGGATCCGGTCGGGCCGGTGGGGTACGCACCAGTCGGTAAGCGCCACGGTTCCCCTGTCGCACCTGGGGGTGCGACGGGCGCCTGGTGGAGGAAGAGGAGCTCACGTGGTTCGCCGGTCCTGGTGGGTGTACTGGGGTCTGTCACTGCCGGCGCGAAGCGCCGTCGTCGAGGGGGCGGACCGCCGTGTGGGGAACGCGGTGGCCGCGGGATGAGGGGGACATGTGCAGCCGACGCTACGCCGACGGCCGGTGCGGAAGCAGGGCTTCCCCTTCTTCCCTCCCAGCGCTTTCGTCACGTGTGTCCCTCGACCCACAAACGTACGACATGCCGCCGACGTGCCCCGATTCCCCCGTACGGGCCACAGGCTCCCCCCGAGGCCGTCCAATGGCGGAAGCTGTCAGATGTGACGCTCCGCACGTTCGCCGCCGTCCCACCGGGCCCGCTTCATGTCGATGCGCGGCAGGTGGCCCTCGGCCGCCCTGCCCGCCTCCTTCAGGGGCGTGCCCTCCGTGCGGTACTGGGCGAGCGCGCGCAGTTCGTGGCCCGGGAGCAGGGCCCCGTCGGCGCGTACGACACGCCACCACGGGACGGCGCCGCCGTAGAGGGCCATGACGCGGCCGACCTGGCGCGGGCCTCCCTCCCCCAGCCATTCGGCGACGTCCCCGTACGTCATGACGCGCCCCGGCGGAATGAGTTCGGCGACCTCGAGGACGCGCTCGGCGTACTCGGGCAGCGCGTCCGGGAACTCCGGGCGAGCCTCGTCCGGAAGGCTCTCTTCGCTCATCCGCCCCATCCTGCCACCACCGACAGTGTGAGCGGCTGGCGACCGTGCGTGGCACTCGCCCCCGAGCGGTGCTTCGGGCAGACTGTGCGCCCCCGCATTTGCACCCTGATGCCCCGTGTGTCGGTGGGTATGCCACCATCGTGCGGGCGGTGACCGGTGATACGAGACCAAGAAGAGACCATGAAGCAGCAGGGTGTGCACCCCGACGACGCGGAGGGCACCTCTGGGGTCTCGTCGCGCCCGGGCACCGACGACGCGGACGGCACGAAGGCTGATGTCAGGTCCGACGACACAGGCGGCACCAAGGCCGACGTCAGGTCCGACGACACGGGTGGCACCAAGGCGGACAGGAAGCGCGCCGAGGACGCCGAGGTGACGCACATCGACGAGCTCGAGGGCGACGAACCGCTGCTCCCCGCGCGCGTGCACCGTCCCTCCGACCTGATGCGGCTGTTGGTGGGCGTGCTCGCCATCGTGGTGCTGCTGGCGGTCGCCGCGTTCGCCCATGGCACCACTTCGGGCCTCGAACAGGACATCAACAAGGGCACCGGGCAGGCGCCCGATCTGCTCATCAAGATCGCCGGGCTGGCGTCCAGCATCGCGATCCTGCTGGTGCCGGTCGCCTTCGCGATCGAGCGGCTGATCAAACGGGACGGGCTGCGGATCGCGGACGGCGTGCTCGCGGCGGTCCTCGCGCACGGGGTGACCCTGGCCACCGACCTCTGGGTGGCCAAGGCCGCCCCGCCCTCGATCCAGGCGGCGCTCACCCAGCCCTCGCCCGGTGACATCCACGCCCTGACCGACCCGGTGCACGGCTACCTCGCCCCGGTCATCGCGTACATGACGGCGGTCGGCATGTCCCGCAGACCGCGGTGGCGCGCGGTGCTGTGGATCGTGCTGCTGCTCGACGCCTTCTCGATGCTGGTCACCGGCTACACGACACCGTTCTCGATCATCCTGACGGTGCTGATCGGCTGGACCATCGCCTACGGCACGCTGTACGCGGTGGGCTCGCCGAACGTCCGTCCCACGGGACGGACGCTGATGGCGGGCCTGCGCACCGTCGGTTTCCACCCCGTGAGCGCGGCTCGCGAGGAGACGGCGGAGACGACGGACAACGGCGACCGCGCCCGACGCTACTTCGTCACGCTGGAGGACGGCCCGCCGCTGGACGTCACAGTCGTCGACCGCGAGCAGCAGGCGCAGGGCTTCTTCTACCGCGTGTGGCGCAATCTGACGCTGCGCGGCTTCGCCACCCGCAGCAGCCTGCAGTCGCTGCGCCAGGCCCTGGAGCAGGAGGCGCTGCTCGCCTACGCGGCCATCGCGGCCGGCGCCAACGCCCCCAAGCTGATCGCGACCTCCGAGCTCGGCCCCGACGCCGTGATGCTCGTCTACGAGCACACCGGCGGACGCACGCTCGACTCTCTGGCGGACGAAGAGATCACCGACGAGTTGCTGCGCAACACCTGGCACCAGGTGCAGGCGCTGCAGTCGCGGCGCATCGCACACCGCAGGCTCGCGGGTGACGCGATTCTGGTGGATCGTTCAGGCAGAGTGATCCTCACCGATCTGCGCGGCGGCGAGATCGCGGCCGGTGACCTGCTGCTGCGCATGGACATCGCCCAGCTGGTGACGACGCTCGGCCTCAGGGTGGGCGCCGAGCGCGCCGTGGCCAGCGCGGTCGGCGTCCTGGGTCCCGACGCGGTCGCCGACTGTCTTCCGATGCTGCAGCCCATCGCCCTGACGCGCGCCACGCGCGCGACCTTGCGGAGGCTGGCCCGGGAGCGGGCGCAGCGGGAGCGCGAGGCGGTCCTGGAGGCGTCCCGGCAGGCCAAGCAGGCCCGCCTGGAGGCGGCCGGCGGGGATGCCGGGCCCGCCGTACTCGAAAAGCCCGACAAGAAGGCCGTGCGCGCGGAGGCGCGGGCGGAGAAGCGGGCCATCGACGAGGCCTTGGAGGAGGCCCGTGAAGAGGATCTGCTCACGCAGATCCGCCACCAGGTGCTGCGGATCAGGCCGCAGGCGCCGGTCGAGCCGGCCCGGCTGGAGCGGGTGCGGCCGCGCACCCTGATCAGTTTCATCGCGGGCGCCATCGGCGCGTA
The DNA here is from genome assembly GCF_040608235.1 of Streptomyces sp. NPDC005202. NCBI lineage: Bacteria > Bacillati > Actinomycetota > Actinomycetes > Kitasatosporales > Streptomycetaceae > Streptomyces > Streptomyces sp. NPDC005202. The sequence continues at coordinate 50,620 of NZ_JBEXHW010000008.1, read as the reverse complement.
CTACCTGCTGACCCAGCTCACGCACATCGAGTTCGGCACGCTCTTCGCCAACGCCCAGTGGGGCTGGGTCGTGGCTGCGGTGCTGTTGTCGGCGCTCAGCTACGTCGCGGCGGCGATGGCACTGCTGGGCTTCGTGCCGGAGCGGGTGCCGTTCCTGCGGACCGTGGCGGCGCAGGTCGCCGGGTCGTTCGTGAAGATCGTGGCGCCCGCCGCGGTCGGCGGCGTGGCCCTCAACACGCGGTTCCTGCAGCGCGCGGGGGTGCGACCCGGGCTCGCGGTCGCGAGCGTCGGCGCATCGCAGCTGTTCGGGCTCGGCTGCCACATCCTGATGCTGCTGTCCTTCGGCTATCTGACCGGCACCGAGAAGACGCCGTCGCTGTCGCCGTCCCGCACGGTCATCGCGGGCCTGCTGACTGTCGCGGTGCTCCTGCTCGTGGTCACCTCGGTGCCGTTCCTGCGGAAGTTCGTCGTCACGCGCGTGCGGTCGCTCTTCGCGGGGGTGGTGCCGCGCATGCTCGACGTGCTGCAGCGACCGCAGAAGCTCGTCACCGGCATCGGCGGCATGCTGCTGCTGACCGCCTGCTTCGTGATGTGCCTGGACGCGTCGATCCGGGCGTTCGGCGACGACTCGACCTCTCTCAGCATCGCCAGCGTCGCCGTCGTCTTCCTCGCCGGCAACGCACTCGGTTCCGCCGCCCCGACCCCGGGCGGTGTGGGCGCGGTCGAGGCGACCCTCACGGTCGGTCTGATCGCCGTAGGCCTCCCCAAGGAGGTGGCCGCGCCCGCGGTGCTGATGTTCCGGCTGCTGACGCTGTGGCTGCCGGTGCTGCCGGGCTGGCTGGCCTTCAACCACCTGACACGGAAGGGCTCCCTGTAGGGCGCGGACCGCGGCGTACCTCGGACGGCCCGCGTCCCGCGCGGGTGGCCGCCGGCAGCGCAAGGATGGAGGTATGCCGAAGCCGCGCGGGCTGCGCGCCGCCGCCCTGACCGCAACCGCCGTCCTGTTGTCCTCCCTGCTGGCGGGCTGCAGCGGCGGCTCCAAAAACGAGGATCGCACGGCCCAGAAGCTGGACTGGACGGACTGCCCGGCCCCGTCCGAGGCGGAGGGTGACGGTGCCGCCCCGTCACCGCTGCCCAACGGCGACAGGTGGCAGTGCGCCACCCTGAAGGCTCCCCTGGACTGGAGCAACCCCAAGGGCGACACGATCGGCATCGCGCTGATCCGGGCGAAGGCGACCGAGCCCGACAAGCGCATCGGCTCGCTGATCTTCAACTTCGGCGGCCCGGGCGGCTCGGGCGTCATCACGCTGCCCGCGTTCGGCCAGGACTACGCCGCACTGCGCACGCGGTACGACCTGGTGAGCTTCGACCCGCGCGGGGTCGGCCGCAGCGCGGCCGTCACGTGCGAGAGCGACGCCCAGCTCGACCAGTACTTCCAGCAGGACGCGACGCCCGACGACACCGCCGAGCGCACCACGTTCCTGAACAACACCAAGCAGTTCAACGCGGCCTGCGAGAAGCACTCCAAATCGATCCTGCCGCACGTGCGCACCACCGACGCGGCCCGCGACATGGACCTGATGCGCCAGGTCCTCGGCGACGCGAAGATGCACTACTTCGGCATCTCCTACGGCACCGAACTCGGCGGCGTCTACGCCCACTTGTTCCCGAAGCACGTGGGCCGTGCCGTCCTCGACGGGGTCGTCGACCCCACGCAGAACCCCGAGCAGGTCTCGCTCGGCCAGGCCAAGGGCTTCCAGCTCGCGCTCGACAACTTCGCGCAGGACTGCACCTCGAAGACCACCGAGTGCCCGATCGGCTCCGACGCGCAGGACGTCGAGAACCGCATCGCCAAGCTGCTGAAGGATCTCGACAGCAAGCCGATCCCGGGCGTCTTCCCGCGCCAGCTGACCCAGACCGCCGCGACCAACGGCATCGCACAGGCCCTGTACTCCAAGGACTTCTGGGAGTACCTCACCGAGGGTCTGGAGCAGGCCTACGACGGTGACGGCAAGATCCTCCTGCTGCTGTCCGACTCGATGAACGGCCGCAACGACAACGGCGAGTACAGCAACATGGCCGCGGCGAACGTCGCCATCAACTGCTCCGACGAGAAGTCGCGGTACACCCCGGACTACGTGCAGCGGAAGCTGCCCGAGTTCCGGGCCGCCTCCCCGCTGTTCGGGGACTTCCTGGCCTGGGGCATGCTCAACTGCACCGACTGGGCCGTGCCCGGTGCGGCCGACCATCCCGACGTGAGCGCGCCCGGATCGGCGCCGATCCTCGTCGTCGGCAACACCGGCGACCCGGCGACGCCGTACGCGGGCGCGAAGAGGATGGTGGACGCGCTGGGCAAGGGCGTCGGCATCGAGCTGACGTACAAGGGGCAGGGGCACGGAGCCTACGACAGCAAGGACAAGTGCGTGCAGGCCGCGGTGAACAGCTATCTGCTCGACGGAAAGGTGCCGGCGGCCGGGGCGGTCTGCTCCTAAGCCGCCTGGAACCACAGCAAAAGTGCAGGTCAGACGGTTATCCACAGGCTGCCGCGGGCTCGACTCGATCCGCTTACTATGGCCTGACTGCTCCCCGCGACCGAGATGCGGAGAGCTCGTGAGGGGGGTGCACATGTCGCGTTGCGTACGGTGGACGGCCGCGGTCGCCGCCGCGGTACTGCTGGCCGGGTGCAGCAGCGGATCGTCCGGCTCGGGCGGGGACGAAGGGAAGGGCCGGTCCGATCGGTCCGATCCGGCGTCCACGTCGCCGACCGCCGCGCCGCCGTCGGGCCTGCCCTCCTCGCTCACCTCGCAGCGGCTCGACTGGGCCCGCTGCAAGGCCACCTCGAACTCCCCCGCGCCGGGCGGCGACTGGCAGTGCGCGACGCTCAAGGTGCCGCTGGACTGGTCCAGGCCGGGCGGGCAGACGATCGGCCTCGCCCTCATCCGCGCCAAGGCCACCGGCGGCCACCGCATCGGCTCGCTGCTGTTCAACTTCGGCGGTCCCGGCGGCTCCGGCGTGGCCGCGATGCCGTCGTACTCGTCCACGGTCAGCGCGCTGAGGGAGCGGTACGACCTGGTGAGCTGGGACCCGCGCGGGGTCGGCGCCAGCGAGGGCGTCCGCTGCCGCAGCGACCGGCAGATCCAGGCCGCCGAGACCATCGACGCGACGCCGGACACACCGGCCGAGGAGCAGGCGTACTTCCAGGACGCCGCCGACTTCGGCAAGGGCTGCCAGAAGACCGCGGGGAAGCTGTTGGCGCACGTCTCGACGACCGACACGGCCCGCGACATGGACCTGATCCGGCAGGTCCTCGGCGACGCGAAGATGCACTACTTCGGCATCTCCTACGGCACCGAACTCGGCGGCGTCTACGCCCACTTGTTCCCGAAGCACGTGGGGCCGCTGGTCCTCGACGCGGTCGTCGACCCGACCGCCGACTCGGTGGGTCACGCACTGAACCAGACGAAGGGCTTCCAGCGGGCGCTGGACGACTACCTGAAGTCCACCGGGCAGGACCCGAAGCGAGGTTCGCAGAAGATCGCGGATCTGCTGAAGCGGATGGACGCCAAGCCGCTGCCGACCTCGTCCGGTCGGAAGCTGACGCAGACGCTGGCGGTCACCGGTATCGTGCTGCCGCTGTACAGCAAGGACAGCTGGCCGACGCTGACCAGCGCCCTGACCGCGGCGGAACAAGGGGACGGCTCCAAGCTGCTGTCGCTCGCCGACGCCTACAACGCGCGTGACACGTCGGGGCACTACGGCACGACGACCCAAGCCCAACGGGTCATATCATGCTTGGACGACAAGCAGCGGCCGACGCCCGCGCAGACGAAGAAGCTGCTGGCAGAGTTCGAGAAGGTTTCGCCCGTGTTCGGCGACTTCATGGGCTGGGACACGGCCGGCTGGTGCCACGACTGGCCGGTGGCCGGGCAGTACGACACCCCGGAGGTCAGTGCGTCCGGTGCGGCGCCGATCCTGGTGGTCGGCAACACCGGGGATCCGGCGACGCCGTACGAGGGCGCCCGGAAGATGGTGGACGAGCTCGGCAAGGGCGTTGGCGTGGAGCTCACCTGGAAGGGCGAGGGCCACGGGGCGTACGGCAGTGGGAGCGACTGCGTGGACTCCACGGTGAACGCCTACCTGCTGAAGGGGACGGTGCCGAAGGACGGCAAGGTCTGCTCATGACGACGGCGGGGGCTTCGGGCACCCGTGGTGCGCGAAGCCCCCGCCGTCGGACAGGCAGGGCGAGCCGTGGCTCAGTAGACCGGCTTGTGCGGCTCGATCTGGTTGACCCAGCCGATCACGCCGCCACCGACGTGCACGGCGTCCGCGAAGCCCGCGGACTTCAGCACGGCGAGGACTTCCGCACTGCGGACACCCGTCTTGCAGTGCAGGACGATCTTCCTGTCCTGCGGGAGGGTCTCCAGGGCGGTGCCCATGAGGAACTCGTTCTTCGGGATCAGCCTGGCGCCCGGGATGGAGACGATCTCGTACTCGTTCGGCTCACGGACGTCGATGATCTCGATGTTCTCGCCGTCGTCGATCCACTCCTTGAGCTGCTTGGGAGTGATCGTGGAGTCGGCGGCCGCCGCCTGGGCCTCCTCGGAGACGACGCCGCAGAAGGCCTCGTAGTCGATGAGCTCGGTGACGGTCGGGTTCTCGCCGCAGACCGCGCAGTTGGGGTCCTTGCGGACCTTGACCTGGCGGTACTGCATCTCCAGGGCGTCGTAGATCATCAGGCGGCCGACCAGCGGCTCACCGGTGCCGGTAAGGACCTTGATCGCCTCGGTGACCTGGATGGAGCCGATGGACGCGCACAGCACGCCCAGGACGCCGCCCTCGGCGCAGGAGGGGACCATGCCTGGGGGCGGGGGCTCCGGGTAGAGGCAGCGGTAGCAGGGGCCGTGCTCGGACCAGAAGACGGAGGCCTGGCCGTCGAAGCGGTAGATCGAGCCCCACACGTAGGGCTTGTTCAGCAGCACGCACGCGTCGTTGACCAGATAGCGGGTCGCGAAGTTGTCCGTGCCGTCGACGATCAGGTCGTACTGGCTGAAGATGTCCATCACGTTGTCGGCCTCGAGCCGCTCCTCGTGAAGGATCACGTTCACGTACGGGTTGATGCCCTTGACCGTGTCGCGCGCGGACTCCGCCTTGGAGCGGCCGATGTCGGACTGGCTGTGGATGATCTGGCGCTGCAGGTTCGACTCGTCGACCTCGTCGAATTCCACGATGCCGAGCGTTCCCACGCCCGCCGCGGCCAGGTACATCAGTGCCGGCGAGCCGAGGCCGCCGGCGCCCACACACAGCACCTTGGCGTTCTTCAGCCGCTTCTGCCCGTCCATCCCGACATCGGGGATGATCAGGTGGCGGGAGTACCTGCGGACCTCGTCTACGGTGAGCTCGGGGGCCGGCTCGACCAGGGGTGGCAGCGACACGGGGACTCCGTTGGTCGGTCAATCACTACAGTTGTTCTCCTCGTAACACTGCCACGGCCTTCTTCATTCCGAGACACCCGTTCCGACAAGCGAGACGATTTCGTCCCAGTAGCCGGGCATGGTCTCCCAGGGGTCGGCGCGGCCGCCCCGGTCCGTCCGGTCGGTGAACCAGATCGTCGCCGCGCCCTGCCAGCGGGCGATGCGCAGCGCCTGGTCGAGGTGGCCGCGCGGGACGCCGTGCACGAAGTGGCAGAAGCGCTCGGGCGGGTAGTCGGCGGTCCACTCGGCGGCCTGCGACCAGCGGTAGCCGCTCCACGGGCCGGAGAAGGTCACCAGCTGGTCGGCGTTCTCGGCGTACCCGGGGTGGGGGTGGGTGCCGTGGCCCAGGACGATGTGGGCGTCGTCACGCAGCGCGCGGAGCGCGGTGACCGTGCGACGGGTCTCGGGCAGAGCGGTGCGGTCGGTCGGGCAGCGGTCCAGGAGGAAGCCGTCGACCTGGTACCACTCGAGATACCGGTGCGCGTCGGAGCTCAGCTCGGTGGAGGCCCGGGCGCCGTGCGCGGTGTCGAGGTGGCCGAGGACGCGGACGCCCCCGTTGCGCAGGCGCCCGGCCGCCTCCAGGCAGTGCGGGTCGGGGCGAGTGCCGGGGCCGTCGGCGACGTTGAGGACGACCCAGCGCAGGGGCGTGCCGGGGCGGGTGAGTTCGCCCCACTCGGCCGGGGCGAGAAGGGGGTGTGCGCAGCCGGGGACGCCGAAGCCGGTGCGGACGTCGGTGCTCGAGGTTCCCGCTGGGGGGCTGGTCAGATACGGCATGCCGCCTCCATCCAGATGTCGGCGAGGGACTCTTCGAGGTTGATCCGTGGCCTCCAGCCGAGCCGGTCGCGTGCCGTGCGCACGTCGGCCTGCTGCCAGCTGCCGCAGCCGTCGGGGTACGGGTATGCGACCGGGGCCGGGTGGTCGGAGTCGGTGCGGGGGTGCCCGATGGTGGCCCTGAGGTGGACGCCGGGCAGGCCGTCGAGTTCGTGGAGGCCGCCGCCGTATCCGGCCACGCGCGCGAGGATGGCGGCGGCGTCGCGCAGGCGGACGGCGCGGCCCGAGCCGATGTTGATCACGCCCTGCGCGGCCGACAGCGAGGCGGCGTGGACGGCGCGGGCCACGTCGCGGACGTCGACGAAGTCCCGCTGGGCGCCCAGGCCGCCGAGCTTGAGCTCGCCGTCACCGGACTGCATGGCGCGGCGCATGGCCTCGGCGAGGCGGCCGAGCGGGGAGCCGGCGGGGGTGCCGGGCCCGGCGGGCGAGAAGACGCGGAGCACGACGGCGTCGAGGCCGGAACTGAGGACCAGCTCGGTGGCGGCGAGTTTGCTGACGCCGTACGGGCCGCCGGGGCGGGGCACGGCGTCCTCGGCCGTGGAGGAGCCGGGCTGGCTCGAGCCGTACTCCGAGCTGCACCCGATCTGCACCAGGCGGGCGCCGCAGCCGCTGCGGCGCAGGGCCTCGCAGACAGTGGCGACGGCCACAGTGTTGTGGCGGGTGAGCTCGCGGGCGCCGCCCCGGGTGGCGCCGGCGCAGTTGATGACGACGCCGGGGTGGACGGCGTCGAGGAACCGGGTGAGTGCGCCGGGGCTGCCCGTCGCGAGGTCGAAGCGGACGTCGGCGTCGTCGCCGCGGCCGAGCGCGGTGAGCTGGACGGCCGGGTCGGCGAGCAGGCGGTCGGCGACGAAGCGGCCCAGGTATCCGTTGGCTCCGATCAGCAGGACTCTCATCGGACGGCTCCCGGGGTGTGCGCTCCGGTGGCTCCGGACGCTCCGGATGCTCCGGATCGGGAGGTGGTCATCTGGTTTTCTCCTTCAAGGGGGTGATGCGGTTGGCTCCGGCGGTGGGGCCGGGTGCCTGCGTGCGACAGGGGGCCGACTCTGCCTGCGGCTTCGGCCCGGTCCGGATGTGCGTCGCCCGTGGCGCGTTCCGGGTCGTGGTGCGGGCGGCCGCTGGTGGGCGGCGCCGGCCCTGTGCCCGTCACGGCTGCTCCTCCGCCTGCGCATGGGCCGAGGCCCGGGTCACGGTGCGGGTCGCGTGGATCAGGAGGGTCAGGGCCGCGGCTCCGCAGGCGAGGGTCGGGATGCTGCCCGGGCCCCAGGCGCCCACGAGGGTGTCGACCGGGGTGGCCAGGAAGCCGAAGCCCGGGAGGCGGGCGGTGAAGGTCGTGGCCAGGGCCGTTGCCTCGGCCAGGGCCGAGGCTGCGAGGGCGACGGGCGGGGCATGGGTGGAGCCGTGCATGGTGAGGAGGCGGGCGAGCATCAGCAGGGCGCCCAGGGTGAGGGCCTGGGCGTAGGCAGCGGGCTCGTGCAGGACCGTGCCGCACGCGGTGAGCAGGGCCGCCAGGGCGCACAGGAACAGGCCGAACGTGCCGAGCAGCAGCGGCCGTACGGAGTCGGCGAACTCCTCCAGGCCGCGGCTGGCCGTCAGTCTGCGCCGGGCGCGTACGGCGAAGAGGTGGACGATCCAGGCCGCCGGGGCGCAGGCGAGGGCGAGGGCCAGGACGGGTGCGGTGGCCAGGGGCCAGGGGCCGGCCGCGGTGCCGTCGGGCAGGCCGTCGGGGCCGCCGCCGACGGCTGCGCCGAGCAGGCCGTCGCCGAGGAGGGCGTAGGCGAGGAGCCAGCACGTCCATGCGCGGGTACCGGGGGCGTGCGCGCCGGTCGACCGGCGTCCCCGAAGGCTCAGCGGGCCTCGGCGGAGTACGGCGCGCACGCCCAGGGCGACCGCGAGGACGCCGCCCGCGGCCACCGCCAGGCGCGGTCGGCCGTGGGTGAGGCGCAGCCCGGTCACGGCCGCCGCGCACAGCGCGCCGGGCAGCAGGGCGAGCACGGCCCAGTCGGCGCCGGCCCGGGGCGTGGCGCCGGCCTCGGGGCGCGGGGGCGTCTCGCCGTCGCGGGGAACACGGGCGTACATCTCCTCGGCGAGGGAGAAGACGTCGCGGTGGCGCAAGCGCGCGGCGGTCCGGTTGGTGACTCCGTGCGCCTCCAGGCCCGCGGCGATCTCCAGGGGGTCGACCGCCCGTTCGCACAGCTCGCGGTGACGGTGCATCAACGACTTCACGGGGTCCGCGGCACCGCGCCGGGGGGTGGCAGGGCGCCGGCCGGTGGCAGGACGGCCTTCCTGTGTGCCTCGCATGTCCGTGGCCTGCGCACTGGCACCCGGTACACCCGTCTCCCCCGCGCGCCACTCCTCCGACCGCGCCTCCCCCGCGCGCCACTCCTCCGACCGCGCCTCCCCCGCGCGCCACTCCTCCGACCGCGCGTCCCACGCGCCGGGGCTGGTCGGGGTGCCGGGGTGGTCCCGTTCTCTGGGGCCGCTCATCGGGCGGCCTCCGTCGCGGTCATCGGGGCCGTGGACCGTGCCGGTGCGCCGGTCGCCCACCCGGGGCCGCCGCGGGCCACGACTCGGGCGCCGGGTACGGCCCAGCGGCCGGGTACGTGGGCCTCGGCCGGGGTGGCGAACGGGAGGGGTTCGCCGGTGTCGTCCAGGACGACGCGCCGGACCGGGCAGTGCGAGACGATCTCCAGGTAAATGCCGTGAAATGCCGTGATGTTCTGCTCGACGGTGAACAGTTCGAGCGCGCGGGCGCGGGCGGCGGCGCCCAGGCGTGCGCGGCGCTCGGGGTCGTGCAGCAGCGCCACGCACCCCTCGGCGAGCGCCCGCGGGTTGCGCGGAGGCACGACGAGGCCCGTGCCACCGATGACCTCCACGACCGCGCCGACGTCCGTCGAGACCGTGGCACGGCCGCAGAACATGGCCTCGACGAGGCCGATCGGAAAGCCCTCGACGACGCTCGACAGGACGATCACGGCGCCCGAGGCGTACGCCTCGGGGAGGGTGGGGACCTCCGGGTCGCCGATCTCCTCGAAGGACACCGGGTTGTCGCCGACGGCGTGCAGCCCCTCGGCCTCGTCGGGGAAGAGCTGGGCGGCCAGCGCCCTGCAGTGGCCCAGGTACGCCGCCCCGTCGGGGCCCGTCCCCGCGCCCACGATCCGCAGGCGCGCCGCCGGCTTTGACTTGCGGATCTCCGCGAAGGCGTGCAGCAGGGACACCAGGTCCTTGGCGGGCTCGACCCGGCCGACCCATACCAGCGTGTTCGGGTCGGCGGCCTCCGGCGACTCGCCGAGCTCGGCGAAGGGGGAGGCGTCCATGCCGGGGTGAACGGTGCGCAGCTTGGCGCGGTCGGCGCCGCAGCGCTCCTGCCAGCGGCGGGCGTGCGCGTTGCCATGGGTGACGACGGCGGCCCGCCGGTAGACCTCGGCGGCAAGCCTGCCGTGGAAGGCGGCGAGCAGGGCGCGTACGGCCGGTGCGGTCCCGTCGGCGCCGGAGGCCAGGTAGTGGGAGCGCAGTTGCACGCCGTACTCGGTGACCAGCAGGGGGACGCCGGAGAAGTGGCGGGCGAGGAGTCCGGGCAGGGCCGCCGTGCCGCCGGCCGCCGCGTGGCAGACGTCGGCCGCACCCAGGCCGCCGTCGTCGTACCAGTCGAGCGAGAGGGGGCGTAGGGCACGTTCCAGATGCGCGGCGACGGCGAGCAGATCGGGTACCCGCGCCTCGCGCGCGGAGCGCAGGGCGCCGGGCGCACGACAGGCACGTTCCAGCGCGCGGACGGCGGGTTCCGAGCGGAGCGCGTCCACCAGTCCGCCCGCGTCGCGGGCGAGCTCGGCGAGCCCGTACAGCGCACTGCCGAAACGGTCCGCCTCATCGTCCGAGCCGCCTCGGCCGACGGAATCACCAAGATCGACACTGCTTGCGGCGCACAGCACGGCCGCCAGTTCTCCGTAGCACTCGGCGAAGCGCCGGCGCGCCCGGCGCCCGTGCACCCACCCGTCGCCCGCCACCACCCTTCCGACGAGGCCCCTCGGGCCGCCCCTCCAGATGTCGTCCTCGGCGGCCCACAGGGGCGCGGTGCGGACCCGGCCGACCTGCGGCGGCAGTTGGACCCAGCCCTCGTCCTCCTGCTGCCGGCTGCGGCTGAGAGCGTAGATGTCGAACTCGTGCTGCCCGAGCCCGCACACGAGCCGGTCGCACCAGTGTCTGGCGTCACCGCTCACATACGGATAGCCACCCTCCGTCACCAGTCCGATGCGCACGAGTACACCCCCGATCTCCCGTATGGGGAGCCGCCGTCGCACCGGCGGCTCGCAGCGGGACGACGGTATGCGGACATGACGGTGGCGCGACGGACGGTTGTCCATCGCGCCACCAAAAGGGGTGAACGGTCGTAACTTTCCCTGGCGGATCGCGTTCCGTCGCGCTAGGAGATCATTCGGACACGCAACGTCACGCCACGGCCAACTGCCGCCGCGCGGCGCGCCGCTGGGCCGCGACCTCGGGATCGAGAGCCGGCACGGCGGCCAGGAGCTGCTGGGTGTAGGGGTCCCGCGGCGACTCGTACACCGCGTCGGCCGGGCCCTCCTCGACGATCCGGCCGCGGCGCATCACCGCAACCCGGTCGCTGACCTGGCGCACGACGGCGAGGTCGTGGGCGACGAAGACCAGCGCGAGCCCGAGTTCCCGCTGCAACTCACCGAGCAGGGCGATCACCTGGGCCTGCATGGTGACGTCGAGCGCGGAGACCGGCTCGTCGCAGACGATCACGCGCGGGTCGGCCGCGAGCGCCCGCGCGATGCCCACGCGCTGGCGCTGTCCGCCGCTGAACTCGTGCGGGTACCGGTCGTAGTGCGCCCTTTCGAGCCCCACACGCTCCAGCAGTTCCTTCACGCGCCCCCGAATGCGCTTCTCGTCCCGCTCCCCGCGCGCCCGCAGCGGATCGGCGATGGACTCGCCCACGCTGCGGCGGGGGTTGAGGGAGGAGACGGGGTCCTGGAAGACCATCTGCACGGCCGGGTTCACGCCGGTCCGGGCACGGCCCTCGAAACGGACCTCTCCGGCCGTCGGCTCCAGCAGCCCGACCAGCATCCGGCCCAGCGTCGTCTTGCCGCTGCCGCTCTCGCCCACAATCCCGAGGGTCTCGCCCCGGTGGATGGTCAGCGACACGTCGTCCACGGCCGCGAACGCCCGCCTGCCGCGCCCGAATTCACGCCGCAGCCCGGTCGCCTCCAGGACGACCTCCTCGGACCTCTCCGAAGCAGCACGCGCCACGTCCACGCGTGGGACCGCGCCGAGCAGTTCCCGGGTGTAGACCTCTGCGGGCGCCCCCAGAACGGCGGAGACCGGTCCGTGCTCGACCGCCCGCCCCTGCCGCATGACCAGCACCTCGTCGACGCTCTCGGCGGCGACGCCCACGTCGTGCGTGACGAGCAGCAGCCCCATGCCGGTCTCCTCGCGCAGGGTGTGCAGCAGGTCGAGAATCTGGGCCTGGACGGTCACGTCGAGCGCGGTGGTCGGCTCGTCGGCGATCAGCAGGTCCGGCTCGCACGCCAGCGCCATGGCGATCAGGGCGCGCTGGCGCATGCCGCCGCTGAACTCGTGCGGGCGCGAACGGGAGCGCCGTACCGCGTCCGGAATCCCGACCCTGTCCAGCACCTCGACGGCACGCGCGCGTGCCGCTCGCCGCGACGCGCGCGTGTGCACGCGGTGGACCTCGGCGATCTGGTCGCCGATCGCGTAGTACGGGTCGAGGGACGACAGCGGGTCCTGGAAGACCATGGCGGCCCTTCCGCCGCGCAGCCGCCGCAGTTCCTCGTCGGACGCCTCCTGTACGTCGATGTCGGCCACGTGAACCGAGCCGCCCATCCGCGCTCCCGTCCCGCGGTGCAGCCCGAGCAGGGCGGAGGCGACCGTGGACTTGCCCGAGCCGGACTCGCCGACCAGACCCAGCGCGGCGCCCTTCGCCAGCCGGAAGGAGAGCCCGTCGACGGCGCGCAGGTCGCCGAACTCGACGCAGAGGCCCGTCACTTCGACGAGGCTCTCCGAAGAGACCTTCTCGAACTCGCTCATGTCAGCACCACCCGTCGGTCGGCCACCGCGTACAGCACGTCCGCGACGGCGTTGGCGACGACCACGAAGAAGCCGATGACCAGGACCATGCCGACGACCACCGGCAGGTCGACGACGTTGACCGCGTGGACCAGTTCCTGGCCGATGCCGGGCAGGCCGAAGAGGGCCTCGGTGAGAACCGCGCCTCCGACGGCCGAGCCGAAGTCGTTCGCGTTCAGGGCGATGACCGGCGCGAGCGCCCCGCGCAGCGCGTGCCGTCCGACGATCGACCGCTCCCCCACGCCGTACGCCCGGAAGGTCCGGATGTGGTCCTCTGCGAGCGTCTCCAGCATCGACGCCCGGGTCAGCCGGGCGAACGGCGCCGCCTCGATGAGGGCGAGCGAGAGCCACGGCAGCAGCAGGTTCCACGCCCACTGCTCCGGGTCGTCGGTGAACTTGACGTACTGCGGGAAGGGCAGCAGCTGCAGCTCGCCGCAGACGACGATCATCAGGATCAGGCCGATGACGAAGACGGGCGTAGCGGTGCCCGCGAGCGTGATGGCGGTCAGTGCCCGCTCGGTGCACCGGCCGCGCCGCCACGCCGAGAGCGCGCCCGTGCCGACGCCGAGGACGAGCCAGATCACCATCGCCCCGAACACCAGCGACAGGCTGACCGGCAGCTTGGCCAGGATGATGCCGGTGACCTGCTGATCGCTCTGGTACGACAGGCCGAGGCAGGGTGCCGAGCAGTGCTGCACCGACGTACCGGTCGAGTAGTCCTGGCCGACGAAGAGGCCTTCCAGGAAGTGCCCGTAGCGCACGTAGAGCGGGTCGTCGAGCTTCAGTTGCTGGGCGACCTGGTGCACCTGTTCCGGTGAGCAGCGCGGGCCGCAGGTGATCTGGGCGACGTTGCCGGGGGTGACGTAGAAGACGACGTAGATGATCAGCGAGATGGCGAACAGGGTGACCACGGTGCCGATCGCGCGGCGCAGGACGAAGCCGCCGAAGCCGCTCACGCGGTGCCCCCCTTCGTGGTGTCGGCCTTGGCCTTCGTGGCGTCGGCCCCGGCCTTCGTGGCGTCGGGCCCGGCCTTGGTGGCGCCCGCCCTGGCCTCCCGCTTGCGGCCCGTGCCGACGCGCAGGCGTGAGGCCGCGCGCGGGTCGAGGGCGGTGCGCACGCCGTCGCCCAGCACGGTCAGCGCGAGGACGGTCACGAACAGCGCGCCGGCGGGGAGCAGCAGGTACTGCGGGGCGGCCTGGTACCAGACGTCGGCGGAGGTGAGCATCTGTCCCCAGGACGGTGTCGGCGGCTTCACGCCGACACCGAGGAACGACAGGGCCGCCTCGACGGTGATGTTCTGCGGCACCAGCAGCGCGGCGTACGTGATGACCGGCGCGGCGAGGCCCGGCAGCAGCTCGCGGCGCGCGATCCGCCAGGTGCTCCAGCCGCTGAGGCGGGCGGCGGAGACGTAGTCGAGCTCCTTGAGGGTGAGTGTCTGCGCACGCACGATCTTGGCGATGGAGCCCCAGGCGACCAGGCCGATGACGAGTGCGACCAGCACCGGCCGCGGGAAGCTCGACGGCACGATCGCGAGCAGTGCCAGCGCCATGATCATCAGCGGCATCGCGACGATGATGTCGGAGGCTCGGCTCAACAATTGATCAACCCATCGGTTGCCGAGCGCCGCGGTGACACCGACCACGACACCGAGGAGGACCTGCACCACGGTCGCCGCGAGCGCGACGCCGAGGGAGACGCGGGCACCGTGGACGAGCCGCGCGAACAGGTCGCGCCCGGTCTGCGGCTCGACGCCGAGCCAGTGGTCGCCGCTGACGCCGCCGAACGACCCGATGGGCACACCTCCGCGCGCGGAGTCGATCAGCGACGGGTGGTACGTGGTCGGGTCCTGGCCCTCCAGAGCGGTGAGCAGCGGTGCGGCGAGGGCGACCAGGACGAGCAGCGCGACGACGACCGCCGCGACGAGGGCGGCGCGCTGCGCGCGCAGCCGCCGCCAGAACTGACGGGCCCCCGAGGCCGCCGGGACGGAGGGGTCCGTCCCGGCGGCCCGAGAGGCCAACAGGGCTTCACTCATGACAGCTTGACCGAATTGACCGGGGCGTCCACTACTTGACCGCGACCTGGGAGATGTCCAGGACGCCGGTCCAGTCGCTGATCACGATGTTCTTGACGTCCTTGCCGTACAGGCGCTTGTAGACGGGATGGAACAGCGGCACGACCAGGGCCTGCTCGGCAATCTTCTTGTCCAGTGCACCCCACCGCTTGGCGGCAGCGTCAAGATCCGTCAACTTGTTGATCGCATCAATCTCGGCATTGACGGACTTGTCGTTCAGCAGGCCGGTGTTGAAGTTCGCGCCGTCCTTGACGATCTGCCGGCCGTCGAAGATCGGGGCGAGGAAGGGGCCGCCGGAGGGCCAGTCGGCACCCCAGTGGGCGAGGAAGAAGCCCGGCTCGGTTTTGATGTTGTGGATCTTGTCGGAGTAGTCGTTCTCCTCCAGCCCCTGGAGCTTGACCGTGATGCCGGCCTTCTTGAGCGCGTCCTGGACAGCGGTCGCGATCTCCGGGCTGGTCTCGAAGTCCTTGCTGTTGGAGTGGGTCAGTGTGATGGTGAGTCCGCTGCCGTAACCGGCCTCCTTCAGCAGTCCCTTGGCCTTGCCCGGGTTGCCGGTCCGGCCCGCCGGGAACAGGTCGTACGGCGTGTAGCCGAAGGACTTCTGGTTCGGCAGGAAGGTGGTCGCGGGCTCGGCCAGCGCGGAGCCGCCCGCAGCGTTGATGACCGACGACCGGTCAAGGGCGTACGAGATCGCCTGCCGCACCTTGACGTTGTTGAACGGCTTGACCGTCGGGTTGAACGCGATGTAGTTCGTGTAGCCGAAGTGGCCCGTGCCGACGCGCGCGGCCAGCTCCTTGTCGCCGGTCACCTTGGCGAGCTCGGCCGGACCGAGGTTGGTGTCCGTGGTGACCGCCGCCGCGTCCGCGCCCTGGGAGGCGGACAGCCGCTGGTTGATCACTGACGAGTCGAGTCCGGACTGTACGTCGATCCGGTCCGGGTAGGCCTTGCGCTCGGCGTCCGTGGCGGCCGACCAGTACGTGTTGCGCTCGAGGACGAGATGCTCGCCGTCGTTCTCGTTCTTCACGACCTTGTACGGCCCGGACGAGATCGGGTGCTCCTCGTACTTGGTGCCCGTGTCCTTGCTCTTCGGGACGGGCGTGAACTGCGTCTGCGTGGCCAGGTACGGGAACTCGCCCTCGGGTTTGTTCAGGTGGAAGACGATGGTCCGGCTGTCCGGCGTCTCGATCGCGTCCAGGCCCTTCTTGTCCTTGTACGGCCCCTGGTAGTCGGCCGCGCCGACCAGCCAGTCCCTCAGGTAGGGCGCGCCGCCGGAGAGCTCGGGGGCGAAGGAGCGCTCGATGCCGAACTTGATGTCGGCCGACGTGATCGGGGTGCCGTCCTCGTACTTCAGGCCCTTCTTCAGGGTGTACGTCCACACGGTCGCGTCCTTGCTGGGGCGCCCGGTGTCGGTGGCGAGGTCCGGGACGACCTTGGCGCCGGCGGCGCCGTTCTCGCGGTTGCGGGTGGTGAGCGTGCGGAAGACGAGGGACGGGACGTTGCCGCCGCCGGAGGTGTACAGGCGCGCGGGGTCGAAGTCCTGCTGCGGCTGCGAGTTCAGGACCGTGAGCGTGCCGCCCTTGTGGGGCTTGGAGTCGCCGCTGGCGCCCTTGGCATCGTTGGTCTTCGGCCCGCAGGCGGCGGTGCCCGCCGCCACGACCAGGCTGACGGATGCCGCGGCCACGCGGCGCGCTATGACGGACGGCTGGCGCATCGGAATGACGACCTCCCGGAGGATGGCGTCTCGAATAGCGAGACGGACTGACGAGAAGTGAGACTGAACAGACGTCCGCCCCGGCGCCGGGTCGTCGGAAAACCGCGAACCGGTCAGCGGCTCAGCGGTGCTGACAGGTCACGGGTCACGGATCACGGAGAAGGTGAGGTCACGACGCGCGCGCCGAAAGGCGGGCGTCAGCGACAGTGGATGTCGGCCACACAGAGGGCGGTCACGCCGATGAGCGCCAGCTCGATGGCGGCGCTGTCGACGGCATGACTGGACCACATGCGCAGAAATATGAACGATCTCTCCGTACCTGTCAACGCGACATATGCGATGCCTGTCAACTCCCGGGATAAGGCCAGGGGTTGGGCAGACAGTGGATCCCGTCGTGGTCGAGGAACTTCGTCTGCTGCTGCATGACCGGCGCCAACTCGCCGTCCTTGTCGCAGGTGACGTGGCCGTGACCGAGCCGGTGGCCGACCTCGTGGTTGATCAGCATCTGCCGGTAGGCGTAGATGTGATCGCCGTACGTCTTCGAGCCCTGCGCCCATCGATAGGCATTGATCATCACGCGCTCGGTGGCGGCCGAGTCGCACGAGACGTTGTCCTCCGTCGTGTCCAGGCCGGACTTGGCGCACCACTTGGCGGTGGTGCCGGGGCTGGCGAGCGTGATGACGAAATCGGGCTTGCCGGAGTAGATGCGCTCGAAGGTGCGGGCGCCGTTGTGCGCCCAGCTGCGGTCGTCGTTGAGGGTCTTCTGCACGGCCTCGGCGAAGAGCTCGCCGTCGAGGCCGAGCCCCTGCTCGACGTCCACGCGGTAGGTGTACTTCTGCCCCTTGCCCGGCGCCTTGGCGAAGCCGGGGACCGCGTCGAACTTCCCCGAACCCTTGAAGGTGGGGCTGAGCGGGTACTTCGTGCTCATCTTCTGCTTGTACGACAGCGTCGAGACGCCCGGCGACGTGGACGGGCTCGCCTGGTCGTCCGCACCTGCGCCGTCGCGGGCGTCGCGGGCCTGGTCGGCGGCGGACTGGGACTGCACGCCGGTGCCGTCGTGGCCGTCGGCGACCTGTCCGGCGACGACGACGGCGAGCACCGTGGTGACGGCGGCGGCCGCGATGCCGGTGAACGTCCGCCCCTTGCCACCCTTGCCCTGCGCGGGCGCGCCGGTCGGCGGCGCGGTGTCATCGGTGTCGGTCTCGGCGTCCCGTTCGGTGACAGAGGCATACGGATCCGCGGAGTGCGCGGTGCCGCGGGACCGGGGCGCGAAGACGTCGTCGTCCTCGTCGAAGGCGTCGAGGTAGGCCTGCCGGGGTCCGGCGGGCGGCGCCTGCCGCTGCCCCGGAATGGACAGGCCGGGGCCGGCGGCACCGGGCCCCTGCAGGCGCCCAACTCCGGTAGGCACCCCCAACTCTCCCCAGCCGCCGCCTGCTTCCCGCTGCTCGGGGTGTCCGCCACGAGCTTGCGGGCCGCCGGGGGCGGGCGCACCGCCGGGCAGACGAGGAGTGCCGTGAGCAGGCGTACCGTCCGCAAATCGCGGCACCCCGTGCGCGGGCGTACCGTCCGGCAGACGGGGCACCCCACGCGCAGGCGTACCGTCCGGCAGATACGGCACTCCGCGGGCGGGCGTGCCGTCGGGGAAGCGCTGTGGCCCGGGGGCAGGGGTTCCGCGGTCGAAGCGCGGCACCCCGTGAGCCGGCGTGCCGTCAGTAGGACGGGGCGCTCCGTACGCCGGGCTCCCACCCCTCGGCTGTTGCTGCCCTGGCACCGGGCCGGAACCCGGTCGGTGTCCCATCGGCACGGCGCCAGGTTGCTGTCGGCCTTCCGGCACCGCACCCGGCCCAGGCTGACCGCCCCGACCGTCCTGAGCTGCAGTTGTGTCCGCGGTGTCGCCCTTGGGAGCGGGCCCGCGGCGGCTGTGGCGTCCCACCTCGCCCCTCAGCCCCCCGCACCCACGCCGGAAGCCCCGCCCTCGGCCCCCGCACCGGCAGCCTCACCGCCTGCCCCCGCACCGGCAGCCTCACGGCCCGCCCGCCCACCGGCAGCCCGGCCGTCGACCTCCACAGCCGCACCCGCAGCCCGACCATCGACCTCCACAGCCGCACCCACGAACCCACCACCGTAGGCCCCCGCGCCCGCCGCGCGCGTGCCGCCGGCCCTCGTGTGCTTCGTCGCCTCCGCGTCCGACTTCCCGGTGTCCGCCAGCAGTTCCCTGAACGCGGTGGCCACCGTCTGTGGGTACTCCATCATCGCCACGTGCCCGGCGTCCGGCAGGGTGAGCAGGCGGGAGTCGCGGAAGGTGCGGGCGGCCTTCTGGGCCATGCGGAAGCCGACGAGCTTGTCCCGGCCGCCGTAGATGAGGAGCGTCGGCGCGAGGACCCGCTCGGCCTGGCGCCACAGCCCGTGCTGACCGCCGACCGTGTACGCGTTCACGATCCCGCGCGCGGAGCGCGCCATCGCGTCCCAGAAGTACGGCAGCTGCAGCCGCCGCTCCATCTCCGCCACGGCATTGCGGAACCCTTCCGGCGTCACCCGCCCGGGGTCGCCGTAGCAGAGCGCCATGACCCCGCGGACCCGCTGCTCGGCCGTCCACTCCCTGGTGAGCCGTGTGAAGACGGCGGCCACGCCCGGCAGCGCGAGCAGCCCCGTCGGCACGGCCGTGCGCTGCACGCGGAGCTCGGGCAGCGCGGGCGAGACGAGGGTGAGCGTCCGTACGAGGTCGGGCCGCACCGCGGCCACGCGCGTGGCGATCGCCCCGCCCATCGAGTTGCCGAAGAGGTGGACGGGCCCGCGCCCGGACGCGTCGAGGTAGCGGATGACCGCGCGCGCGTGCCCGGTGACGGAATAGTCGCCGTCGTCCGGTGGCGGAGAGTCCCCGAAGCCCGGCAGGTCGAGGGCCTCGCCGTCGACGACCCCGCCGAGCAGCGCCATCAGTGCCGACCAGTTCTGCGAGGAGCCGCCGAGCCCGTGGATGTACAGCGCCGGGGGCAGCCCCTCCCGCTCGGGTGGCCGCGACCGCACCGTCAGCGTGATCCCCGGCAACCCGACCGACCGCAGCTGTTCGCCTTCCTCGGCCCTGATGGGCGCCACCTTCGGGAGAACATTGGCGGGCGGCTCGGAGGGCAGCTCGGTCGAAGACATGCGGCAATGTTACGAGACGATCACGCAGTGGTTCATGTGTTCGCCGTCACAGAGGCGGCAACTTCGGCTGCAGAGATGGCGTGCAACTTCCGCCGCACAGACGGCATGCGCCTCCTGCTGCACAGATGACATGCACCTCCGGCCGCGGATGCATGGCGTCCACATCGGGTGTCTCCTACGCTCGTACAGAGGGCACCCGTATGTGGCCCCTGCTTCTTCCAGGGACGTTCGTAGGAAGGGAGCCCAGCATGGCCATTGACCCCACTGATCCCGAGACGTTCGAGGACGACGCCACGGAGATCGACGTCGAGGCCCCCGAGGACGACGCCGCCGAGCAGCTCGCGGACGTCGCGCCGGATCGCGACGACCCCCTCACGGGTGTGGACCCGGATCGCGCGAACGAGGCCGACCTCGTGGAACAGGCGCGCGTCGTCTCCCTCGACGAGGACGACTACCGGTGACGTACGAGTGACGTACGAGTGACGTACGACGGACATACGACGGGACGTAGGAGGTGATGTTCGAGGTGATGTTTGAGGTGTCGTACGGGAGAGATCACCGCTGAGCAGGAGCGAAGCCGCACTTTGCCCGACTTGAACCCGTTTGAAACGTTCTGTAACGCTTTCGTCGCCGTCCGGTCCGTGAAATTCTGCGCTCGCACCGCGCGCAGCACGGTTACCGAAAAGTACGATGGCGACGCGGCGCACACCGCATATGGACGATTTTGGGAGGCGGCGTGACAGCCATCGAGCAGACAGAGGCGGTACGCCCGCGGGGTACGCGCCTGCCGCGCCGTGCCCGACGGAACCAGCTGCTGGGCGCCGCCCAGGAAGTCTTCGTGGCGCAGGGCTACCACGCGGCCGCCATGGACGACATCGCCGAGCGCGCCGGCGTCAGCAAGCCGGTGCTCTACCAGCACTTCCCGGGCAAGCTCGACCTCTATCTCGCTCTGCTGGACCAGCACTGCGAGTCGCTCATCCAGGCCGTGCGCAACGCGCTCGCGTCGACGACCGACAACAAGCAGCGCGTGCGGGCCACGATGGACGCGTACTTCGCGTACGTCGAGGACGACGGCGGCGCCTTCCGGCTGGTGTTCGAGTCGGACCTGACGAACGAGCCCGCGGTGCGCGAGCGCGTCGACAAGGTCACGAACGAGTGCGCCGAGGCGATCTGCGACGTCATCGCCGAGGACACCGGTCTCTCGCGGGCGGAGTCGATGCTGCTCGCCTCCGGCCTCGGCGGGCTCGCCCAGGTGGTGGCCCGCTCCTGGCTGCACAGTGACCGCAGCGTCCCGCGCGACCAGGCGGTCCAGCTGCTGACGTCCCTGGCGTGGCGCGGCATCGCGGGCTTCCCGCTGCACGGCAGCGAGCAGCACCACTGAGGTCCGCCGTCCGGCGTCCTTGTTCCCGCCGGCTGTTCGCTCCTGGCGTTCTTGGGCAGAGCGTGTACGTCCCCTCACGGGCTAATGTGTGCTGGGTACGGCGCGGAAGGTCGCGCACATCACTGACCGTCGGAGGGACATAGCCGTGGAGGTCAAGATCGGCGTGCAGCACGCGCCCCGCGAGATCGTTCTGGAGAGCGGTCAGACTGCCGAGGAGGTCGAGCGGGCGGTGTCCGAGGCGCTGGCCGGGAAGTCACAGCTGCTGACCCTTGTGGACGAGCACGGCCGCAAGGTGCTCGTCCCGGCCGACCGTCTCGCGTACGTCGAGCTCGGCGAGCCGGCGCCGCGCAAGGTGGGCTTCGGCGCGCTGTAGTCACACATCACGTGCGAGGGGCCCGGCGACTCACGGTCGCCGGGCCCCTCGCGCGTTTTTCCTCCACAGATGGAACACAACGGACCCACAGGGGTGGATTGCATTCCGCAGGTCAGGGGTATGACGGGCTACGACCGCGATCCGCAGGTCGGCCGTGTGGGAGGGACCCCGTAATGATCTTGGAAGCGCTCGGCTCCGCCCTGCTCGGTCTCGTGCTGGCCTGGGCGGCGCTGCACCGCCTGGCCCACCGTCTGCCCGCGCGCGCCTTGGTGCTGCCGACGGGCGTCGCCGGCTCCCTCTTCGGCGACTTCGTCACGCACAGCGCGCTGGGTCCCGGCAGCATTCTGCCCAGCCTCCTCGGCGCGGCGGTCGTCTCGGCGGCCTCCCTGTCGCTGCTGCTGCGCCCCGCGGGAAGACTCCGCCGACGATCGGCGCCGGCCTGACCCGACGCCGACGCCGACGGCGGCGCACCCCCTGAAACAGCTCCTGCGAAACAGTTCGAAACAGTTCCTGTGACTTCGAAACAGTTCCTGTGACTGCGAAAAGGCTCCTGTGAAACAGCTCCTGTGGAGCCCTAGGCGGCCAGGCCAAGCGCAGCCATGCGCTTGGTGTGCGCCTCGGTGATGCGGGAGAACATCTTGCCGACCTCGGCGAGGTCGAAACCGTCCGCGACACCGCCGACGAGCATCGTGGACAGCGCGTCACGGTCGGCCACGACCCGTTGCGACTGCGACAGGGCCTCGCCCATCAGACGTCGCGCCCACAGCGCGAGTCGACCGCCCACGCGCGGGTCCGCGTCGATCGCCGCGCGCACCTTCTCCACCGCGAAGCCGGCGTGCCCGGTGTCGTCGAGGACGGCCAGGACGAGGTCGCGCGTGTCCGAGTCGAGGCGGACCGCGACCTCGCGGTAGAAGTCGCTGGCGATCGAGTCGCCGACGTACGCCTTGACGAGCCCTTCCAGCCAGTCCGAGGGCGCTGTCTGCTTGTGGAAGCCGTCGAGCGCGGCGACGAACGGCTCCATCGCCCGGGTCGGCTCCTCCCCGATCTCGGTGAGCCGGTCGCGCAGCTGCTCGAAGTGGTGGAACTCGGCCGATGCCATCTTCGCCAGCTCGGCCTTGTCCTCGAGGGTGGGCGCCAGCTTGGCGTCCTCCGCGAGCCGTTCGAACGCCGCCAGCTCCCCGTACGCGAGCGCGCCGAGCAGGTCCACGACCGCGGCGCGGTACTGCGGGTCGGCGGAGGCCGTCGACCAGTCGCGGGCGGCGACTGACGTCTGTTCGGCGGGTGCGTCGGAGGCGTTGTCAGGCTTGTCAGAGCTCGTCATGAAGCGCACAATAGCCCGCTCGTCGCGTCACGGAAGGACCTGGTCAACCAGTGTGACGACGACTACGTGACCAAATCGGCCATCGCGTGTGCGCGATTCCGGGGTATGGTGGTAATGCGCCTGCTGGTACTTCGTCGTACCTCGACAGGCCGCACGCATGAGGATGCCCGGTCGGTGGCCCGATCGGCTCCGACCCGACAGCCCTCCCTGGCCGTACGCCACCTTGCGTACGACGACCGGAGGGACACCCTCAGCGGTACGAGCGCTAGAGCGTCGGCAGTGGTCCCGTGCCACACGGCCCGCCCGAAGGGGCGGCCCGACGTCCCCGGCACGGTCACACACGACACGACCCCCGCGCTCGCCTCGCGCCGCGCACACAGAAGAGGCAGCACCCTGACTACGACGTTTCGAGAGCTCGGGATCCTTCCCGAGACCGCCGAGGCCCTGGAAGCCGTCGGCATCACCACACCCTTCCCCATCCAGGAGATGACGCTGCCGGTGGCCCTGTTGGGCACGGACGTCATCGGCCAGGCCAAGACCGGCACCGGCAAGACGCTGGGCTTCGGCCTTCCGCTCCTCGAGCGCGTGACCGTCCCCGCAGACGTCGAGGCCGGCCGCGCCAAGCCCGAGGACCTCACCGACGCCCCGCAGGCGCTCGTCGTCGTCCCCACGCGCGAGCTGTGCACGCAGGTGACCAACGACCTGCTGACCGCGGGCAAGGTACGCAACGTGCGCGTCCTCGCGA
This sequence comes from Streptomyces sp. NPDC005202, assembly GCF_040608235.1. Taxonomy (NCBI): domain Bacteria; kingdom Bacillati; phylum Actinomycetota; class Actinomycetes; order Kitasatosporales; family Streptomycetaceae; genus Streptomyces; species Streptomyces sp. NPDC005202. The sequence continues at coordinate 27,470 of NZ_JBEXHW010000008.1, read as the reverse complement.
TCTACGGCGGCCGGGCCTACGAGCCGCAGGTCGAGGCCCTGAAGAACGGCGTCGACGTGGTCGTCGGCACCCCGGGCCGTCTGCTGGACCTGGCCGGCCAGAAGAAGCTGGACCTGAAGCACGTCAAGTGCCTGGTCCTCGACGAAGCCGACGAGATGCTCGACCTGGGCTTCCTGCCCGACGTCGAGAAGATCATCGACATGCTCCCGGCCAGGCGCCAGACCATGCTGTTCTCGGCCACGATGCCGGGCGCGGTGATCGGTCTGGCCCGCCGTTACATGTCGCAGCCCACGCACATCCGCGCCACCGCGCCGGACGACGAGGGTGCGACGGTCGCGAACATCAAGCAGTTCGTCTACCGCGCGCACTCCATGGACAAGCCGGAGATGGTCGCCCGCATACTGCAGGCCGAGGGCCGCGGACTGGCGATGATCTTCTGCCGGACGAAGCGTACGGCGGCCGACATCGCCGAGCAGCTGCAGCGCCGCGGGTTCGCGTCGGGCGCCGTTCACGGCGACCTGGGGCAGGGCGCGCGCGAGCAGGCCCTCCGGGCCTTCCGCAACGGCAAGGTGGACGTCCTCGTCTGCACCGACGTCGCCGCGCGCGGCATCGACGTCGAGGGCGTCACCCACGTCATCAACTACCAGTCGCCGGAGGACGAGAAGACGTACCTGCACCGCGTCGGCCGTACGGGCCGCGCGGGCGCGTCGGGTACGGCGATCACGCTGGTCGACTGGGACGACATCCCGCGGTGGCAGCTGATCAACAAGGCGCTGGAGCTGGACTTCAACGACCCGCCGGAGACGTACTCCACGTCCCCGCACCTCTTCGCCGACCTCGGCATCCCCGAGGGCACCAAGGGCGTCCTGCCGCGTTCGGAGCGCACGCGCGCCGGGCTGGACGCGGAGGAGCTGGAGGACCTCGGCGAGCCCGGCGGCCGCAGTGCGCGCGGTCATGGTGGCCGGGGCAGCCGGGACGAGGCGCGCTCCGCCGACCGCGAGCGCCCGGCGCGGACGCCGCGCCGCCGGCGCAGGATGCGTGGCGGTACGCCGCTGGACTCGGCGACCGGCGGGGCGTCGGTCGACACCGCGCCGGCGGCCGGTGAGACCGCCGCGCCGGAGGAGGCCACCGCGACCCGCACGCCGCGCCGCCGCCGGCGCATGCGCGGCGGGGTGCCGACGGAGGCGGCGACGACCGAGGCGGCCACGGCCACCGAGCCGGTCGCGGCCACTGCGCCCGAGGCCGCGCAGTCCGCGGTGACGACGGCGGAGGGCCCGGCCCTCGACGTCCCCGACACCCCGGCGAAGTCGCGGCGCCGCCGCACGCGCAAGTCGGCGGAGCGAGCGGTCACGACGGCCGAGACCACGGAGCCGACCGAGGCCGAGGCCTCCAACTCCCAGGAAACGGCAGCTCCCGAGCCCAAGCCGCGCCGCCGCACCCGCAAGGCGGCGGAGACCGCCGAGGCGGCCGACGCGGCCGAGGCCGTGGTCGCCACGGCCGAGGGCGCCGAGGAGACCGCACCGGAGCCGAAGCCGCGCCGCCGTACCCGCAGGGCTGCCGCCGAGACCGTCACCGCGGAGATCCCGGCGCAGGCCACCGAGGGGGCGGACAGCGACGCCCTGGCGGCGGTCGACTCCGCCGAGGCCAGGCCGCGTCGGCGTACGCGCAAGGCAACCGTCGCGGCACAGACGCCGGATACGGCGACTGCCGCGGACGTCGTGGAGACGCCGGACCCGGCCGAGAGCGCCGCGGCCAAGCCACGCCGCACCCGCAAGGCGACGGCCACCGCCGAGGCCGCTGTCGACACGGCCGAGGGCACGGAGACCACGCCCCGCCGTACGCGCAAGGCGACCGTCGCCGCGGAGACGCCGGATACGGCGACTGCCGCGGACGTCGTGGAGACGCCGGACCCGGCCGAGAGCGCCGCGGCCAAGCCACGCCGCACCCGCAAGGCGACGGCCACCGCCGAGGCCGCTGTCGACACGGCCGAGGGCACGGAGACCACGCCCCGCCGTACGCGCAAGGCAGCCGTCGCCGCGGAGACGCCGGAGACCGCCGAGGCGAAGCCGCGGCGTACCAGGAAGACCGCAGCCGAGGCCGCTGTCGAGACGGCCGAGGGCACCGAGGCCAAACCGCGTCGTACGCGCAAGGCGACCGTCGCGGCGGAGGCTCCGGAAGCCGCCGAGGAGGCGGAGACCAAGCCGCGCCGCCGTACGCGCAAGGCCGCCGAAGCAGCCGAGGCTGCGGTGGACACGGCCGAGGCGGTCGAGGCCAAGCCGCGCCGCCGTACCCGCAAGGCCGCCGCGGAGACCGTCACCGCGGAGATCCCGGCGCAGGCGACCGAGGAGCCGGAAGCCAAGCCGCGTCGCCGTACCCGCAAGGCCGCCGAAGCAGCCGAGGCGACCGGAGACACAGCGGAGGCGAAGCCCACCGCGCGCCGTACCCGCAAGACGGCGGCCGCGGTGGAGTCCGCGGAGGCCTGAGGTCTGAGGCCTGATCCAGCGCCCGTAAAAGACCGGACGACAAGACCGGACGGCCCGGCCCACCTCACGTGGGCCGGGCCGTCCGGGCGTTTCGGGGCCACCGCACACGAACTGGCGGCCAGCGACGGGGAATGACTGGCAGACCGGTCCGGCGCACCCGCCGAAATGGCGAGGCCCACGTCCCTCGCCTGGCCCACATCTGCCAGCCGGCCCATCCGGGGGTGGTCGGCTGGGCGGCGAACGATAGCCTCGGGCACATGAGCAGGCCTCCCACCTTCGTCCCACCGCCCGGCGCTCGCGCCTACCGTCTGCGCACTGCCCGGGGTGAGTTCGCCGTGGTCGACGCCCCCGTGGCCGCCGGTGTCGAGCCGAAGGGCACCGCGCTGCTGCTGCCGGGGTTCACCGGGAGCAAGGAGGACTTCAACCCGCTGCACGGACCGCTCGCGGCGCGCGGGTACCGCACCGTGGCCGTGGACGGGCGGGGGCAGTTCGAGTCGGACGGGCCCGTGCACGACGAGTCCGCCTACGCTCAACAGGAGCTCGCGCGGGACGTGCTGGCGCAGGCCGAGGCGCTCGGCACGCCCGTGCACCTGCTCGGGCACTCCCTCGGCGGGCAGATCGCCCGCGCGGCCGTGCTCCTCGACCACTCCCCCTTCCTCTCGCTCACTCTCATGGCGTCGGGCCCCGCCCAGATCTCCGTCTCCCAGCAGCAGCGCGTGAAGCTGCTGCGGGACGCGCTCGCCGTGATGTCGATGGCCGAGGTGTGGGAGGCCATGCGGACGATGGAACCGCCGGAGGAAACCGACAGCGGCGCCGACCTCGACGCGGGCCTCGACGACCGGGACGACCTGCGGCGGCGCTGGCTGGGCAACAAGCCCGCCCAACTCCTCGCCACCGGACGTCAGTTGTGCACCGAGCCGGACCGCGTCGCCGAACTCGCCGCCGTTCCACTGCCGTTCCACGTCCTGTCGGGCGCGCTGGACGACACCTGGCCGGTGTCGATCCTCGACGAGATGGCCCTGCGGCTGAAAGCACGACGGACGGTCATCGCCGGGGCCGAGCACTCCCCCAACTGCGACCAGCCCCTGGCAACCGCCCGCGCCCTCGCCGACTTCTGGGACAGCACCGCTCCCGGCACCCGGCGCTAGTACTGCGCCTGCAGGTGCTCCCAGAAGCCGTCCCGCAGCGCGCGCCGCAGGTCCGCCTGGCCGCGCAGGGAGTACTGGAGCATGCCCTCGGCCTCCACCAGCAGGTCCTGGTCGACGGAACCGGGCAGGTACGGGTGGCCGGGCAGCAGCTCCACCAGCGCCTCGCGGCCGCGCGCCGCCAGCCACTTCGCCGCAATCTGCGCGCCCACGAACCGGACGTCCTCACGGGTCGGCCGGACCGCGCTCGTCACGTCGTATGCGGGCGCCGTGCGCCGGGACACGTACGGCTTGAAGAAGTCGAGCTCGAGGGTGCGCTGACTGTCGACCTCCCACAGCAGCGGCTCCGCCTGGTTGCGGCCCTCGGGGGCCTCGATGCCCCACAGGTGGACGCGGGCGCCGTAGCCCTGCGCGGCCTCCACCGCGGAGACCAGGTCCTCGTCACCGCCGAGCAGCGCGGCGTCGCTGATGGCGCGGTGCCGGGCCAGTGACTCCAGATCGGTGCGGATGAGGGAGTCGACGCCCTTCTGCTGGTTGTTGGCATTGAGATTGCCGAGGCGGACCTTCACGTCCGGCAGCTCGGCGATCGACTGCTGCTCGGCGGTGTGGATGCGGCGCCGTGCGCCGTCGTACCAGTAGACGCGCAGCAGACGGCTGTCCGCGAAGATCGTGCGGGCCATGTCGATGAACGCGTCGATCAGGCCCTCGGCGTCCAGGTCGAAGGCGCGGCGGTCCTCCGTCCCGGCCACCAGCCGCCCCGCGGCCGCGTAGAGATAGCCGGCGTCGACGAAGATCGCATGGGTCGAGGGCGTCTTGGCCACTTCGGCGAGCATGCGTTGCAGCAGCTCGTTCGTGCGGTCGATGCGGGCGGCCAGCGCCGTGAGGTCGTCGTTCATTGCCTCCATTGTCCCGGCGGTCACGCTGCGAACACAACCGGTCCCGGTCGGTCCCCCGCACTCCCTTACTGGTCAGTAATTAGCCGTTCGAAAAATTTCCTTAGCGTAGGGAATGTTTGTAACACGCGGCCCGTTGAATAGGTACGGAACAGGGGGCACCGCCGCCCCGTGCGCCAGTCACCAAGCAATTCTCCTCAGGAGGATGACCAGACGAAGGGAGAAGCCATGCGCTTCGAGATCATGCGACTCGACGAGGTCGACGGCACCCCCGTGGACAGCACCGTCGTGGACGCCGCCTCCGTCAACCGGATCGTTCAGCAGGCCGCCGCGATCGGTCAGCGGCTGTGGATCCGCCCGGCCGAGACTCCGGCCTCGTAAGACGCGCTCGAGGAAGACACGTAAGAAGCGGTCTCCCCCACTCACACTTCACAGGCCCCGTGCGGCGTTCGCTGCCGCGCGGGGCCTGTGCGCGTACGCGGGCCTCAGGCGCCGCGGACGACCTGCAGGACCCCGTTGATGATCTGCTGCACGGCGATCGCGGAGAGCATCATGCCCGCGAGCCGCGTCACCAGGACCACGCCGCCGTCCTTGATGACCCGGATGATCAGCAGCGAGTAGCGCATGACCAGCCACAGCACGACGTGGATCGCGAGGATCGCCGACCACACCGAGACCTGGGTGGCGACGCTGTCGGCCCTCTGCACGGCGAGGATGACGGACACGATCGCACCGGGGCCCGCCAGCAGCGGCATGCCCAGCGGGACGAGTGCGACGTTGACGTCCTTGGTCTGCTTCGGCTCGTCCGTCTTGCCGGTGAGCAGGTCGAGCGCGATCAGCAGGAGCAGCAGCCCGCCGGCGATCATCAGTGCCGGGACGGACACGTGCAGGTAGTTGAGGATCTGGTGCCCCAGCACCCCGAACACGGCGATGACACCGCCGGCCACGCAGACGGCCTGGAACGCCATCCGCTTCTGCACCTTGGCGGGGCGGCCGGCGGTCAGCGCGAGGAAGATCGGGGTGATCCCGGGGGGATCCATGATGACAAAAAGGGTGAAGAAGAGAGAGCCGAAGACAGCGACGTCGAACATGGGTGAGGAAGGGCCTTGCGAAAGAGGTACGGGACGTGTGAGTGAGTCGGCGTGAGGCTCAGGCCCCGCCGGTCCCGGGCACCGGGAACGCCCCCGTCGCCCGCCGGGTGATCTCCCCGTACACCTCGGGGTCCGTCGTGAACTCTCCGAGCGAGACAGTCTTCCGGCTGCCGTGGTAGTCGCTGGAGCCGGTCACGAGCAGCCCCAGTTCCCTGGCCAGTCCACGCAGCCGCACGCGCGTGTCGGGGTCGTGGTCCATGTGGTCGACCTCGATGCCGTCCAGCCCGGCGGCCGCCATCTCGGCGATGGTGGACTCCGGCACCGTACGGCCCCGCTTGGCGGCCGCCGGGTGCGCGAAGACGCAGACCCCGCCGGCGCCCTTGACCAGCCGGATCGCCTCGAAGGGATCCGTCTCGTGCTTCTCGACGAAGGCCCGGCCGCCGTCGGCCAGCCACTCCTCGGTGAAGGCGTCGCTCACGGTCGGTACGACGCCGAGCTCGACCAGCGCGGAGGCGACGTGCGGCCGTCCGACCGAGCCGTCGCCGGCGATCCGTGCGACCTGCTCCCAGGTGACCGGCACGCCCAGCGCGTTCAGCTTGGCGATCATGCCCTTGGCCCGCGGCACCCGGTCGTCCCGGACCAGCTCGCGCTCGGCGAGCAGCGCGGGCTCCTCGGGGTCGAAGAGGTAGGCCAGCATGTGCATGCTGACGCCGTCGATACGGCAGGACAGCTCGGCACCGGTGACGAGGGTGAGCCCCTCGGGCAGCGCGGCGATCGCCTCGGCGTGTCCGCGGGTGGTGTCGTGGTCGGTCAGCGCGACGACGTCCAGGCCGGCCGCGGCGGCGTGACGCACCAGCTCGGCCGGGGTGTCCGTGCCGTCGGACGCGGTGGAGTGGGTGTGCAGATCGATGCGCACGACACGGACTCCAGGCGGTGACGGTACGGAAGGGGACACCCAAGGATAACGGGAAACCAGGGATGCCTTGTCACACCCGCTGCCGCGATACGCCCCCTACACACCCTACGGTTGCAGGAGCTGCACACCCCGACGGTTGCAGTAGTACACCTCGACGGTTGCAGCGCCACACACCCCTACGGTTTAAGCAGCCGCGGCGACAGCGCCCCGCACGGCACCAGATCGACCTCGGCTCCCGCGTCCCGCAGGTCCGCCAGGACCAGTTCGTCGTACATCAGCAGGCCCGACTGCTCGGGCCACACCACCGCCCACAGCCACAGTCCGCGCGCCTCGCCCGCGAAGACGGCGCGGTCGTCCGGGGCGCCGGAGACGAGCCAGAGCGGGGTCGGGCGGCCGCCGGCCAGAACCTTGGCCTGGGGCGGCTTCTCGACGTTCATGTACGGGCCGGGGTCCGGGCCGTCGATGCCCGCGTACCGCGCGCCGAGGCCGACGCCGATTTCCTCCGCGACGAGGATCAGCTCGCCCATGCCGCCGAGCGGGCCGGGTCCGGAGCAGGCCACGGCCGTGGCGCGGCCGCCGCTGCGGTCGTCGCCGGCACTGGCCACCCCGGTGAACAGCCAGCCGACCGGGAGCGGCCACGGCATCCACACAGGTACCTGTGTGCGATGCACCACGACGTTGAGGGCCTCGACGCTGGGCGGGATCACGGGCTGCAGCGGATGCACGGTGCCGTGCACATCGCACTGCCAGGAATCGCTGAAGAGTCCGGGAGCCCTGACCCGGCCACCGCACTTCGGGCAACTGGGTTCGCCCCTCATAGGGGTCCACGGTCCTACCCCGAATGCGCCACGTCAAGGACGATCACCCGTCCGGGGGGAACGTCCCGCCGTAACCCGGGGAACGTCCCCGCCGCACCCCACCAGGGAAAACTAAATGCACCTTGCATTAATTAGTCGTGCTAACTTATTATGTGTAAACGTCAACGATCCCTGGCCCGCCCCCGGGCCGTCCCCGATCCAGTAATGGAGCAGGCATGCGCAGCAGTACAGGAGGTCCCGCCGACGGCGACCCGTTCGATGTGGACGCGGGCGGTATCCTGCGCCAGCCCAAGGCGGTCTGGGCGACCGCGGGCGCGTCCGTCGTCGCGTTCATGGGCATCGGTCTCGTCGACCCGATCCTGCCGTCCATCGCCCAGGGCCTGAACGCCACCGCCAGCCAGGTCTCCCTGCTCTTCACCTCGTATTTCCTCATCACCGCATTCGCGATGCTGGTGACCGGCTTCGTCTCAAGCCGCATCGGCGGCCGCAAGACCCTGCTGCTCGGCCTCGCCTTCGTCGTGGTCTTCGCGGGTCTCGCGGGCACCTCGGACTCGGTCGCCCAGCTCGTCGGCTTCCGCGCCGGCTGGGGCCTCGGCAACGCGCTCTTCGTCTCCACCGCCCTCGCCGTCATCGTCGGCGCGGCGACCGGCGGCAGCGCAGCGGCGATCCTGCTGTACGAGTCGGCGCTCGGCCTCGGCATGGCGTGCGGCCCGCTGCTGGGCGCGCTGCTCGGTGACGCCAGCTGGCGCTACCCGTTCTTCGGCACCGCGTTCCTGATGGCGGTCGGCTTCCTGTGCATCACGGCGTTCCTGAAGGAGCAGCCGAAGCCGGCCCGCAAGACCTCGCTGCTCGACCCGGTCAAGGCGCTCGGCCACGGCGGGCTCGCCTCGGCGGCGGTCTCGGCGTTCTTCTACAACTACACGTTCTTCACCGTGCTGGCCTTCACGCCGTTCGTGCTGAACATGACCCCGTACAGGTCGGGCGCCGTGTTCTTCGCCTGGGGCGTGCTGCTCGCCGTCTTCTCGGTGATCGTGGCGCCGCGCATGCAGGAGCGGTTCGGTTCGCTGAAGGTGCTCGGCGGCTCGCTGGTGCTGCTTGCGGTCGACGTCGTCGTGCTCGGCTACGGCGACCACACCACGGCCATCGTCTGCACGATCCTGTCCGGCGCCTTCATCGGCGTGAACAACACCGTCTACACCGAGCTGGCCCTGGGCGTGTCGGACGCGCCGCGCCCGGTGGCGAGCGCGGGCTACAACTTCGTGCGCTGGTTCGCGGCCGCGGCCGCGCCGTACCTCGCGCCGAAGATCGAGGAGTGGAGCGACCTCCACATCCCGTTCGTGGTCGCGGGCGTCACCGCGGTGGTGGGCGCACTCGTGGTCCTCGTACGGCGCAAGGCGCTCACCCGCCCCCAAGTTCTCGACTCCGCTCGAACAGGGGGGACCCCCATGGCCGAGGAGCTCCAGCCGCGGCACGCGACGGAGGACGGCGGCACGGTCTTCGCCAACTGACCGTTTCCGGCCGGAGTTTGACGAGCCGGAGGTGGGTGAGCTTGCTCACTCCAGCGGGACGGACGTGCGGGACGGATCCCGCAGGTCCGTCCCGTTCGTCAGCCAGCGCTCCTGGAGGGCCTGCGCGCCGTGCACCCGCTTCCAGGCTGCCTCGTTCGGAGTCATGGGCAGCAGTGGCAGGAACCGTACGGGCTCCAGCGACTCGTCGAGCTCCAGGTCCTCGACCAGGCCACCCGGCTCGGCCACCAGGACCGAGGTGAAGGGGGCGCCGGGCCACAGCGGCTCGCCCACGTCGAGCGAGGCACCCGGGGCCACCACCACGCCCTCGACCTGCGGGGACGCGGCGAGCACGGCGAGCGGACGGAGCACCTTGTCGGTGTCGGCGAGACCGGCTCGGACGGAGAGGACGAGCTCGGCGCGCGGTCCCTTGACGGGGTCGGCGAGCGTCGCGGTGGGGTCCGTCATGGGGTGGGCGGACATGCCGAGCGTCGCGTAGCGGACGATGTCCCCCTCGCGAAAACGCAGCACCTCGATGCGGTCCGTGCCGAGGAAGGTGACCGCCGCGCGCGCGTCCGGCTCGCCCAGTGCGGAGCGCAACCGGGCCTCGGCCAAAGGAAGAACATCAACCATGCGGCGAGCATAGAACTCGTCAGTACCGGGCAAAGCGGCGCCTTGACACGTCGGCCGGCTGATACTATCGGCCGGTGGTTCGGGGCAACACGCAGTGGGGGTCCCCCAGGCGGTCGGCTCCGGGGGAGTCGCCGATCGAGTCCCGACGCCGATGAATTTCCCCTACGGGGGCACCCTTCAAAAGGGAGTGGATCGTCCCTCACGAGGGACCGGCCGGAGGAGGTGGGGCTGTCATGGATCGAAGTCGACCGTGCAGTACCACCCGCTCTTCCGGCCGCTGATGTAGCTGTTCTGGCTCTGGCTGGCTGCCACCTCTCGCATTTCGTGCCACCACGGAAGAGCACTTCGTTTCGTTCTGCCTGATCTGTCCGATCTGTATCAGCAGCGAATCTCGCCACCGCGACGGTGCGGTGCTCCCCGCTTTGTGGACGTGCCAAACATCCGCAGTCAGGACGTCCCCATTCCGGGTAGTTCCAGCCGTCGTAGCGGCCTTCGTTGCTCGTTGCGAAGGAGCCCTGCCATGTCGATGATCCGTGACCTGCGCGCCGTGGTCCGCCCGTCCCGCCCCGCGCCGCGGAAGGACAACGGCACGTACGACGCCACACGCGACCCGGCGTCGCCCTCCGCCGTCGTCGACTGCGCCGTCTACCGCGACGGCACCCGCCTCGAGACGCAAAAGCCGCTCAGCCCGCAGGAGGCGATGCGCCTGGTACGGCGCGACGGAGGCTTCGCGTGGATCGGCCTGCACGAGCCGACCGAGGAGGAATTCGCCGGTATCGCAAGGGAGTTCGGGCTGCACCCACTGGCCGTCGAGGACGCGGTCCAGGCACACCAGCGCCCGAAGCTGGAGCGGTACGACGACTCCCTCTTCACCGTCTTCAAGACCATCCACTACGTCGACCACGACCAGCTCACCGCCAACAGCGAGGTCGTCGAGACCGGCGAGGTCATGTGCTTCACCGGCCGGGACTTCTTCATCACCGTCCGGCACGGCGGCCAGGGCTCGCTGCGCGCCCTGCGGCGCCGGCTGCAGGACGACCCCGAACTGCTGGCCAAGGGTCCCTCGGCCGTACTGCACGCCATCGCCGACCACGTCGTCGACGGCTACATCGCCGTCGCGGACGCCCTGCAGGACGACATCGACGAGGTGGAGACGGAGGTGTTCTCGCCCGGACGGAAGGGGACGCCGCGCGGCACGGACGCCGGCCGCATCTACCAGCTCAAGCGCGAGATCCTGGAGTTCAAGCGGGCGGTGTCGCCGCTGCTGCGGCCGATGCAGCTGCTGAGCGAGCGGCCGATGCGGCTGATCGACCCGGACATCCAGAAGTACTTCCGGGACGTCGCCGACCACCTGGCCCGGGTGCAGGAGCAGGTCGTGGGCTTCGACGAGCTGCTGAACTCGATCCTCCAGGCCAACCTCGCGCAGGCGTCCGTGGCGCAGAACGAGGACATGCGGAAGATCACGTCGTGGGCCGCGATCATCGCCGTACCGACGATGGTGTGCGGGGTGTACGGCATGAACTTCACGTACATGCCCGAGCTGCACTGGAAGTACGGCTACCCGGTGGTCATGAGCATCACCGTCGCCATCTGCCTCGGCATCCACCGCACGCTGAAGCGGAACGGCTGGCTGTGAGCGAGACCGTGCGGCGTCGTTAGTCTTCTGTCATGACTAGCGAGCTGCTCGACCAGGCCCTCGTCGAGGAGGCCACGAAGAAGTCCGGCCTCATCTGGGTCAAGGGCCCCGGTGTCCCGACCCGTGCCCTGTGGCACGTCTGGCACGAGGGCGCGGCATGCCTGGTCGGCGACGGGCCCGGTGAGCAGCCGCTGCCGGGGCTGGCCGACGGGGCCGAGGCCGAGGTGACGGTGCGCAGCAAGGACAAGGGCGGCCGGCTGGTCACGTGGACCGCGAAGGTCGTGGAGCTGGCGCCGGAGTCGGAGGCGTGGGAGGCGGCGGTGGCCGAGCTGAAGGGCAAGCGCCTCAACGCGCCCGACGGCGAGGCCATGACGGAGCGGTGGCGCCGCGAGTGCCGGGTGCTGCGCCTGGAGCCGACGGGGACGACGCGCCCCCTGCCCGACGGCTCCCTGTCTGAGGCACCGCTCCCCACCCCGGCGACAACCCGCGAGCCCATCCCGGCGGGACTTCCGCGGCTCCTTCTGAAGAGGCGCCGACGGAAGTAACGGGGCGGGCAGGGTTCGACACCTCGGGACCGCCGTCGTACACCGCCGGAGACCGCCGTCACGGGTGGGCGCCGTTGTGGCGGAGGGGAGGTCAGGACGTCGGGAGCTGCTTGCCGTAGTCGACCGTCTCGCTCTTCTCCGGTTCTGCCAGGGCGAAGCCCTTGCCCCAGTCCGAGAAGCTCAGGGTCCCCGCGTCTCCCGCGCGTACCAGGCGGAGGGGATACGGCGTGCCCTCGAGGGAGACGTCCAGGGTGCCGCCGGCGCCCTTGTCGCCGGTGATGCGGATCGTGCGGACACCGGACTGCTCGTGATGGCCGTCCGTCGCCAGCGTGCCGTGCAGCGTCAGCAGACCGTCGAGGAGCACGTCCTTGTCCGTGAAGCCGCTGAACCGCTTGTACGAGGGGTCGCCCTGCGGCACCTTCACGTACTTGCCGTCGAGCTTGTCGGCGGTCGCGGTGTCCTTGCCGCTGCCGTCGGCATGGTTCCAGAACTCCGCGTTCGCCTTCAGGTACAGCTGCGCACCGATCCGCAGCAGCCCGAAGGTCACCCCCTGCGAGGTGACCGAGCCGAAGCCACCGTCGGACTTCAGTCGCATGTCGAGTGTGTACGTGCGGCCGTTGGTGACCACGTTTCCGGACAGGTGCACGGTGTCGGCGGAGTCCGCGGCCGCCCGGGTCCGCGCCTGGATCTTGGCGGCCGGCAGCTTGCCCACCCCGTTCGTGCCCGCGTCCGGATCCTCGCCGGAGCACCCCGTCAGACCTGTCCCCGTGACGACCAGAGCGCACAGCGCGCTCACCAGCGCGGCCCGGCGGGTACGGCCCTGGGGAATCGCAGTCACAGGTGGGGCTGCCTTTCTGACGGGTGTCCTGAGCGGCGTACGGCAGCGTACCGGGGCCGCGGGGCACGGGCGGAGCCAGTCCGTCCGGACCGCTCACCAGGGCGTATCCGGACGGGACGAGCTAGCCTGAAGCGCACCGGAGCGGGCATTGGGGGAAAAGACCCCACCACACACAAAGACAGGCATCACACAAACCACGCATCACACAAACCACGCATCACCCATCACAGAGCACACAAAGGAGGCGCGGCCATGGCAGCGGGCGCCCCCCGGATCTTCGTCTCGCACCTCGCCGGCGTCGCCGTCTTCGATCCGACCGGCGACCAGGTGGGCCGCGTACGCGACCTGGTCGTCATGCTGCGCGTCGGGCGCCGGCCGCCCCGCCTGCTCGGGCTGGTCGTCGAACTCGCCAACCGGCGCCGCATCTTCCTGCCCATGACCCGGGTGACGAGCATCGAGTCCGGCCAGGTCATCACCACCGGTGTGCTCAACGTCCGGCGTTTCGAGCAGCGGCCCACCGAACGGCTCGTCTTCGGCGAACTGTTCGACCGGCGGGTCCGGCTCGTGGAGACGGGGGAAGAGGTAACCGTCCTGGACGTGTCGGTGCAGCAGCTGCCGGCCCGCCGGGACTGGGAAGTCGACCGCGTCTTCGTGCGGAAGGGAAGGAAGAGCGGCGCCTTCCGGCGCAGCAAGGGCGAGACCCTGACGGTGGAGTGGTCCGCGGTCACCGGCTTCTCCCTGGAGGAGCACGGTCAGGGCGCCGAGACCCTGCTCGCCACCTTCGCGCAGCTGCGCCCCGCCGACCTCGCCAACGTCCTGCACCACCTCTCCCCGAAGCGGCGCGGCGAGGTCGCCGCCGCCCTCGACGACGACCGCCTCGCCGACGTCCTGGAACAGCTGCCGGAGGACGACCAGATCGAGATCCTCGGCAAGTTGAAGGAGGAGCGCGCCGCCGACGTCCTGGAGGCCATGGCCCCGGACGACGCGGCCGACCTGCTCGGCGAGCTCCCCGAGGAGGACAAGGAGCGGCTGCTGGCCCTGATGCAGCCCGCCGACGCGGCCGAGATGCGCCGGCTGATGTCGTACGAGGAGCACACGGCGGGCGGTCTGATGACGACGGAGCCGATCGTGCTGCGCCCGGACGCCACCGTCGCCGACGCCCTGGCCCGCGTCCGCAACCCCGACCTCTCCCCCGCGCTCGCCGCCCAGGTCTACGTCTGCCGCCCGCCCGACGAGACCCCGACCGGCAAGTACCTCGGCACGGCGCACTTCCAGCGCCTGCTGCGTGACCCGCCCTACACCCTCGTCAGCTCGATCGTCGACGACGACCTGCAGCCGCTCGCCCCCGGCGCCACCCTGCCGCTCATCGCCGAATTCTTCGCGACGTACGACATGGTGGCGGCGCCCGTCGTCGACGAGTCCGGGGCGCTGCTCGGCGCGGTGACCGTGGACGACGTACTGGACCACATGCTGCCCGAGGACTGGCGGGAGACGGAGTTCCAGCTCGACCAGGGGGCGGCCGACCAGGGGGCGACCCCGCATGGCTCCTGATCGCGACAACACCCGCGAGCGCCTCCCGGCGGGAGCCACGGCCGCCACCCGGCTGCGGACCGCTCGGCTGGACCAGCCGCGCCCGCCCCGGCGCAGGCTGCTGCCCGAGTACGACCCGGAGGCGTTCGGGCGGCTGTCCGAGCGCATCGCACGCTTCCTCGGCACCGGGCGGTTCATCGTCTGGATGACGGTGGTGATCATCCTGTGGGTGGTGTGGAACGTGGCCGCGCCGCGCCATCTGCGCTTCGACGAGTACCCGTTCATCTTCCTGACGCTGATGCTGTCCCTGCAGGCCTCCTACGCCGCCCCGCTGATCCTGCTCGCGCAGAACCGGCAGGCTGACCGCGACCGGGTCAACCTGGAGCAGGATCGCAAGCAGAACGAGCGGTCGATCGCCGACACCGAGTACCTGACCCGCGAGGTCGCCGCGCTGCGCATGGGCCTCGGCGAGGTGGCGACCCGCGACTGGCTCCGCTCGGAGCTGCACGACCTGGTCAAGGAGCTGGAGGAGGTGCGGGTCGACGGCCACCACGACCGCGGTGTATTCCCGGCAGAGCACCCGCGCGGACGTGACAAGGACGACCGCTGACGGGGGTCCCGGGCCCGCCGCGGGGCGCCGTACCATCGTTCTTATGGCTACGGAAGACGCGGTGCGCGAAGCGCTGGCGACGGTGAACGACCCTGAGATCCATCGACCCATCACCGAGCTGGGGATGGTCAAATCGGTGGAGATCGGTGCGGACGGTGCGGTCGCGGTCACCGTGTACCTGACGGTCTCCGGCTGCCCCATGCGCGAGACGATCACCCAGCGGGTGACCGAGGCGGTCTCGCGCGTCGAGGGCGTCACCCGTGTCGACGTCACGCTCGACGTGATGAGCGACGAGCAGCGCCGTGAGCTGACGACCGCCCTGCGCGGCGGCCAGGCCGAGCGCGAGGTCCCCTTCGCCAAGCCGGGCAACCTGACCCGGGTGTACGCGGTCGCGTCCGGCAAGGGCGGCGTCGGCAAGTCGTCGGTGACGGTGAACCTGGCGGCGGCGATGGCGGCCGACGGCCTGCAGGTCGGTGTCGTGGACGCCGACATCTACGGCCACAGCGTGCCGCGCATGCTGGGTGTGGACGGCCGCCCGACCCAGGTCGAGAACATGATCATGCCGCCGTCCGCGAACGGCGTGAGGGTCATCTCGATCGGCATGTTCACCCCGGGCAACGCGCCGGTCGTCTGGCGCGGCCCGATGCTGCACCGCGCGCTCCAGCAGTTCCTGGCAGACGTGTACTGGGGTGACCTGGACGTGCTGCTGCTGGACCTCCCGCCGGGCACGGGCGACATCGCCATCTCGGTGGCCCAGCTGATCCCGAACGCCGAGATCCTGGTCGTGACGACGCCTCAGCAGGCCGCGGCCGAGGTGGCCGAGCGGGCGGGCTCCATCGCCGTCCAGACCCACCAGAAGATCGTCGGCGTGGTCGAGAACATGTCCGGCCTGCCCTGCCCGCACTGCGGCGAGATGGTCGACGTCTTCGGCACGGGCGGCGGCCAGGTGGTGGCGGACGGTCTGACGCGCACGACGGGCACGAGCGTTCCCGTCCTCGGCTCCATCCCGATCGACGTCCGCCTCCGCGAGGGCGGCGACGAGGGCAGGCCGGTGGTCCTGACCGACCCGGACTCCCCTGCGGGCTCGGCCCTGCGGGCGATCGCCGGGAAGCTCGGCGGGCGGCAGCGGGGGCTTGCGGGACTGTCGCTGGGGATCACTCCGAAGAACAAGTTCTGAACAAGTTCCAGGACTGCTACGACGCCGGGGGCGCCGTCTTTCG
The DNA here is from genome assembly GCF_040608235.1 of Streptomyces sp. NPDC005202. Taxonomy (NCBI): domain Bacteria; kingdom Bacillati; phylum Actinomycetota; class Actinomycetes; order Kitasatosporales; family Streptomycetaceae; genus Streptomyces; species Streptomyces sp. NPDC005202. Next base: position 11,607 of record NZ_JBEXHW010000008.1, on the reverse strand, counting down.
CAAGGCGGCGCCCCCGGCGTCGTGATTTCGGCTACGCGTACGCCGAGATGTCCTTGATCATGGCGAAGCCCAGTCCGTACGCGCTCATCCCTCGCCCGTACGCACCCACGTGCACCCCCTCCGGAGTCGACCCGGCGAGGACCCAGCCGAACTCGGACTCGCGATAGTGGAAAGGCGTCGGGACGCCGTCCACGGGAAGGGAGAGCGTGGACCACGCCGGGCCGGACAGGTCGTCGGCCAGCACCCACGCCGTCTCGGTCTGCTGCTCCAGCCAGTCGTCGCGCAGGCTGTGGTCCATCTGCCCGGGCCAGGTGAAGGACAGCAGCCCCACCCCGGCGAGCCAGGCCGCCGAGGACACCGAGGTGGCCTCCAAAAGACCCGTGCCGTCGGCGCTGCGCCGTACGGGGTTGGCCGCGACGGTGACCACGACCGCGAACTTCTCCTTCGGCTCGTCCGGGGACCCGGACACGTACTCGTTGCGTACGGAGGGCTCGTCGCCGTGTCCGATGGAACCGTGTTCCACGGTCCCGTCGGCCGAGGTGCCGACCTGCATCAGCCAGCGCGGCCCCGTGAAGGCCTCGTCGAGGCCGTACCACGGGAAGGGCGCCAGCAGGTAGCCGTCGACCGTACGCCGGCCGGAGGGGACCTGCTGTCCGCCCTCCGCGGCCGGCGCCTGCGCGACTGCCCGACTTGTCGTCTCCATGTACCCGGACGCCTCCTCGCTCTCGTCGGACCGGGGTGGCCCGCCCCCCTTCGGGCGTACTCGTCCGGTCCGCACAACAACTCGGCAGCATATCGACCCCGCTTCGGGCAGCCGGGAAACCGCCCGGCGCGTGGGCCGCTCGGACGACGGGTTCAGGCCTCCCACGGCGCGCACGCGGTATGAAACGCGTCACGTCCGACGGCGCCGCACCCACCCCGACGTGCGGCTCACCGGCCTGTGCCGCTCAGGGACATCCGTCCTACGCCGCTCAGGTGGCGTCCGTCCTACGCGACGCTCAGGTGGCGTCCACGTCGAAGGGCGGACGGTCGTCGCGGTCGGAGCCCTCGGGCCTCTTGGTCATGTCGACCCGGCTGCCGGAGGACCCCAAGGACGCCGGAGAGGAGGACGCCGAAGAGGACGAGGAGGACGGGGAGTCGGACTCGCGGCTGTGCGCCGCGTCCTTGATCTCGGCCATTTCCTTCTTCAGGTCGAAGCCGTTGCGAATCTCCTTCAGCCCCAGGTCGTCGTTGTCGATCTGCTTGCGGATGAACGTCTTGAGGTTGAGGTCCTCGAACTCGAAGTCCTTGAACTCGGGGCCGAGTTCGTTGCGGATGTCCTGCTTGGCGCTCTCCGAGAACTCACGGATCTTCCGGATCGTGCGCATCACGTCCTGGATGACCTTCGGGAGCTTGTCCGGACCGAACACGAGCACGGCCAGGACGATGATCGTCACCAGCTCGAGCGGTCCTATGTCATTGAACACCTGAAGCTCCTTGCGATGTCCTCGGTCCTCGGCCCTCGGGTGGTCTGTGCGGGTCTTCCGTGGTCCGGGCCGGGTCCACGGTACCCGGCGTACGTGTCCGACCGGTACCGTCCCGAGGTGTCCGAGTGCGTGTACACGACGGGTTTCTCGGCTTGTCTGCCTTGGTGAGTGGTGCGTTGAGGCTTCACCTGCGAGCCTGTCGGTCGCCGCCGGACGGGTCGGCTTCCGGGGTGTCCAGGGCGGGTCAGTTGCTGTTCGAGGACCCGAGCACGAGGGAGACCGTTCGCTCCTTTCCGTCGCGTTCGATGGTGAGCTCCAGGCGGTCGCCGGGGCGGTGGGCGCGGGTCTTGACGATCAGCTCCTCGCCGGAGTGGACGCGCCGGCCGTCGACCACGGTGATGACGTCACCGGCCTTGATGCCGGCCTTGGCGCCCGGGCCGCCCGGGGTGACCGGGGATTTGCCGTTGCGGCCCTTGGTGCCGACCCGGGCACCGTCGCCGGTGTAGTTCATGTCAAGGGTCACGCCGATCACCGGGTGAGTGGCCTTACCGGTGTTGATCAGCTCCTCGGCGACGCGCTTGGCCTGGTTGATGGGGATGGCGAAGCCGAGGCCGATGGAGCCGGCCTGGGCGCCCTGGAGGTCGGAGCCGCTGTCGGCGGAGCGGATGGCGGAGTTGATGCCGACGACGCGGGCCCGGGAGTCGAGGAGGGGGCCGCCGGAGTTGCCGGGGTTGATCGCGGCGTCGGTCTGCAGGGCGTCGACGTACGACAGGTCGCTGCCGTCGCCCTTCTCGCCGCCGGCCGTGATGGGCCGCTCCTTGGCGCTGATGATGCCGGAGGTGACGGTGTTGGCGAGGTCGAAGGGGGTGCCGATGGCCACGACCGGGTCGCCCACCTGCACGTTGTCGGAGTTGCCGAGGGGTATGGGGGTCAGGCCGCGCACGCCGCGCACCTGGACGACGGCGAGGTCGTAGCCGGTGTCGCGGCCGACGATCCTGGCCTTGGCGGTCTGGCCGCCGCTGAAGGTCACGGATATGTCGCCGCTGGAGGCGGCGGGCTCGACGACGTGGTTGTTGGTGAGGATGTGGCCGAGGCGGTCGAGCACGAAGCCGGTGCCGGTGCCCTGCTCGCCGGAGCCGGTGACGTGCAGGGTCACGACGCTGGGCAGCGCACGGGCGGCGATCCCGGCGACGCTGTCGGGGGCGCGCCCGGTGGGCTCCTTCCCGGCCTGCGGCAGCTCCACGGCCCCCACGCCCCCATTGCGCTCGATGTACGCCCCGACGAGCCCGCCGAGCCCGCCGGACGCGAGCGCGAGCACCACGGCACCACCGACGAGGGCCCGCCTGACCCGCCTGCGCCGCTGCTCCGGCGTGGGCACACCGACCCCGCTCTGCTGAAGGGGGGCAGGGATGGAGGTGGCGGCCCAGGGGTCGTAGCGGTGCCAGGGGTCGGTGGCGGGCGGGGTGTCGGCGGAGGGGGCCGCGTGGCCGTGGGGTGGAGAGTCTGCGGGGGCGGGCCCAGCAGGTGGGGCCGAGGCCGCCGGAGCAGATATGCCCTGGACCTCGGGAGCCGCCAGGACAGGCGCCCCAGGAGCAGAGGGCGGCGCCTGCGTCACGGCCGAGGCCGACACGCCCTGGACCTCAGGAGCCGCCAGGACAGACGCCCCAGGAGCAGAGGGCGGCGCCTGGATCACGGCCGAGGCCGACACGCCCTGGACCTCAGGAGCCGCCAGGACAGACGCCCCAGGAGCAGAGGGCGGCGCCTGCGTCACGGCCGGGGCCGGCACGCCCTGGACCTCAGGAGCCGCCAGGACAGACGCCCCAGGAGCAGAGGGCGGCGCCTGCGTCACGGCCGGGGCCGACACGCCCTGGACCTCAGGAGCCGCCAGGACAGACGCCCCAGGAGCAGAGGGCGGCGCCTGCGTCACGGCCGGGGCCGGCACGCCCTGGACCTCAGGAGCCGCCAGGACAGACGCCCCAGGAGCAGAGGGCGGCGCCTGGATCACGGCCGGGGCCGGCACGCCCTGGGGGACGGGGCTCGTTGGTATGGGGGCGCCGTGGGGCGTGGCCCGGGGTGCCGGGACCGACGGAGCTTGCGACGAAAGGGCGGGCGCACCCGGGGCGGCCGCGGGCGTCGGTACCGCCGTGCCGTGAGCAGGAGCAACCGCCGGGTGCTGCACCGGCGGGGCGGGTGCCCAGGGGCCCGGCTCGCCGTACGGCGGGGTGTTGTAGGGGTCGGGGTCGTGCAAGGGCTTGGGACGCTCGGCGGGCGGGAGGGCAGGGCCGGAGGCTGCATCCCCCGGCTCACCGGCCCCGGACGCGACGGACTCCCTGCCGGAAGGGCTCGGCGCGGTGTCCGCCTCGCTGCCACCAGGCGCTTCGCCCGGCTGTCCGAGCTGGAAGTCGCCCTCCCCTCCCCGGCCGCTCAGGACTGCGCCCGGACGCTCCAGCTCGAAGTCACCGTCACGGTCCCCACGGTCCCCACCCGGGCCTGCGGCCCCCGCAGACCCCGGCGTCGCGTCCCGGCCCTCGGGCGAACCCGGCGTCTCGGCCTCCGGCGTCGTGGGCGTCGTGGAAGCCCCCTCCGTCTCCCCCGGAGGTACTGGCCGGGGCCGGCTCCACCACTTCGGGCGGGTGGACTTCGCGGGCATCCCCTCGTTCATGCTCTCCCCACAGCTCAGGCCTGTCTTTCGAATCGCTCCGGGGCCGCGGGGTCTGGCACGCGCCTGCTGCCATGTGCCGTCTCTCGAGTCGGACCGATCCGAAAGACAAGCCCTGGCCGCGGCACGACTCGTCGGCGGCGGCCGCGCGTCGTCGACTCCGCGCCCGGATCCATGTCATGGGCGCGACCACCTGGATTCAACCAGGTTCGCGGACCACCGCGCAGAGGCCGGTCAGTGCGCCGTGCGCAGGGAGGCGGTGGGAGATGCGGCGGGAGAAGCGGTGAGAGAGGGAGCGGGAGCGGATGTCGTGTCGGGGGCGGGCGCGGCGAGGAGGCCCGGCGCCGCGTACCCCGGGGCCGTGGACCAGGAGGTCAGGAGGGTCGGCGGGGTCGTGGCGAGCGGCCGTATCAACGGGGACATGACGGCGGCACCGGCGACCACCGGGGTGGTCAGCGTGTGCATCACGTCCTGTGCCTGCCCGGCGGCGGGGGACGGCGCCCCGGGCAGCAGCGGCGCGGACAACGTGGTCGGCGCCACCGGGGTGCCACCGGACGACCGCTGCCCCTGAGCCAGCAGCGGCCCGGCCGAGCGCCGCCGCTGGGCCTCGGGCGCCGTCACCGCTTCCGTGCCCGCCGAACCCGCCGGCGTCACATTGCTGCCGGCCCCTGTGCCGCCGCGCGCATCCGCGGCCGTGTCGCCCGGGATGCCGGTGGTCACCCCGCCCAGCGCGAGCGCGGCCAGTGACACCGCCCCGGCGGCGACGAACGCGAACCGCAGCCCGCGCGAGGCCGACCGCTCGCTGTCGTGACGGCCGACGGGGTGGATCCGGTAGCCGCGGTCCGACGAGGCCGCGGCCGGGTCGGAGATGTGCGGTCGCGACGGGACGTAGCCGAACTCGAACTGCTCGCCCCGCTTCACTCCGAACACGCCGGATCGTCCGGAGAGCCCGCCGGGGAATGCTCCCCCGCTCAGCGGCGAGCCGCCGCCGTCCGTGTCACCTCCCCCGGGGAGCCCCTGGAGGCGGGCCAGGAAGCTCTCGGAGGGGGGCGGCGGGGCCGCCTCCGCGAAGACGTTCTTCAACCGTCGCTGCGCGTCGACCTCCGCCTTGCATTTCGGGCAGGTGGCCACGTGCGCCAGGACGCGCTCGCGCGTCTCATGACCGAGCTCTCCGTCGACGAGGGCGGAAAGGCGGTCTCCCAGGTGCTGTTCCGCAAGGAGCCTCGCGGCAGGGTTGGGTCGTGATCCACTCACGCGGTCGCGCCCCCTCCCCCCAGTGCGGGAACACCGGGCATGAGGGCGCGGCGCTCGGCCCGGGCCTCCGGCGAGCGGTGCGCGAGGGCCTTGCGCAGTTGGGAGCGGCCGCGGTGGATGCGGGAACGGACCGTGCCGAGCTTGACGCCCAGGGTCGCGGCGATCTCCTCGTACGACAGTCCTTCGATGTCGCACAGGACGACCGCGGCGCGGAACTCCGGCGCCAGGGTGTCGAGGGCCTGCTGGACGTCCGCGTCGAAGTGCGCGTCGTTGAAGAGCTGCTGCGGGGTGGGCTCCTTGCTGGCCAGCCGCTCGGCGGCGTCCTCGCCGAGCGCGTCGAATCGGATGCGCTGCTTGCGGCGGACCATGTCCAGGAAGAGGTTCGTGGTGATGCGGTGCAGCCAGCCCTCGAACGTGCCCGGCGTGTACGTCGACAGGGAGCGGAAGACGCGGACGAAAACCTCCTGGGTGAGGTCCTCGGCGTCGTGCTGGTTGCCGGTGAGGCGGTAGGCCAGGCGATAGACGCGGCCGCTGTGGGTGCTGACGATCTCCTCCCAGGTGGGCGGAGTCCACGCCTGCCCGTCCGCGTCGGTGGAGAAAGTCGCGGTCTGGGCGAAGTCGGTGGCGTGGCTCGGGTCAGCAGCGGTGTCGTTCACGGATTTCGGCCTGCCCGCCGATCCGAGAAAGCGCCGCAGCACTCTTCCCCGATCCACAGGCGCAGCCGCACCTCCCCTGTTGGCTCTGGTGGTGTCCAGTGGAGCCCCTACCATAGCCACCTCGCCCGTTAGCTCCGGATAAGCGGTTTTACGAGAATTTGATACGCGCTGGCACGGCTCATGCGGCTGCGTCAGCACTTGCTCGGTGTCCCGATCCACCTCATACCCCCCCTCGTGTCCGCCGTCACTCGCTCATCCCTTCAAACGACCGGTCCCATCTGCGGGTTCCCGACGCCAACGGATACAGTCACGCCCAGGCAACCATGGGGACAGGAGAGGGTCATTACCGGCAACCGGCAGACGAGCTGGGCGTTCGCCGACGCCTATGTCGCCGAGGACGACGCGCTGCGCTGGGCCCGCGACCGGGCCCGCGAGGCAGGGCTGCGCTCGGTGTCGCCCAGCGCGGGTGCCGCGCTGCGGTTGCTCGCCGCCACCGTGGACGCCAAGGCGGTCGCGGAGATCGGGACCGGTACCGGCGTCTCCGGGATCCATCTGCTGCACGGCATGCGGCCGGACGGGGTGCTGACCACCGTCGACCCCGAGCCGGAGCACCAGCAGTTCGCCCGCCATGCCTTCCGCGCGGCCGGCTTCGCCAGCAACCGCGCCCGCTTCATCCCCGGCCGCGCCCTGGACGTCCTGCCCCGCCTCGCGGACGCCGGATACGACCTCGTCTTCTGCGACGGCGACCGGCTGGAGTTCCCCGACTACCTCGCCGAATCGTTGCGCCTGCTGCGCCCCGGAGGGCTCGTGGTCTTCGAGGGTGTCTTCGCGCACGGCCGGACGGTGGACTCCGGGCCGCAGCCGACGGAGGTGCTGCGGCTGCGGGAGCTGCTGCGCACGGTACGGGAGAGCCCGGACCTGGTGCCGTCGCTGCTGCCGGTGGGCGACGGCCTGCTGTGCGCGGTCAAGCGCTGACAGCGGGCGCTGCGCCGGAGGGGCGCCGGACGGGGTGACCGCCGCGGTCGCGTCGCCGGACGGGGCCGGACCGTGTGACCGCCGTTCGCGTCGCCCGGAGGGGCGCCGGAGAGTGTGACCGCCGGTCGCGTCGGTGCGCGTACCCCGGAGAAATCAGCAACCCCGGCACCGCCTACGATGCCGGGGCAGCTGAAAGGGCATGGTCGCTTGCGCGTCAGCCGACGACCTTCTTGAGGGCGTCGCCGAGCGCGTCGGCCTCGTCAGGAGTCAGCTCGACGACGAGCCGACCGCCGCCTTCGAGCGGAACGCGCATGACGATGCCCCGCCCCTCCTTGGTCACCTCGAGCGGGCCATCGCCCGTCCGCGGCTTCATGGCCGCCATGCTCGTTCCCCTTCCTGAAACCAGCTCATTGTCAGCCGACGGCCCATGGAGGGCACGCGCGGTCCGTACAGGACACGCGACACCGGCATCGAACACATTGCTTCCAGGCCATTATCCCGCATCTCAGGACCCGATGACCAACATCAGTCGGCATCGCTTGGGCAACGCACGCGAGCAAAACCACTCAATTCGGCAATGTGGCTGCGATACTGCGCGGCCCCGCAGACGTCCGCCGACCGAAAACGGAGTGGAATTCTTTGACGCAGGTCACACGTCCGGTCCGTTCCTCCGCTGGTGATCTCCGCCATGCTGTCCTTCAGACGAAGGACGTACCGACCGGTACGTCCCAGCCGCGACACCGGAGGGGATGCCCCATGACCGACACCGTGCTCTACGAGGTGAGCGACGGGCTCGCGACGATCACGCTGAACCGCCCCGAGGCGATGAACGCGCTGAACGTCGCGACCAAGGTCGCCCTCCGGGACGCGGTCCAGTCCGCGGCGGCCGACAACGCCGTACGGGCGGTGCTGCTGACCGCCGCCGGGGACCGGGCGTTCTGCGTGGGGCAGGACCTCAAGGAGCACATCGGGCTGCTGGCCACCGACCGGGAGACCGGCTCGGGGCAGACGATGAGCACCGTGCGGGAGCACTACAACCCGATCGTGCGGGCGCTGGCGGGGGCGCCGAAGCCGGTGGTCGCCGCGGTGAACGGGGTCGCGGCCGGGGCGGGCTTCGGCTTCGCGCTCGCGGCGGACTACCGGATCGTGGCGGACACGGCGGCCTTCAACACGTCGTTCGCAGGCGTCGCCCTGACCGCCGACTCCGGCATCTCGTGGACCCTCCCACGGGTCGTCGGGCCCGGGCGCGCCGCCGACCTGCTGCTCTTCCCGCGGAGCATCACGGCGCAGGACGCGTTCGAGCTGGGGATCGCCAACCGGGTCGTGCCCGCGGCCGAACTGCGGGCCGAGGCCGAGAAGGTGGCGCGAGCGCTGGCCGAGGGGCCGACGGTGGCGTACGCGGCGCTGAAGGAGGCCGTGTCCTACGGGCTCACGCACTCCCTCGAGGAGACGCTGGAGAAGGAGGACGAGCTCCAGACGCGAGCGGGGTCCTCGGAGGACCATGCGATCGCGGTGCAGGCCTTCGTGAACAAGGAGAAGCCGAAGTACCTGGGCCGCTGACCTGCGGTGCCAAGGCGCCGCCCCTCGCCGGGCAGGTCAGGGGCGGCGCGCGAGGCAATCCTCCAAGTGATCGTCGACCAGGCCGCACGCCTGCATCAGTGCGTACGCCGTCGTCGGGCCGATGAAGCGCAGGCCCCGCTTCTTCAGGGCCTTGGACAGGGCCGTGGACTCGGGGGTGACCGCCGGGACGTCGGACAGGGTCTTCGGGGCCGGGCGGGTGGCCGGGTCGGGGGCGTGGGACCAGATGAGGGCGTCCAGCTCGCCCGGGGACCACTCGGCGAGCACGCGCGCGTTGGCGAGGGTCGCGTCTATCTTGGCGCGGTTGCGGATGATGCCCGGGTCGGCGAGGAGGCGCTCGCGGTCGGCGTCCGTGAAGGCCGCCACCGCGGAGATCTTGAAGTCGGCGAAGGCGGCGCGGAAGCCGGGGCGGCGGCGCAGGATGGTGATCCAGGACAGGCCGGACTGGAAGGCCTCCAGGCTGAGACGTTCGAAGAGCACGTCGTCGCCGTGAACCGGGCGGCCCCACTCCTCGTCGTGGTACGTCACGTACTCCGGGGCGGACAGGGCCCAGGGGCAGCGCAGGGCACCGTCGGGGCCGGCGATGGCGCCGGTGCTCACTCCTGGTCCTCCTGCGCGGGCTTGTCCATGCGGACGTGCGCCGCCGCGGCCTGGGCGCCGGCGAGGGCGGACTCCAGGTCGGCGATGCGGGCGTCGCGCTCGGCGAGCTCGGCGCCGAGGCGGCTGAGGGCGTCGTCGACGTCCGCCATGCGGTAGCCGCGGGCGGCGAGCGGGAACCGGAGGCTCTCCACGTCGGCGCTGTTGACCGGGCGGTCCGCGGGCAGCGGGTCCTGGAGCCGGTCGGGCGCCGCTTCCGGCAGCGGGCCGGTCCCCTCGCCGCCGCCCACCACGGCCAGGGTCACCGCGGCGACCACGACGGCGAGCGCGACGACCAGGAACAAGAACATAACCATCGCTGGGGTCCCCACGAACGTGTCGAAGCCGAATGTGTCAGGGTCCGATCGTGCCATGCGAGTCTGACAGTTAGGGTCGCAGCCGGCCGAAGACCGGGACGTACTAGGAGAGGTCACAGGGGATGCTCAGGCTGGGCAGGCGTGAATTCCACGCGCACGAGCCGGTGATCATGGCGATCGTGAACCGGACCCCCGACTCCTTCTACGACCAGGGGGCGACGTTCCTCGACGAGCCGGCCCTCGCACGCGTGGAGCAGGCGGTCGCCGAGGGGGCCGCGATCGTCGACATCGGCGGCGTCAAGGCGGGGCCGGGCGAAGAGGTGACGGCCGAGGAGGAGGCGCGGCGGACGGTCGGGTTCGTCGCGGAGGTGCGTCGGCGGTTCCCGGACGTGGTCATCAGTGTGGACACCTGGCGGTCCGAGGTCGGGGAGGCGGTCTGCGAGGCGGGGGCGGATCTGCTGAACGACGCGTGGGGCGGGGTGGATCCGCGGCTGGCGGAGGTCGCGGCGCGGTACCGGGTCGGGTTGGTGTGCACGCACGCGGGCGGTGCGCAGCCGCGGACGCGGCCGCACCGGGTGACGTACGACGACGTCATGGCGGACATCTTGAGGGCGACCGTGGGGCTGGCGGAGCGGGCGGTGTCGCTGGGTGTGCCGCGGGAGTCGGTACTGATCGATCCCGGGCACGACTTCGGGAAGAACACGCGGCACAGCCTGGAGGCGACGCGGCGGCTCGGGGAGATGGTGGCGACCGGGTGGCCGGTGCTGGTGTCGCTGTCCAACAAGGACTTCGTCGGGGAGACGCTGGACAAGCCGGTGAAGGAGCGGGTGCTCGGGACGCTGGCGACGACCGCGGTGTCGGCGTGGCTCGGAGCACAGGTGTACCGGGTGCACGAGGTGGCCGAGACGCGGCAGGTGCTGGACATGGTGGCGTCCATCGCCGGGCACCGGCCTCCTGCCGTCGCCCGACGGGGGCTGGCGTAGGGCTCCGCGCCGTACCAGAGGGCTCCGCCCTGCCGTACCTGGGGGCTCCGCCCTGCCGTACCAGGGGGCTCCCCGCCGCACCAGGGTGCTCCGCCCCCTGGGCCCGGGCCTGTGCCCACCCACCACCGACTCGGCCGGTCAGCCAGCGAGCCCGAGGGCCTTTCGGGTCCCGTCGGCCAGGCCCCGCGCTAGCGGCCCGCCTCCTTCGACACCAACGCCACCGCCTCCTCCACGTCGTCCGTCATGTGGAACAGCGTCAGGTCCGCCTGCCTCGCCTTGCCCTCGGCGATCAGCGTGTTCTCCAGCCAGTCGACGAGGCCGCCCCAGTACGCGCTGCCGAAGAGGACGATGGGGAAGCGGGTGACCTTCTGGGTCTGGACGAGAGTGAGGGCCTCGAAGAGTTCGTCGAGGGTGCCGAGGCCGCCCGGCAGCACCACGAAACCCTGGGCGTACTTCACGAACATCATCTTGCGGACGAAGAAGTAGCGGAAGTTGAGGCCGATGTCGACGTAGGGGTTCAGGCCCTGCTCGAAGGGGAGCTCGATGCCCAGGCCGACCGAGATGCCGCCCGCTTCGCAGGCGCCCTTGTTCGCCGCTTCCATCGCGCCCGGGCCGCCTCCCGTGATCACCGCGAAGCCGGCCTCCACCAGGCCACGGCCCAGCCGCACGCCCGCTTCGTACTCCGGCGAGTCCACCGGCGTACGTGCGGAGCCGAACACGCTGATCGCGGGCGGGAGTTCGGCAAGTGTGCCGAAGCCCTCGATGAACTCCGACTGGATGCGCAGGACGCGCCAGGGGTCGGTGTGGACCCAGTCCGTGGGGGCGCGCTCGTCCAGCAGCCGCTGGTCGGTGGTGCTCTCCTGGACCTGCCCCCGCCTCCGGAGGACCGGTCCCAGGCGCTGTTCCTCCGGTAGCCGCTTCTTGCCCTCGGGGTTGCCGGTAGCCATGTGCGCTCCCTCCGCATCGGGGTCTCCCCTGCTCATGTGGCCCCCCCCCCCCGCTCGAGCGAAGTCGGGAGTGGGGGGAGAAGCCGAGAGCCTGGGGAAGGGTCGTTCCTCCTCAGCGTAGATCTAGGCGGGTTAC